>JAVXWL010000112.1:0-17368 GCA_032230565.1 Pseudonocardiales bacterium | reverse complement strand
GCGGCAACCCCGCTCGACCCCGTTACTAGTACATGTTCATCGCTGTCAGTGCTTCACGACTGCGGGTACATTTCGGAATCGACCTGCTCTCTGTGTCGACCGCGCACCGGGGCGGTCCCGGCGTCGGTACGTCCTCAGCGAACCGAGAACCTCACGCGTCTGGCGAACAGCTAGGTGAGGAAGGCGTACACCGCGACGGTGTCGAGCGCCCCCGCGCAGCGCAACGCCCGCGGGAAGGCTCGGCGCCGCTCGGCGAGACGCAGGCATCCGACATCGGGGTGCACCCACGCACCTCGACCTGGATACCGACGCCGCGGGTCCGGGACTAGGGTCCCATCCACCGCCACCACACGCAGCAATCCGGAAGCCGCCGTCTTGGTCCGGCAACCCACGCACGTCCGGACTGGCTCGGCGGGCCGCTCGCGGCGGCAGCGCCGGACGTCTTCCGGGCAGGCGTAGACCGTCCCCCGACGGGAGGCCATCACAATTCTAGCGCGTCCCAGCCGCGGGTGGAGAACCGGCATTGGTGACCGGTACCTCGGCGCGCGTTGCGGCCCCAGGTGAGGATGCCATCGGGTCCGCGTCGCTTCGAATGTCGATCTTCCATCCGGTCAGCCGGGCAGCCAGCCTGGCGTTCTGCCCCTCCTTACCGATTGCCAACGAAAGCTGGAAATCGGGGACGACCACCCGAGCCGTCTTAGCTCGGGCATCGATCACCTGTACCGAGATGACCTTCGCCGGGGACAGCGCATTACCCACGAACGTCGCGGGGTCCTCTGCGTAATCGATAATGTCGATCTTCTCGCCACCCAGCTCACTCATCACATTGCGAACCCGCTGGCCCATCGGTCCTATGCAGGCACCCTTGGCATTGACTCCTGCGATGGTCGACCGGACCGCGATCTTCGAGCGATGCCCCGCCTCCCTGGCTACCGCCGGAATCTCCACCGTTCCGTCTGCGATTTCGGGAACCTCCAGGGCGAACAGCCGGCGGACCAGGTTGGGATGCGTGCGGGACAGGGTGATCTGCGGCCCGCGCATTCCCCGGGATACGCCGACGACGTAACACTTGATCCGCTCGCCGTGCCGGTAGGTCTCCCTGGGAGCCTGCTCCACCGGCGGGATCACGCCCTCGGTCTCGCCGATCTGGACCACCACCACACCACGGGCGTTGGCCCGGGCGTCGCGCTGTACGAGCCCGGCAACGATCTCGCCCTCCTTGGCCGAGAACTCGCCAAAGGTGCGTTCATGCTCGGCATCACGCAGCCGTTGCAGGATCACCTGGCGGGCTGTAGTGGCCGCGATGCGGCCGAACCCTTCGGGGGTGTCGTCCCACTCCTGGCTGACGTTGCCGTCGTCATCGAGCTCCTGCGCGAGCACCCGGACCAGGCCGCTTTTGCGGTCGACGTCAATACGAACGTGCGGTTGATGGCCGTCGGTGTGCTTGTACGCGGTCAGTAGCGCCGTCTCGATTGCCTCGAGAACCGTATCGAAAGAGATGTCCTTGTCCCGCTCGATGGCGCGCAACGCGGCGATGTCGACGTTCACCGTTCCTCCCAATCCTGCCGGCTCGCGCCGTCGAGCGCAGCGAGCTCATGAGCGGGCGGGTGGCGAAACTCCACCTCGACCACTGCGCGGCTCAGTTCCGTATAGCGCACCCGGCGCAGGGATCCCGACGCCAGCAGCACGACACCCTCGTCATCGCAGTCACCGATTCGACCGATCAGCTCTCCGCCGGCTACCAGAGCGGCCCGTACCAGCCGCAGCCGGTTGCGCCGCCAGTGCCGCGGGTGGGTCAGCGGCCGGTCGACTCCAGGAGAAGTAACCTCAAGGGTGTAGGGCCCGGCCATCAGCTCATCGCGCTCGTCCAAGGCCAGCGACACCGCGCGGCTGACCGCGGCGATGTCGTCAAGCCCCACGCCGGCGTCCGAATCGACGATCACCCGGATCACCCAGCGCTGGCCTACCCGCACCTCCTCCAAGCTCTCCAGATCGAACCCCACGTCAGCCACCGCGTCGCGAACCACCGACTCGATTGCTGAGCCGAGGTTCGCGGGCTGCGTGGTCACCGTGGCCTCCTGACTAAAAGTGACTGTCTCTCTACAAGTGGTAAACGCAACGACTCACCAACGCGGCATGGCCGGTCGGAATTACCTAGGGTATCGCGTCTCGGAACCAACCTGCGCCAACTGGATCACGGTGCTGAGCCGGCAGCGAACCAGCGCTGCTGGCAGGATGACCGACCGTGCCAACAGCCCGTCCCAGCCGTCGCGGCGTGTTGGCCGTCGGCACCGCGCTGGTGCTCACCGGTCCGGCGGCGCTGACCGGGTGCAGCTCATCGGCACGCGCACCAAGCGGGCCCGATCCGCTGGAATCGCCAGCCCGGCGCGCGGAGGCTGACGCAGCTCTGGCGCAAGCGGTGGGCCAGCCGGAGGCTCACGCCAACCCGGCGTTGGCCGCATCGGCAAGGGCGCTCGCTGCGGACCGGATGGCGCATGCCACGGCGCTGCGCGCCGAGCTCCGCCGCGCCCGACCTGGCGCACCCTCCACCAGCGCCGTCCCGCCGCCGGCTGGACCTGCGCCCGCCGCCCCCGACTCTTCCGCTGCCCGAACGGCCCTGGCCCAAGCGGCGCGCGCGGCCCAGGATGAAGCTGCCGGACTGGTCGTCACCCTCCCCGGCTACCGCGCCGCGCTGCTCGCATCGATAGCCGCCTGCTGCGCCACCCATGCCGCCCTCCTCTCATGACCCGCCGCCCCCGCCGCCCGCCCCCCGATATGTCCCCATATCGGGGCCGACCCCAGGTGCCGGTGGGGGCGTTGCAGGCAGCGTTGGGGGCTGAGCATGCCGCGGTGTGGGTTTACGGGCTGGTGGGGGCGTTTGTACCGGATGCCTTGAGCCGCCGGCTCGACGAGACCATCACCGCGCATCAGGCTCGGCGCGACGCCACACAGCGGAGCCTGATCGACGCGGGTGCTACACCTGTGCCACCTGAACCGGGCTACCTCACGCCAGAACCGGTCACCGATGCCGCTTCCGCGCTGCGGCTGGCGATCACCGCGGAGACCGACACAGCCGCGGCGTGGCGTTCGGTAGTCGAGCGCAGTCCGGCTGATGCGGATCTGCGCGGGACTGCACTGGAGGCGCTGACCGACGCGGCCGTGCGGGCGACCCGGTGGCGAGCAACAGCGGGTGTTATCCCGCTGACGGTGCAGTTCCCCGGCGCACCCTGATCTCGTCCGGGACATGTGGACGCGATTACCGTACGACCGTGCATACCGAGCAGATTCGCATCGAGACTGGCTCGCGCGAACAGGTCCATGACCTCACTAAGGACTGTGCAGCCTTTCTCCACCGGGCTTCTGCCGGTGATGGCCTGCTGCACGTCTGGGTGCCGCATGCGACCGCCGGCCTCGCCGTGATCGAGACCGGGTCCGGCAGCGACAGCGACCTGCTCGCCGCGCTGCGCCAGCTGCTGCCCGCCGACGACCGGTGGCGCCATCAGCACGGCTCCCCCGGGCACGGCCGAGACCACCTGCTGCCTGCGCTCCTGCCGCCCTACGCCAGCGTCCCGGTGCTCGGCGGCCAGCTCACGTTGGGCACCTGGCAGTCGATCTGCCTGGTGGACACCAACCGTGACAACCCGGTCCGGACTGTCCGGCTGAGCTTCCTGGCCGGCTGAGGCTACTTAGCGCACAGCTCATGGAGGTGCGCTACCACACCATCCACCGGCACCTCGGTGCGCTCGCCAGTGGTCCGATCCTTGACTTCCACCACGCCCGACGCGAGGCCGCGCCCCACCACGAGGATGGTCGGCACGCCGATCAGCTCGGCATCGGCAAACTTCACCCCTGGGGTGGCCGGCCGGTCATCGAGGATCACCCGCAGGCCGGCCGCGTCCAACTCCACGGCCAGCCGCTCACCGGCGGCGCCGATCGTGGCGTCCTTACCTGCGATCACGACGTGCACGTCGGCCGGGGCTACCTCGCGGGGCCAGATCAGCCCGTACGCGTCGTGGCTCTGCTCGGCTATCGCGCCGACCAGGCGGGAGACGCCGATGCCGTAGCACCCCATGGTGATCCGGATCGGCTTTCCGTCAGGGCCTAGCGCGTCCAGAGCGAAGGCGTCGGCGTACTTGCGACCGAGCTGGAAGATGTGACCGATCTCGATGCCCCGGGCGGCGACCAGTGTGCCGGCGCCGTCGGGGGACGGGTCGCCCGCGCGCACCTCGGCGGCCTCGACGGTGCCATCGGGGGTGAAGTCGCGCCCGCAGACCAGGCCTATGACGTGGTGGTCGGCTTGGTCGGCACCAGTGGCCCACGAGGTACCCGCAACCACTCGGGGATCGACGAGGTAGCGCACCCCGTTCTTGGCGAGCGCGCCAGGGCCGATGTAGCCCTTGACTAGAAATGGATGTGCCGCAAAGTCCGTGTCGTCGAGCAGCGCCGCCTCGGCCGGGGCCAGCGAGGCCTCCAGCCGTTTCATGTCGACCTCGCGATCACCGGGGATTCCCACTCCCAGCAGTTCCCAGCGTTGCGCACCGGGTTGCCGGGTCTTGACGATGACGTTTTTCAGGGTGTCCGCAGCGCTGAAGGTCCGGCCTAGGCCTGCGCCGTTGAGATGCCTGACCAGCGTGTCGATGGTCGGGGTATCCGGGGTGTGCAGCACCCGGGCCGGTGGCAGGCCGTCGATGGGCAGCTCGGGTGGCCCCGGGGTGATCACCGCCTCCACGTTGGCCGCGTACCCGGACTCAGTGCTGCGAACGAAGGTGTCCTCGCCGGTCTCCGCTTCGGCGAGAAACTCCTCGCTGGCCGAGCCACCCATCGCGCCGGACATCGCCGACACGATCACATAACGCAATCCGAGTCGATCGAAGATCTTGACGTAAGCCTCCCGATGCGCCTGGTAGGACCGCGCCAAGCCGTCGTCAGAGAGATCGAAGGAATACGAGTCCTTCATCAAAAACTCCCTGCCGCGCAGGATCCCGGCACGGGGTCGCTCCTCGTCCCGGTACTTCGTCTGCACCTGGTAGAGAATCACCGGGTAGTCCTTGTAGGAGCTGTACTCGCCCTTGACGGTGAGGGTGAACAGCTCTTCATGGGTGGGGCCGAGCAGGTAGTCGCCACCCTTGCGGTCGTGCAACCGGAACAGGTTTGCGCCGTACTCGGTCCAGCGGCCGGTGGTCTGGTAGGGCTCCCTGGGCAGCAACGCCGGGAACAGGATCTCCTGCCCACCGATTGCGTCCATTTCTTCGCGCACGACGGCCTCGATGTTGCGCAGCACCCGCAGGCCCAGCGGCAGCCACGAGTAGATCCCCGGGGCGACGCGCCGGACGTATCCGGCGCGCACCAGCAGTTTGTGGCTGGGCACCTCGGCGTCCGCCGGATCCTCGCGCAGGGTGCGCAGGAACAGCGTCGACAACCTCGTGATCATGGTCGGAGACTCCCTGGACGGCCGGATTGCGAAGCCCGCAGCGTATCGGGATCTCGGAATGTCGGTCTTCCCGGTTACCGTCTGCGGCATGGCTCTCTCGATCGGCATGGTGACCATCGACTGCTTGGATCCGCAGTCGCTGGCTGGATTTTGGACCGCGGCGCTGGATACCACGGTGGCCGGCGACTACGGCGATTTCGTTCTGCTGACCGGCACGCCGGCGCTCGGCCTGCAGAAGGTGTCTGAACCGCGGGCTGGCAAGAACCGGGTACATCTGGACCTGCATACCGACCACCGGGCCGCCGAGGTCACTCGACTCACCGAGCTGGGCGCGTCGGTGCTCGCGGAGGGCAACGCGCCGGGCCTGTGGTGGACGGTGCTGGCCGATCCAGAAGGCAACGAGTTCTGCGTCGGCAGCCATCAGGGATAATTGGGGTTCGCGTCGTGAGGAAGACGCCGGGGCGCTGCGCACTGTGACACTGCGGGTCGTTAGTCGCCGAAACGCACTGGCTGCCCCGTGGCTTCCAGGACCGACATCCAAAGATCACCGTTCGGGTCCACCTGGTTGCGCTTGCTGACGGCCACCGCCATCGGGATGTGCACGAACCGTCGGCGCCACCGGCCGACGACCATCTCGGTGCGGCCGGACATCGCGGCGTGTACCGCGGCCTGCGCGAGCCGCACGCAGTAGACGCTGTCGTACGGGTTGGCCGGCACGCTCCGAATGGCGTAGCTGGGATCGATGAACCGGATGCTGGCATCGATACCCGCCACGGCGAGGTGCTCGGCGAACCGCCGCCGCAGCAACCCGCCGATATCGCGGAGGCCGGTGTTGCCTGAGGCGTCGCACGCTGCCTCGACGCCGTCAAACAGCTCTTGTCCAGCCCCCTCGGCAACGACCACGACGGCGTATCCACGGTCCTGCACTCGGCGCTGCACGTGGTGTAGCAAGCCGCTGTCTCCATCGAGCTGGAACTTGATCTCTGGGATGAGCACCACGTCGGCGTCATTGCGGGCCAACGCCGCGTAGCACGCGATGAACCCTGAGTGCCGCCCCATCAGCTTCACCAGGCCAACACCGTGCGGAGTGGATTTGGCCTCGACGGTGACCGCATGGATCGACTCGGTGGCCCGGGCGAAGGCGGTCTGAAACCCGAAGCTCTGATCCAGGTAAGGGATATCGTTGTCGATCGTTTTGGGCACCCCAATCGCCGCGATCCGGGCTCCGCGTTCGCCGATCACGTCCGCGATCTCCATCGCGCCGCGCATGGTGCCGTCGCCACCGATCACGAACAGGACGTTGATACCGAGCCGCTCCAGGCAGTCGACGATCTCGTGCGGATCCTGCGGCCCGCGGGAGGTGCCCAGCACGGTGCCGCCGTCGGCGTTGATGTCGCAGACGCTCTCCGGTGTCAAATCCACGACGTCATACCGGTAAGAGGGGATGAAACCCTGGTAGCCGTTGCGGAAGCCGACGACGCGGCGCACACCGTAGTGGTAAGTCAGATTTCGGACCAGGCTGCGGATGACGTCGTTGAGACCGGGGCACAGGCCGCCGCACGTCACAATCCCGGCGCGGGTCTTCGAAGGGTCAAAGAAGATGCTGCGTCGTGGGCCGGCCGGTTCGAAGCTGGGCAGCTCGCCGACCGAACCGGCACGCGCCCGGACCATGCTCAGGGTGTCGTCGAGGAGCACCCGATCGTCCTCGTCGACGTAGTGCTCGGTGGTCTGCCTGGCGTCGAGCAGCGCAGCCAGCGGAGACTCGATCTGTGCCGGCCCCAATGTCTTGATCGATAAATCTAGCGTCCTGATCAACAGATCCGGGCCACCCGGGACGGTATTCATCTGACGCGCAGCGCGCCGCGCCGCGATCTCGTGCACCCCACCGGTCACTGGCCCCTCCTCACCGTTCGGCTGTAGCCCCGCGCCGGTGGGAACGTGGCGGGTAGTCGGATGCTTTCTCACCGTCGGCGCGGTATGCAACCCCCCGCACAATTAAATCGCGGTAACATAAGAAACAGCTGGATTACAGCGCCGCAGCTTCTCCGTAACCGCCAGGCAGGCCGCCCTCTCCAGGGCCGGGAACGAACTTTTTGACAGCGATCTCGCTGATCGTGGGCCTGGTCACAACAGCATGTAAGCCCGGTCACGACCACACTTCGTGGTTCCGTTCTCGGGGTATATATGGGCATGCCAGACATGACTCCGAGTAGCCCGCAGGCCGGTCACAGAATCGACCTGGCGCCGTTTTCCTTTGATCTCACCGCGCATGAAATTCGCAGGATGACCGCGGTCTTGGACGCGATGCCGGACTGGGACCCTGCTGCCGTACTCGCCGCAGAAGCCGAGGCGCATTCACTGCTGTATTCGGGTTTGAACACCGGGCAGCGCTCCATATACGACCAGCTATGCAAGGCAGGTGTTCTCGATGCTGGACCCTGATGCCGACCTGGGCCGCCGCGCGTGGTTGCCCTGCCCCCGCTGCTGCAACGACGGCTGTTCGACCTGCGCTGTCGAAACGAGCTGCAATCTGCACTGGCGGTACCTGTTGGCCAATGAGGCGCGACTGGTATTCCTTCAGTGCCCCAGCTGCATGTACCGGTGGTGGCACGATACCGAGTTCGGCGCTGGAGATAACCAGCTGAATTCCCATCAGCTACCGGGCTCCCCTACCAGCCCGGGCCAAGTGGCCTGACGCAGCTCACGCTGCGGGATTCGAGTCCCAGCGGGAGAGTGCTGGAACACTGTTACGCACTCACGGGCCGTGCAGTGCCACCACCGGGCCGATCACAGCGATCGCGGGCGGGCGGATCCCGCAACGGGCCACCTCTGCGGCGACGTCGGCCAGGGTGGAACGCACCACCCGCTCTCCCCGCAAGGTGCCGTCGGAGACCACGGCGACCGGAGTGTCCGGGGCCCGACCGTGGGTGATCAGGGCGTCGGCGAACACACCGATCCGCTCGACGGCCATGAGCAGCACCAGGGTGCCACGAAGCTGTCCCAGCGCCGGCCAGTCCACCAGCGAGGTGGGATCGTCCGGCGCGACGTGACCGGACACGACGACGAACTCGTGGGCCACCGCGCGGTGCGTCACCGGGATTCCCACCGCGGCCGGTACCGAGATGGCGCTGGTGACGCCCGGGACCACGGTCACGGGCACGCCGGCGGCCGTGCAGGCCAGCAGCTCCTCGAAGCCGCGCCCGAATACGTAGGGGTCACCGCCCTTCAGCCGCACCACGAACCGGCCGGCCTTGGCATGCTCGATCAGCGCCGCGTTGATCTGCTCCTGGGCCATCGCCCGGCCGTAAGGCACCTTCGCAGCGTCGATCACCGTGACGTGCGCACCGAGCTCGTCTAGCAGCTCCCGGGGCGCCAGCCGATCGGCCAACACCACGTCGGCGCGGGCCAGCAACCGCCGGCCCCGCACGGTGATCAGGTCGGGATCGCCCGGTCCGGCGCCGACCAGTGCCACCCCCGGAGTCGCGACGTGGTCCTCGGCGTCCGGGGCATCGTCGACGACTCCGGTGCGCAGCGCATCGATCAGCGCGTCGCGGACGGCGGCGGAGCGGCGCGGCCGGCGCCCGGCGAGCACGCCGATGAGTAACCCTTCGTGGTCGCCGGTGGCCGCAGTGACCGCGCTACCACCGGTGGCATCGTCGGCCCGGACGCAGAACACCCGTCGCCGCTGCGCTTCGGCTGCCACCGCGGCGTTGACCGCGGGATCGGAGGTGCATGCCAGGGCATACCAGGCACCGTCTAAATCTCCGTCGGCGTAGCGCCGGCGTTCCCAGTGCAGTTCTCTCGCTGTGGCCATCGCGTCGACCGCCGGGGTGGCCTCCGGGGCGACGAGCAGCACCTCGGCATCAGCGGCGATCAGTCGCGGCAACCGCCGTTGCGCGACGGTGCCCGCGCCGACCACCACGACCCGGCGTCCGGCCAGCTCCAGCCCCACCAGATACGGATTCACTGAACCGGTTTCCAGCGCAACAGCGCGTTGACCGCCGCCGCAGCGACCGCGGTTCCGCCCTTGGCGCTGCGGTTGGACAGTGCCGGCAAAGCCGAATCCCGCAGCGCCGCCTTGGCCTGCGCGGCATCGACGAACCCCACCGGCAGCCCGATTACCAGCGCCGGGCGCAGCACACCGGTCGCGGCGAGGCGGATCAGTTCGCGCAGCGCCGTGGGCGCGTTGCCTACTGCCCACACCGCGCCTTCGGGGTATTCGGCAGCGGCCACCCGGATACCCGCCGCGGAGCGCGTCAGCCCCGGCGACGAGTCCCGCGCCAGATCGAGCGCGACCACACACTGCCGCGAGGTGATGCCCGCGGCAAGCATCCGAACATCGACCACCAGGGGCGCGCCGCTGGCCAGCGCGCGGTGCCCCGCGTGCAAGGCATCCTCGTCACAGACCAGGTCAGTGGCGTAGTCGAGGTCCGCACTGGCGTGGATTATCCGTTCGGTTACCGCTCGGGTACCGGGCGACAACCCGGCGGTGTCCACCTGGGATCGGAGGATCCGGTAGGACTCGATTTCGATCGGATGCGCAGCGCGACTCACGTCTTCCCTTCCGGCTCTCGGCACGGCGTACAGCTTGCCGCCACAATGGTGCTGCACCGACGGTGGTGGGCCGAACGGAGACCGCAGATGAGCGACGAAGATCACGATGACGAGCTGGCCACCCAATATGTCCTGGCTCGGCGCCTGCGTCCGGATCTCGACGGAACTGGGCTCGCTCGCTTCATCGTCTCCAGACTCAACGAGGATCAGTTGCTGGGCCTCGCGGGTGACGCGCTCGCTTGGGCGCCGCACCCCACCGATCGCGAAGGATTGGCGCTGCACTACGTGGAAAATTTCGTCCTCGCTATGGAAAGTGACCCCGATGCTCAGTAAGGGGTATCGCCGCACGCACACAGGTCGGGCACAATCACGCCATGAGTGAACGCTGGGGGGGCAGATCTCACACAGCGTTGCGACGACTCCTCGTCGCCGGCACCGTCATCGCCGTTGCACCGATTGGCTGGTACCAGAGCATCAGCATGCCCACGCTACCAACCTCATTCGAAAGCCCGGGATCCGCAATTTTCCTCTTCGGCAGCGGCACGCTCACGACGCCTAGTCCTGCCTCGATAGCCATCACCTACAACCCGGACCTGGCGCCGATCGGTGCCGCCATGACGGCCAGCCTGATCCCGTCGTCGGAGGGGTCTACCCGAGCGCAGCTCACGGTGTTCGGACTGCTGCCCAACCGGGGCTACGCCGCGCAGGCACACACCCAATCCTGCGGTGCGGCCGAAGACGCGGCTGGACCGCGGTTCCAGAATCACCTCGATCCCGCTGCGACGCCCCAAACGCCGTCGAGCAGTCCCCGGTACGCAAACCCGAACAACGAAGTTTGGCTCGACGTGCGCACCGACTCCACCGGCGCCGGCATATCGACCGCTACCGTGCCCTTTCTTTTCACCGATCGGGCGCCCGGATCGATCGTGCTGCACGAAGCGATGCGGACCCTCACGGATCCTGGCCACGCCGGTGATGCGGGCGCCCCGATCGCCTGCCTCACCCTCGCCAGGCGGTGACCGCCAGCGCGTTACCCTGGGATTATGGGCACTGGGCTGATCTCGTTCGTGGGCGCCGGACCCGGCGCCCCGGACCTGCTCACGCTGCGTGCCGCGGACCGGCTCGCCACCGCTGACGTGGTGATCTGGGCATCATCGCTGGTGCCTACCGCAGTGTTGGAGCACTGCCGCGAGGACGTCGAACTGCACGACTCGGCGGGCATGACGCTGGAGGACGTGCTTGCCGTGTACAGGGCGCACCCGGACGCGGCGATCGTGCGGCTGCATTCGGGAGACGTCTCGCTCTATTCCGCTCTGACCGAGCAGATCAGCTGGTGCACGAGTCATCGCCGAGTCTTCGAGATCGTGCCAGGGGTGGGCTCGCTGGCCGCCGCGGCGGCCGCTGTGGGGGTGGAGCTCACCGCGCCCGAGGTCGCGCAAAGCGCCGTGCTCACCCGGCTCGGCGGGGGCCGGACCGAGGCATCGATGCCGGCCGGAGAGAGTGTCGCCGGTTTCGCCCACCACGGCACCACGATGGCCATCTACCTCTCCGCCGGCCGGCCGGCCGCGTTGCGGGAGGAGCTGCTGGCCGGCTACCCACCGCAGACCCCCGCCGTCGTCGTCGCGAAAGCCAGCTGGCCGGACGAGACGGTCATCACCACCACGGTGGACGGCCTCGCCGATGCGCTGACCACGTCCGGCATCCGGACCGCAGCGCTCATTCTGGTGGGGCCGGTGCTGTCCGGCGCAGGCGCCCGTAGCCGACTCTATGACCCCAGTTACTCGCACGGCTGCCGGCGCCGTTCGCTGCCGGGCACCACTGCCGGGCGCGCCATCCCCACCGCCAAGCGAAGGTCACCGTGACCGGCTCGCTCAGCATCGTCGGGCTGGGGCCCGGCGGTGCTGCGCACCGGACCCGTGCCGCTGAGGACGCCGTCCGGGACGCCCAGGTGGTGCTCGGATACCAGGGTTACCTGGCGACCTGCACCGATCTCACTGCCCCACACCAAGACCTCGTATCCAGCGAGATCGGCGCCGAGCAGCAGCGCGCCGAGGATGCGGTCCGCGCGGCCGCCGAGGGCGCCCGGGTGGCGCTGGTCTCCTCCGGTGACGCCGGCATCTACGGGATGGCCTCGTTGGCGTTGACCGCCGCCGCCGCGCTGCCACCGGCACGACGCCCCGCGGTGCGGGTGGTACCCGGCGTCACAGCGGCTATCGCGGCCGGAGCGCTGCTGGGCGCTCCGCTGGCTCGCGACTTCGCCTGCCTGACCCTGTCCGATCTGCTCGCCCCCTGGGAAGCGGTAGAGACCCGGCTGCGCGCGGTGGCCTGCGCTGACCTCGTCCTCGCGCTGTACAACCCGCGCTCCAGAGTGCGACCGTGGCAGCTCGGCCGGGCCCGCGACATCCTCGCCGAATACCGGCCCGGTGACACCCCGGTCGGGCTGGTCACCGACGCGGGGCGAGCCGGCGAGCAGGTGGAGATCACCACGTTGGCCGCATTGGACCCGGACTGGGCCGGGATGCATACCGTGGTGATCGTCGGCGCCGGGGGTACCAGCCGGTTGGGCGACTGGCTCGTGACCGCGCGGTCGCTCAGTGCGTCGCAGTGACCGTCCATCTGGTGGGCGCCGGACCCGGCGACCCCGAGCTGATCACCCGGCGCGGTGCGGCGCTGCTGGCCCGAGCCGAGCACGTCGTCTACGACCGCCCTTCGATGGCCGAAATCCTGGCACTGGCCCCGACGGCGACCCGGCACTGTGTCGGCAAGCAGGGCGCCACCCCTGCCCCACCACAACACGAGATCAACGCACTACTCGTCACGCTCGGTCGCACCGGGGCGTGCGTGGTGCGGCTGAAAGCGGGTGACCCGTTCGTGGTCTCCCGCGGTGGCGAGGAGGCGGTGGCGCTGGCCCGCGCAGGGGTGGCCGTCGACGTGGTGCCCGGAGTGTCCGCCGCGGTGGCGGCGCCGGCAGCGGCCGGGATCCCGGTGATGGTCCGCCAGATGGCCCGCACGCTCACCGTGGTTGCTGGCAACGACGACGTCGATGAGGTGAGCTGGGACGCGGTGGCCCGGTTAGGTGGCACAGTGGTGCTGCTCACCGGACGGGCGGCGCTTCCCCGGGTGGTCGCCGCGCTGCGCGCGGGCGGGATGCCGCCCGACACCCCGGTCGCCGCCATCAGCGCCGCCAGCAGCCCACACCAGCGCACCGTCCGCGGCACCCTGGATCAGCCGCCGTCGGCACGGCTGCCTGCCCCACTGACCGTGGTGATCGGCGACGTGGCGGGCTTGGACGTCACGGCCTGCGGCGAGGGCGGCGCGGATCGCCGGGCGGAATCTTCGTGAGTGCCACCCACGCCGCGCTGCTGGTACCCGCCGACACCCCGGTGCACCGGCTGGCGCCGCAGTGCAAGGTGGCCGCTACCGCGCTGTTCGTGGTCGCCGTCGCCGCCACTGCGCGCGGCGTGTACTGGCCCTACCTGTGGTATCTGCTGCTACTCGGCATTGTCGCCGCGCTCGCCCGGCTACCCCCGCTGATTTTGGGGCGCCGGCTGCTGGTGGAGGTGCCGTTCGTGCTTTTCGTGACGGCGCTTCCGGTGCTCGGTAGCCCACCGCACCAGACGGTGCTCGGGATCGCGCTGTCGGTGCCCGGCTTGCACGCCGCGGCGACGATCACGCTCAAGGCGACATTCGGTCTGCTCGCCACCGGGATCCTGGCCGCGACCACGCCGCTGCCGGAGATCATCACCGGGTTGGAGCGGCTGCGGGTGCCTCGGGTGTTCACCGCGGTGGCGGCCTTCATGGTGCGCTACACAGAGGTGCTGGTGGCCGAGTGGGCCAGGATGCGTACCGCCGCGCTCTGCCGGGGCGGTAACCCGCGCTGGCTCTGGCAGGTCCGCGACATGACGGCCGGGCTGGGCGCCCTGGTCGTTCGCTCCTTCGAACGTGGTGAGCGGGTGTACCTGGCGATGGCTTCGCGCGGGTACACCGGAGTCTTACCGACCGCGCTGACCGGCGCCCCGGCGTCTGGGTTGGCATGGGCGGGCTCGCTGGTCGTGCCGGCGCTGGCCGCGTTCGCAACGGCGCTGGCATGAGCCGCGAGACCTGCTCGCAAGGTCGAGCCAGCAGGCCAGCACTGCTGGTGGTGGGTCACGGCAGTCGGGACGCCGACGGGGTTGACGAGTACTGGGCGTTGGCCAGCACCATCCGCGCCGCCGCGGGTGATCTGCTGACCGGGTTCGGTTTCGTCGAACTGGCTGCACCCACCGTCGATGAGGCCATCGACGACCTGGTCGCGCGCGGCGCCACCGAGATCGTCAGCGTGCCGCTGGTGTTGCTGGCCGCCGGGCACCTGAAGAACGACGGTCCCGCGGCACTGGCCCGGGCCAGGACCCGGCACCCCCACGTCCAGTTCCGCCTGGCCCGCGATCTGGGTATCGAGCCGGGCGTCCTGGAGATCACCGCGGATCGGATCCGGGACGCGGCCGGCGACGCCGACCCGGAAAAGCTTGGGGTCGCGCTGATCGGACGGGGATGCAGCGACCCGGACGCCTGCGCGGACTTGTGGAAGGTCAGCCGGTTGCTCGCCGATGGGCGCGGTCTGGGTACGGTCGAGCCGGGGTTCGTCTCCGTGGCCACCCCATCGGTCCCCGAGACCTTGGAGCGGCTGCGGCTGCTCGGCACCGGTACCGCTGTGGTCACCCCGTTCTTCTTGTTCTCCGGGATACTGCGCGACCGGATCTACCGCGAAGCAGCCGCCTGGGCGCAGGACCACCCCGAAGTCGAGGTCCGCGGCGCTGGCCACCTGGGACCCGATCCGCGGCTGGCCCGGCTGGTGTTGGAGCGCTACCGGGAAGCGCGGGCCGGTGACGTCCGGATGAACTGTGACCTGTGCGCCTACCGGGTCCAGCTGCCCGGGTATGAGTCCAAGGTGGGCACGCCGATCTCGCTGAGCCCGCACGGCGATGGCCCAGCTCGAGGCTCCCGGCGAGCTCGCCGGGCCACCCGCGCACCCGCGCCGCCACCGCAGATCCGTCGCGGCCGATTCACCGTTTCTGCACCCGCAGGCGCGTCCCCCGCGATCGAAGTACGGAATGTCGACTTCTCTTACCCGGACGGGCGCCAAGCGCTGTCCGGGGTTTCGATGCGCATCGAACCCGGCGAGCGAGTCGCGCTGCTCGGCCCCAACGGTGCCGGCAAAACATCGCTGGTGCTGCAGCTCAACGGGGTGCTCACGCCATCGGCCGGGTCGGTGTTTATCGGCGGTGTGCAAGTCGGGCGGCGCACCCTGACCGAAGTGCGCAGGCGGGTCGGCGTGGTCTTCCAAGATCCCGATGACCAGCTGTTCAGCCCCACGGTGGGGCGCGACGTGGCGTTCGGACCCGCTCATCTGGGACTGTCCGGTGCTGCGCTGGAAGCCCGGATCACCGAGGCGCTGTCTTATGTCGGCTTGACCGATGCCGCCGACCGGCCACCGCACCGGCTGTCGCTGGGCGAGCGGCGGCGCGCTGCTGTGGCCACCGTGCTGGCCATGCATCCCGAGGTCCTCGTGCTCGACGAGCCCACCGCCAACCTCGACCCGGCAGCCCGGCGGGAGTTCGCTGATCTGATCAAGCGACTCGGGATGACGACGCTGCTGGTCACCCACGATCTGCCCTACGCGCTAGAGCTGTGCCCGCGCGCCCTGGTGATTGACCACGGGCAAATCGTCGCCGACGGGCAAACCCGCGAGTTACTCGGCGACGCCGGGTTCATGAGCGCCCACCGGCTGGAGCTCCCGGCCGGCTTTAACCCGCTGGGCGGATGATCACAGTAAGCGAGGGCTACGGCGTGAGGCGATGAAGATCGCAGAAACAGCGTTGTTCGTCGGATGTTGGCCACCTCGATCAGTCGTGCGGTCCACCGCTCCAATCCGAGGGCGAACCCGCCGTGTGGCGGCATGCCGTGTCGGAATGTCTGCAGGTAGGACTCGTACGGGTGGATCGCTTCGCCGCGGTCGGCGAGAGCCCGCTCATAGTCGGCGTACTCATGCAGCCGCTGGCCACCGGTCACGAACTCAAGACCGCGGAAAAGTAGATCGAACGAGTTTGTCCAGTACGGGTCGCCAGGTTGCGGATGAGTGTAGAAGGGCCGTTTCCTGGCCGGATATCCCTCGACGGCTAGGAAGTCGGACCCGAACTTTTCCCGTGCCCACTGACCCAGATGCCGTTCATGCTCCGGTGCGAGATCCGTTCGTCGGGATTGGCTCCGACCAGCTGCAAGGCGTCCCGGAAATGGACGGTTGGAATCTCGTCAGGCACGTCGGGCAGCCGCGCCGCGTCGACATCTAGCCACCGGCGCACCTAAGCCGGCCTATGCGGGTGAGCGAGGACGGTCACGCTAGTCACGCAGGGTGATCGCGTCGGTGGGGCAGACCTCGACGCATTCACCGCAGAAGGTGCAGCGCGCCGCGATCACCACGGGGCGCCATGGAGCTGGGCGCAGGGCGTACTCCGGGCAGGTGCGCAGGCACGCCCCGCACGCAGTGCACGCTGAACTGATCGACAGCGGATCCAGGGCGGCGACCGCGACGGTGACATGCTCGCCGCGCAGTTTCGGCACGATCAGCGATCCTCCGCCGAGATCGCGGGCGGTAATCAGGGCGGCGGCTTCCGCGACGCTGCGGGTCCCGACATAGCCGCGGACCGGCTCACTGGGATGCGGTACGTCCACCGCGTCGAGCTCAGCCGCCGGGTAGCAGTGCAGCGGCGCACCGTGTTGCCGGATCACCGCGAGCAACCCGGGCTCGTCGCGGCGCCGGTCGATGGTGCCGAACGCGGTGATCGCGGTCAGATCCGGCACAGCCGCTTGAAGCGCTGACCACACGGCCGCCGCGCGAACCCCCCGGGAGGAGCCGAGCCCGACGACCAGGCCCGTCACCGCCGCCCCCACAGCAGCAGCACCGGGTTGGTCGCAGCCAACCGCACGGACCCGTCAGGCAACTCCGCGAACCGGGACGCCGCCAGCTGGACTCCATCGACCTTATGGCCCGCTTTTCGCAGGGCCGCGCGGCAGGGCGCCAGGCGGTCCAGCGCGGCGAGTGCGACCACGACGCGGGGCGAAACCATCGCCGCGGCGCCCACCACATCGGGCCCTCCCCCACCGACAAACACCGAGTCGGGGTCGGGCAGCGCCGCGAGCACTGCCGGCGCCTGCCCCTCCACTACCCGGATGTCGACCTGGTGGGCGCTGGCGTTGGCCAGCAACCGGGCGCACTGCGCGGGATCGCGCTCGACGGCGACCACGGCGGCCCCCAGCCGGGCGCATTCCACCCCGACCGAGCCCGACCCGGCCCCCAGATCCCACACCAGCCGGCCCGGCCCGGGGGCCAGCCGCGCCAGGGCCAGC
>JAVXWL010000093.1:0-16611 GCA_032230565.1 Pseudonocardiales bacterium | reverse complement strand
CCGAGACCGGGAGCGAAGTTTCGAAAGAAACTGTACGCTTTTGGACCGTATAAAAAGTGAGTCCCTTCGGGATCAAGTAACGGCAAATATTATCATTGGGAGATCGTTAGAATCAGCGAAAAATGCTGATCGTTCCGCCAAGGACCCCCTTAGCAGCCGGAAGAGTGCTAGACGAACTCGCAACGGAAAGGCGGACATTCAGTCCGTCAGGAAGACCACAGACACTCCGGCCGAGCCTACTAGCCAGCGAGTTAGCACACCAGATCCTGGCGACTCAATCTGACGCCGGACGGCACGAACGTTGTCCAACTTACATGCCGTCTGGACTCGCAAGGAGAAGTCAGCGCGTGTTGATCATATGATCAGAGAAAGAACACGGCGGGAACAAACCCTCCAACAATCTCCAGCACCAGGCCGTCTAGCTTGACATACACCAGGTGACGACGTACACGGCAGCCCCACTCGGTACTGCATAGCGCTTAGAAGCGGCCTTCACACCGAAAAGGTCAGTCGGCGCTTCCGCCGAGACCGGTAACGGCACTGGGGTAGGGAGCTTCGGCTCTGGCCTGGCCTCCGAGTGAAGTCGATCTCGCAGTGGTAGCGAAACGGAAGCGCAACCCCCACCTCTGGTCCGTACTCCCCCGTGCTCATCCACCGGCTGCCGCCGTACCTACCTGTAACAACGTTGTCTGACGGCGTGTGATGCTACCCACGATCAAGATTGACACGGTAGAGGCCACTGGTTCAATCCCAGTATCGCCCACCAGCGCAAACTATCCGACTGGCCAATAACGCTGGGGCCCAAAGTCGGCAAATAGTCAGCGATTCCAGGCCGGTACTCCGGACAGGCCATCGTCGTCATCAGAATCGTCCCGCTCCCCTGGCTCGTCGGTCAGTGCGTCGAGGATGCGGTTCTCATTATCGGTGCGGCGGGTGTAGAGCTGGAGCGTCGTTGTGATCTTCTCGTGGCCCATGACGCGAGCGACCATGTTCGGCGGCACGCCATCGTCGACAAGTCACGTGGCATATGAGTGTCTAAGATCATGAAAACGCAGGCCGCCAGCACACGAACGGGCGACGTGCAGTACGGCTTCTCGCTCAGTGAGGAGCCCCTTGGTCAACATGGCCCCGGTGGCGTCCACCCAGCCGGCCCGCACGGTGTTGTCGTCGACGACGGTGACGGCGCCCAGCACATTCCCGCACGTACCAGAGCTGGAAGCCAGACTCGGGAGCGAAACAGGGTCCGACGAAGTGGTTTGCCCACCGCGTTGGGAGTTATCAGACCGCTCTCGCCCAACGGGTAGGACTTGCGGTGCTCCTTGATGATCTCAACTAGCCACGGTGGGAGTGGAATGGTGCGCCGTCCGGCGGCGCTTTTAGGAAAGGGCTTGAAGCTGGTGTGCCCACTCACCTCGATGATGGTGCGGATCACCCTAAGTCGGCGTTGATCGAGGTCGAGCGCGTCGGCGCACAGGCCGCTGCCTCTCCGCATCGGAGTCCGGCACCGCCCGCGATGGCGACGATGGCGCGGTACCGGTCGGGCATAGCCGGGAGCAAAACGGTCACCAGCTCCTCTCGGGTAATGATCCGTTCATCCGAGTCGTGCTTGCGCCGTGGTGGCAGCCGGATGTCCTCGCAGGGATTGAAGGCAAGCAAGCGGTTGGACACTGCCGACCTGAGAACGGCGCCGGTGAGCTGGTAACACTGGCGACGACATCGGGGGAGCGCCGCTTGCCAAGTTCCGTCACCCAAGCCTGCACCGCTGCGTGATCGATCTTGTTGAGTGGCCAGCTCCTCACTGCGGGAGAACATGGGTCCGCATGACCGACGCATCGCACGCTGCCGCCCCGATGGATCTCTCCAATTCGCACGGTAGGCGCCAGCAGGCGTGTGACTGATATGGAACATGTCAGGCTTCTTTAGACTGCTCATTGAGCCAGGCGTTGAACCGGGCTCGGGGAACGATCCAGCGACGACCCAGCCTCTTGGCGGGAATGACGCCCTGGTGGACGAGCTCATAGGCCATGCAGCGCCCGATGCCCAGGCGCGCCGCGACTTCAGGAACCGTGTACGTCTCGACTTGTGGAGGTCATTCAGCGAGATCGGCTCATCACGGTCAAAACGCGCCACATCGAATGGAATGACGTTGGTTGTCACTTTCGAATTCCTCTCGCAACTTCTGGCCTTGGCGTTAAGCAGCATCCCGGGCTGCCTGTTGTCGTTCGCGTGCTCGGGCTGCTGCGGACAAGGCGAGCGGTCCTCGTCCAGTAGCTCGCGGACGTGCTCGGCGGCCTGGCGCTGCCGGTAAGCGCGGCGTTCGCCGCGGATGGCCCCGAGAGCGGTGGAGTAGCGGCGGCTCTTGGAAGCGAAGTGACCGCGGAAGCCGATCATGTGGACCCAGCGGCGCAATCCGTCGTAGGTGGGGTGTTCGCCGAGCTGCCAGGCGATACGGACCAACTGTTCCACGTGGTCGGGACGTCGAGTAGTGGCAGCGCCTCAGGGGTGATGCGCCGTTCGCCGAGGCCGAAGTCTTCGGCGCTTTTGGTGATGTATTTAGCGATGTAGCGGAGGCGTGCTCGGGGGTCAGCTCGCCTGTCGGACCGCCGTTGACGGTCTGGGTATCGAGTTGGGTCCCGAAGCTCAGCACCAGGTCGGGGCCGTTGGGCATCTCGACGGTGAGCCGCACGTGCGCCGCGGCCTGGCGGATCGCCTCGGCCAGCTTGGTGGCATCGACGCTGACTTGCGGCGGGTCGAAGTCACCGGGTCCGTCGAGGCGGATGAGTGCGTGGAAGTGGACAACGCCGCGGCGCTGGAACTGTGCGACCTTGACAAACGACACCCGACATCGCCGGGCGTACTCAGCCGCGGTCAGACCCGCCGTCCGGGCCAGCGCTCGTGAGGGTTGGTTGACGCCGGTGTGCGCGCAGCGGAGGCCGATGTGATTGATGAGTTCTTGCCGAAGCTGAAGGAATAAGTGGACCCGTTCACGCGGGAAGATCCGCGCCGACGTGGCGCACGAACGGCTGTCCGCGTTGGGCTACCCCGGCTCGGAGTGCACCACGCGGCGCGCGGTGGCCGAGGCGAAGACGGCGTGGCGGGCTGGCCGGCGCCGGGTGCATCGGCCGGGGGTGCCGGAGCCGGGAATGTGGTTTCAGTACGACTTCGGCCACGGACCGACCATCGCCGGGGTGGCCACGCAGCTGTTTGTGCGTGGCTGGTTACTCGAAAGGAAGGCGTTGTCGATGAGGAAACGTCATGACCCATCCGCTTGCTGGCGGAATACAATCACGGGGCGAGCGCGAACCGTCACCGGATCACCGTCAGCATCGTTGCTTTCCATCTTCCATTCGGCCGTCGCCAGAGCGATATCTCCCACCCGATGAAAGCTAAATAACTTGACTCTTTCGAACCGTGCCCCGGTCGCCAAGACACCAGCGAACATTTCCCGAAGAGCATCGGAGCCGGAAACGATTTTTCCAGGATCCGGAACAAGCACCGCATCAGGCTCGAACAGGCTGACCAGTCCGTCGATGTCACCCGCGTTGAACGCATCCTAAAAAAACTTTTCCAGCCTCTTCAACGTGCTCGATCCTGATTACAGCCGGTACCGGTTCCTCCGTCATGACTGCTCCTTACCGTGTCAGCACCTGCGTACCTGAGGTTTCCGCTGGCGACCTACGCTCATCGGCGTCAGCGGCGTTTCCGCTGCCTGTCCCGTTCGTGGCTTCTTTCGCGCGCCCGATAACCAGAATTATCTGGGGCCGCCAGGTCGGCGGCTGTCAGCTACGCGACAAAGGCAGTGTCGGCTTGCTGACCCACGTCAGGCTCGTCACTCGACGGTCCCCAGATCGGGGCCGATTCCGGCGCTGCTTCAGGCGCGACAGATGTCGGCACGGTCGGTTGCAGCTATAGGCATGGTCCAGCAGGGCATCGCGAACCCGGACGCAGTCGGATGGGACGGTCCGATCATGCCGGCAGTAGGCCGATCGCCTCCTTCGCTTGCCGCACCTTCTCGCTGGTCAGCTCGCGGGCCCGTTTGGCGCCAGCGCGCAGCACCGCCCGGACGTGCTCTGGGTGTGGGGCAGCTCGACATAGCGTTGTCGGACCGGCGCGAGGGTGGTAACCACGGCGTCGGCACTGCCTCCTTCAGCTCGCCGTACCGGTTGAACAGTGGGGCCAGGCGTTGGGGCTTGTCGTTGTTGCAGCTGGCCAGGATGGCCAGCAGTTTAGACGTCCCCGGCTTGCGATGACCGCCTGCGGCACGGTGAAGGTGTGTCCGTAGCGGGTGTTGAACCGGCACGCCAGGTCGCGGGCCAGCTCCACGTGCTGGCGCTGGTCTGCGCCGACCGGGACCTCGTCGGTGTCGTAGAGCAGGATGTCGGCGGCCATCAGGATCGGATAGGTCAGCAGAGATGTCCGGACCTGCTGCTGGCGGCGGGACTTCTCCTTGAGCTGGATCATGCGCTGCACCTCGCTGTAGCCCGTGGTGCATTCCAGCAGGTAGTGCAGCTCGGTGTGCTCGGGGACCCGTGACTGGACCGGGAACAGGCATGCGTCGGGATCGGCGCCCGCGGCCAGCAGCAGGGTGGCGAACTCCAACGTTCGCCGCCGCACCTCGGCCGGATTGTTCCAGGGTCAGGGCATGCAGGTCGGAGATGAATACCACCGTGTCGCTATTGGACTGCTCGGTGATGATCGGCCGCAACGCGCCGACGTAGTTCTCTAAATGCAAATTGCCGGACGGGGTGAACCCGGTGAGTCGTCGTGGCATCGGTTGGCTCCCTGAGAATCGGGGCTGCCCTGGCCGGGTCACCGCCGTGCAGACACGCAAAACGGCCGCCCAGCTCGGGCGGCCGCGGTGTCGAGATACGCGGATGAACAGTGCCGCCCCTTAGGGGCGCCACCAACCGAGATAGTTGCACGTCATCCGCACGTCCTGACCATATCACCGAACCTGCCTGCACACCGTGCGCAAAAACCAGGGCCCCCGCTCGGGCGGCCCTCAGATCGGTAAACGAATGGACTCGACTAAACGCGTGCGCGACCGAGATCGCCGACTTCAGGGCTGGTGACGGGACCAACCCAGACAGCGCCCCCGCGATAGTGAGTCAGCAGATAGTCTGCGTGTCGGGGGCCGCTGCCCGGTCGGGCCATCACGGTCGTCTGTCGCTGGAAACGGCAGTCTTCACTACCTCCTGGCGAGCACGGCCCGCAAGGCGTCGTCCGCTCCAGCAAGGTCGCTGTTGATATCCCCCACAATCGATCCGACTGGCTCGGTCCTCTCGGTGACCACGTGGAGGCCGGTGTTGACTTCGCGGAGCTTCGCGCTGATGCGCGCGAGAATGCGCGCAATACTAATCAGGTAGGCAGCCAGCACCAGCACGGTGAGCGCTGCCAGAACGATCGAGAATATAGCGGCTGCCGGCATGGTAATTCGCTCCTCACAGGAGGCGGTCAACCGCCTTCACGTAGCGGGTGAGGCCAGCCCCCACCCGTCTCACGGCGTCGCGGGTGGGTATCAGCGCCTTCACATCGTCGACTGCGATGACGAGGCCGCCGGCCTGATCGTGAATGGTGTCGATGCGCTTCCCGACGCCGGCGGCGGACCCCTTTAGAATCTGGAGCAGCACCACTACGACGGGTACGACTATGATTAGGAAGAGCGCGTTGCCAATCCACCACAGTAACATCGTCGCCTCCTTAGCCTTACCCTCGAGCCTTACCCTCGCCTTACCGCGGGGTCCTGAGCACCTATTGCGGGTCGCCATCCAGTTCCGGCCGGTTGAGCCTGCGGCCGCTGCGCGTTCTTGTGGGCCTGCGAATGCTTCGCAGGAAGCGACTCGGCCTTCTCCGCAAGCATCGGCAGAACTTTGGCGATCGCGTTCAGCTTTCGGTTCAGGATCGCGGCGCCGGCGCCAACCAGGAACACATCCCCTTGGATCGCGCCGATGACGTTCGCACTCACGTCTTCGAGGGTGCTGGCGAGGGAGCGCAACCGGCGAGTGATCAAGATAACGAACAGCGCCAACACGGCCACCAGGGCCACGATCTCGACAACAGTAAGAATTACGAGCAGTACCGTGCTCATCACGCGTTCACCCCTAGAAGTCGAGCGTGGCGGCCTGCCTCGTCGGCGACCTCATCTAGACTATCTGCGACTTCAAGCGCGATCTTGATGTTGGCCGTGTTGCTGGCAACGCCCCGCGCCACGCCCCCCACTCCTTGCACGCTGGATTCGATAGAGCGGACGAAGGATAGGAGCAGGCTGAGAAGCGCGATCACGGCAACTAGCACGACCGCCCCTATAGCCAGAATAATTTCCCAAAACGTGACTTCGCTGGCGGCGAGAGCTAAGACCATCGTTATCCCCCCAATGCCCCTCGAGCGGCCCGTGCGCCCCGGAGGATGCTCTGGAGCGTGTCGTTCGTGCGGCGCAGTCCCGCCAGCGGCTGCGTGGTCGACCGTATCGCCTCGAGCTCGCGAGCCGCTGCCCGCGCCTGCGCGTTGATCCGGGATGCAAGCACCAGGAGCGTGGTTACAACAACCACCACGACCACGACGACCACCAACCCGATGATCAGGCCTATCCACCAGCCGCCAAGGTTCGGCTCCCCATATTCATTCAATGCTATAAACGCATTCAATGCGACCTCCAACCCTGCGAGGAATGTTCTGGCACTCGATCAGGCTCGGAACGCAGCCGTTTCGCTCATTGGGTCCGTAATCGGAAGTTTACACTCGATCACGGGCTGAGGGAAGTGGCAATATGAGAAGTGCAGCACCGCGCCGCATCCGGAGTCTCAGAACATCCGGAAGGGTTTGCGGACGGCTGAATGCTGATCATGGTGCAGGTGATGGGCGGGGGTCGCCGAGGATGTGGGCGAGATGTGTGAGTTGGTCGGCGAAGAGGTGAGCGCGCGAGTGATCTTGGGAGAGGTGGGTCAGTTGGTGCTGACGGTGATGCTGAGGCGCTGCAGGTGGTGCGCATGCGACTGCGGCAGGTTGCGGACGGTGGCCCGGTATTCGTTGGGGTCCTGTCGTTAGGTAGGCGTTGGATTCCTGGGCGAGCCAGCGTTCGGCGTTGGCGGCGAGCAGCTATAGCTGCATCGCAGGTCGTGGCGGCACCTGGACTGTTGCCGGTCCTCGAGACACCCCGTCACAGCTGCGCCGACACGAATCACGTGGCGACCCGCCGACGCCTCAGCCCAGAGATGACTTTAGGCAAAAGGGTGAAGAAACGAAAGGCAATGGCCACATCCACGGCCAGGGACCCTGTCGAGACCGAACTCGCCGAGCCGGAACGGGCTCCGCACAACAACGCCGTCCGGGGGATGGAGCGCGATTTCGCAAACGTTGCGACCTGTTGTGGAACAGCCGTGAAGTACGGGCGATCGCGTACTGGATCGCCGAGAGCGGCGCCGGGCCACGTGCATGTGCGACCTGCTCAGAGTGATCCGGGCGGGGCTGCCACCAATGATCGGCCAACGGGCAGTGCCAGCGCGAGTGCACCAATGCCCAGCTCACTGAGATCGTTTCGCGAGATCAGCCGAGCTATCTCGATCTCAATTCATCCGTACTCTCGCCGCAACGCTGCTCCGGACGGTCGCCGAAGGGAACTGCCGCCGCTCGAGCCGCCCCGCATGCACGGCAACTGCGCGGCCAGACCCCCGTCACCGCCGTGGCAGGCGACCCGCGCCGAGCCGATCAGCACCACACTGGGCGTGCGCAGGCCGAGAAGTTGTGGTTTATTCGTGCCCGTTCGCCCACTATGATTAGGGCCTGTGCGCGGATCTCGGGATTACGACGACCTGGTCCCCCTGCACGAGCCGTTCGAGACGGCTCTCCGCGGCTTCAACCGAAGACAGGTTCTAGAGCACCTCGAATCCCTCGATGGTCGCATCGCGGTAGTTGTGGCTGATCGGGATGCCGCGCTGACCCAAGTCGCCGAGCTCAGCAAGGTGATGAACCATCTCCGGTTGCAGAGCGAGCTGCTGGAATATCTGCGCCGGGAGGCTCACGAGGCGAGTGCGCGGGTCGAGCGCGTCCTGGCTACCCCAATGGCCGAGGCGAGCGCCCGAGTCCAGCGCATAATCCGGCTGGCGGAGGAGGAGGCGGACGAGCTCAAGGCTACTGCGGAGGCAGAGATCATCGCTGGAAGGGCTCGCGCCGACCAGGAGCTCGTCGAGCTGCGAGCGAGTGCGGATGAGCAGATCGCCAGCCTGCGAGCACATGTCAGCCGCGAGGCTAAGTCGCTGCTCGAGCATGCGAAACGGCAGTGCGATCAACTCGACGCGGACTCCGCGGCGCGGCGGGAGGCCGCCGAGCAGGACGCGGCACAGGCGATCGCGCAACGTGAGGCTGCGGCGAGCGCCGGGATCAGGGACAGCGAGCTGCAGAGCATCGCCCGTTTACACCTGATGCACCGGATAGTCGGTGAGCAGCTGTCGGCCCGGGCGTGCGCGGTTGAACGCGACGAGGCGGCGTTGCGTGAGTTGCGCGTGCAGGTTGCCGACGACGTGACCGCGCTGGAGACGTTACGTACTGAGGTAACCGCTGCGTTGGCCGCGTCTTACCAGATCTTGGCCGAGGCCCTCGGGCAGGTCGGCAGGACCGGGAAAGACCACCTTCCCGTGGACAGCAGCCCAGTGGAGCGTGTCGAGGTGCCCGCCGCCCCGGTACCGACCCAGCGCAGTGCCGAGGGTGGGACGGTGTACCTGTTCAACGCCGGCGCCGAGGACCGGCGATCACCGCGCGCTCCCAGCTGACCGCCGACCCGCCAGCCGCGAATGCGGAAGTCGTTGCCCGATCGTGGCCGGTAGAGATCATGCTCACGGCAGGCTCACCGGGACGGTGTCAGCATCGCCAGGCCACCGCTGACCTGTATGCGAGGAGAGTCTGTGCACCACCGGATACCGCGGTGTCTGGGGGTGCCCATGTTGCTGCTAGCGGCACTCATGGGCGGCGGCTGCACCGCAGGACCCTCGGATCGTCCCGCCGTGGCGGTGCGGGACGCCAACTTACCTCCGCAACGCTTCCAGCAGGCTTTGCCCAGCACCCCCCCGCTCCCACCGGTTGGCGATTACTACCGTAACTCGCTGCCGTGGCGAGACTGCACCGATGCGATCAGCGGTGCGCTCGGCATGGCCAGCCCGCGACCAGTGGAGTGCAGCGAGCTGCGGGTCGATGCCACGGTTGACAGACCGGTATTCGGCAACTCTCTGCATCTGGACGTCACCAGGGTCGGCGACGGCCCGGCACCCCTTGTCGTGATCGGCGACGCGTCCGGGGAGCCCGGAACGGTCCGCGCCGCCCGGCTGGCGCAGCAACTTCCTCCCGCCCTCCTGGACCGCTTCACTTTGATTGGGATGTCCCGCCGCGGTACCGGGCCGAGCGAACCATTGGATTGCATACCGAAAACAACGCGGAATCACATACTCGGCATTGACGCTGACTCGGCCGAGCCCGGACAGCTGAATTCAATACTTGAGATCACCCGCGTCGCCATCGAGACCTGTGTACAGGATCTCGGCGAGGTACTCACCACGATCAGCTCCACCGGCACAGCTGACGACCTTGAGCAGCTCCGGGTCGCCCTCAACTCGCCGGTGCTCAACGTGATCTCGCAAGGTGAGGCGTCCCGGGCGGTCACCGAGTTCCTGCGCCGATACCCCGCCTCGGTGGGGCGGGTGGTGCTAGACGGTGCCGTTGATCCCACCCTCGATGACGTGGCCGCCACGGAGGCCACGTTGGTCGCCGCGGATGCCGGGTACACGGCGTTCGCGGCCGACTGCGTGGCCCGAGGCTGCCCCCTGGGAGCCGACCCGCGCAGCGCTCTGCTGGCTATAGCAACGGCGCTGGATCAGCACCCTCTCCAAGTCGGCTGGCAGCTGATCACCGCGGGCATCGCCTACCAGGCTGTGCTCGAGACCGTCGGTGATCCGGAGCGCTGGCCGCAGCTGTCCCATGCACTGGCAGCTGCCCGCGACGGGGACGGCGCCGAGCTGGCCGCGCTCGTAACGCCGATATTGACCGCTGACCGCGGACTACCCGCGCGCTTCGACCCCGCATTGGCAACGCACTGCAACGACACCCCCACCAGGGTGCCCCCCGAGCGCGCCCACCAGCTGGCGAGCCAGTGGCAGCAGCTTTCCGCGCTGTTCGGTCCGCTGTTCGCGGACCGGCTGCTGCTGTGTAGTGCGTGGCCGGTGCCCTCGCCACCCCCTGGGTCGGAGGATCGGCCGCTACCCCCGGTGCTTGTGGTGACTACCACCGGCGACCCGGTTACCCCAGCCGAAGGCGCCAGGCGCACCGCACAGTCCATGCCGTCAGCGACGTTGGTGACCTGGCAGGGCCAGGCACATGGCGCGCTATCCCACAGCCCCTGCATCACCGACCTAGTCACCCGCTTCCTCACGGATGCCTCAGTACCGCGCCAAGGCACGCTGTGCCCTCCCTGAGACCACTATCCGGCTCCGAACGGCGGTCCTGGTATGAATCAACCTGTATTCGAAGCGAACAGCGATGCCTTGCTAGCTGGACAGGTTGCTGCGCTTTGCCCGGCTGGGTTGTACGCGTAGGGGCTCACCTGGCATTTTGGGGTACTCAGGTGGGTAGGGCAGGTCGCCGAGTCCGTGGTCGCGCTCGTCACGCAGCGCCCACTCCAGCAGCAGTTCCAAGCCGAAGGACTCACTGTCCAGCTCGGCGTGCGGATCGCCCCGCTGCACAAGCAGCGCGGGTACCGTGAGGACGTCAAAATCGTCCGGGTGAACGTCGGTCAGGTCATCCCAACTCACCGGCATGGACACCGTGGCGCGCGGGGTGCCGCGCACCGACCAGGCCGAGGCGATCGTGCGATCCCGGGCTGCCTGATTGAAGTCGAGAAAAACTCGCTGGCCGCGCTCCTCTTTCCACCACGACACGGTGGCCTGTTGCGGTATTCGTCGCACCACCTCCCGAGCCAGTGCGATCACCGCTCGGCGGACTTGCACAAATGACCACAGCGGGCGGATCCGCACCGCGACGTGAATCCCCCGGCCGCCGGAGGTCTTCGGGTAACCGACCAGCCCTGCCTCAGCCAGTACCTCGCGCAGCACCGCGGCGACCACAGCGGCGTCGGTGAAGCCGGTCCCCGGCTGCGGGTCGAGATCCACCCGCAGCTCGTCAGGATGATCTACTCGGGGGCGCCGTACCGGCCATGGATGGAAGTCGAACGTGCCCAGGTTCGCCGCCCAGGCGAGCACGGCAGGCTCGGTGGGACACACTTCGCTGGCGGTACGTCCGGACGGGAAGGTGATCTCCACTGAGTCCACCCAGGGTGGGGCACCCCGGGGTACCCGTTTGGCGTAGAAGGCCTCCCCGGCGACGCCGTCGACGAAGCGCTTCAATGTGACCGGGCGCTGCGCGAGCACCCGCAGCAGCGGCTCAGAGACAGCGAGGTAGTACTCCACGATCTGCCGCTTGGTGATGCCGCGGTCGGGGAAGTACACCTTGTCCGGGTTCGATACCCGCACGATGCGCTCGCCCGCAGGGCCAGGCACCGTGAGTTCCAGCGTGTCACCGCGGGCCACGATCGGAAAACTACCGCATAACGGTTACCGTGGGACCGTGGTGCGCAGCGAACCGCAACCTGACTGGCGCGGCGGCGATTATGGATTCAGCCAGCAGGGCGATGCCCAGGAGCGACAGCGGCTGCATGACGACCTGATCGGGCTGGACCGCGACGATCCCGAGGTGCGGGCGTTCTCCGAGCACCTGGACCGCACCCACCGGGTGCGTTCCGGGTTCACCGTGGAGGGCTACCTGTCCGGAGTCAGCGACTTCGCAGAGTCGGTCAACCGCGCGGAGGGTCCCCGGCGGTTAGTCGCCGTCCTGGTGGTTGTACTGATCCTGCTCGGTGTAGCCGTCACGCTGTGGCAGGCAGCGACGTTCGTCCTCACCGTCCTGCTGGGGTGAGCCCGCGTACCGTGTTGGCATGGATCCGGTTAAGGGTGTGGCGCCCAAGGTCGTCAAGTCCGACGCCCAGTGGCGCGAGCAGCTTACTCCGCAGGAATATGCCGTGTTGCGCCAAGCTGGCACTGAGCCTCCGGGGACCGGCGATTACGAGCACACCAAGACTCCGGGCGTATACGAGTGCCGGGCCTGCGGAGCGGAGCTGTTCCGTAGCGACCACAAGTTCGAGTCACATTGCGGGTGGCCGTCGTTCTTCACCCCGTTGGCCGGTGACGCGGTGTTGCTGCGCGAGGACCGCAGCATGTTCTCCAAGCGCGTTGAAGTGCTCTGCGCCACCTGCCACAGCCATCTGGGACACGTCTTCGAGGGGGAGGGTTACCCGACCCCCACTGATCAGCGTTACTGCATCAATGCGATCTCGCTGCGGCTGGTGCCCGACGAAGCTGCGTCTTAAGTCAGGCCTACGGCAACGCCATGACCAGCTCGGCGACGGGCACCCGGGGACCGGTGAAGAACGGCACCTCCTCGCGGACGTGGCGGCGCGCCCGGCTGGCCCGTAGCGCGCGCATCAGGTCGAGGATGCGCGGTAGCTCGTCGGCCTCGAACGCCAGGATCCACTCGTAGTCGCCCAGCGCGAACGAGGCTACCGTGTTGGCCCGCACGTCGGGATAGTCGCGCGCCTGCATTCCGTGTTCCGCGAGCAGCTCGCGGCGTTCGGCGTCAGGCAGCAGGTACCAGTCATAAGACCGTACGAACGGGTAGACGCAGACGTACCTCTTAGGCTCCTCACCGGCCAGAAACGCGGGCACATGGCTCTTGTTGAACTCCGCAGGTCGGTGCAACGCCACCGTCGACCACACCGGCACGCTAGCCCGGCCCAGCGCGGTGGCGCGGCGCAGGTTGGCGTACCCGGCCTGCAGCGCCTCGATCTCCTCGGCGTGCCACCAGATCATCCAATCCGCGTCAGCGCGCAGGCCGGCGAGATCGTAGACCCCGCGGACCGCCACCCCCTTGCCCTCCAGCGCCTCGAGGTACTGCTGTGCCTCACGGGCAGGTTCAGAGCGATCGGCGGGCAGCTTCCCGGGCTGAATCCGGAAAACCGACCACATGGTGTAGCGAATGGTCGAGTTCAGGGCGGCGTAGTCCAGGCGAGTCATGGCCCCATCGTCCCACCTGGTACGTCGACGCCGCCGCGCACTGCACTTGCTGCCCGACGGCCGGTCAGATACTCGACGATGCGGCGGGCCGCGGTGTCGGCGGTGCCGATGCACGCCGGCAGGCCAACCCCATGCAAGGTGGCGCCCGCGACCGCGAGCCCGGCCGACCCGGCTATCTCCCGCTCGAGGGCGGCGACCGCGTCGAGGTGTCCGGGCGCGTACTGCGGCAGCCCGCCCCCCCACCGCGCCACCACGGTGGCCACCGGTGTCGCGGTGATTCCGGTGAGCGCGGCGAGGTCAGCGCGTACCGCGTCGACCAGTTCCGCATCGTCACGTTGTAGCACCCGGGCCTCGCCGTGGCGGCCCACCGAGGCACGGACCAGCACCACCTCCGCCGAGCGGGCGTGTGCCCACTTGCGCCCGGAGAACGTGAACGCTTTGACCGACAGTTTCTCATTCAGGGGCCCGTTGGCGGCCACCAGCACGCCGGAACTCTCTGGCAGAGCCTGCGCGGCAGCCCGGGGCAGCGCGAGGCCGATCACCGCGGACGAAGCGACCTCGACCCGGCTTGCCGCAGCCGACGCGGCCGGCAACAGATCGGCCAGCAACCGACGCAAGGCCGGGGCCGGGACCGCGAGCACCACCGCGTCGGCGTCAAGGTGTTCTCCCTCGCCGGCCAGACCCAGCTGCAGCCGCCAGCCGCGCGGTGTGCGAGCCAGCCCGCGCACTGGCCGCCCGAGCCTCGGGCGCACCGCTGCACCCATTACCAGCGCGTCCACCAGACCCTCGAGTCCGCCGCTCAGGGTGCCGAAGACCGGGCCACCGCCGGTCGGCCGCCGGCCAACGGTCAAGGCCACCCTGGCCGCGGCGAGCAGCGATCCGGCGCCGCCGTCCAGTGCGGTGGCCACCGCCGGCAGCGTCGCACGCAATCCGAGCGCGTCGGCGCGCCCGGCGTACACCCCGCCCAGGAGCGGGTCAACCAGCCGGTCGACCAACTCGTCGCCGGCTCGCTCGCGCAGCAGCAGCCCGACCGCGGCGTCGCGCCCGGCCTCCCAGCACAGCGGCATCGTGGGCTCCGCGGCCACCCGCGCCGTGCCCTGTGCGGACAGCAGACCGGCGACGTCGGCAGCCGCGCCGGGCAACCCGAGCATCGTGCGGGTGGGCAGTGCCATGGTGCGCCCTTCGGTCCGAACCGTAGGAGCCACCGAAGTGGGATACCTCAGCTGCTCGCCGAGCCCTAGCTCCTCGATCAGACTGAGCGCCTCCGGCCGTCGCATCAAGAAGGCCTCGGCACCGACCTCGAGGGCCACACCGCCGAGCTCCACGGTGCGCAACGCGCCACCCAGCCGCCGCGAACCCTCGATAAGGATGATCTCGGCAGCCGGCCCGAGCAGGATCCGCAACCGGTAGGCGGCGGTCAACCCGGAGATTCCGGCACCGACCACAGCAACCCGAGTGCCGCTCACTGCGAGTGCGCCAGCTCCACGATGCGGGTCAGCATGTCGGGATCGGTTCCGGGCAGCACACCGTGACCGAGGTTGAGCACGTGCGCGTCGGCCGCGCGGCCCTCCGCGATCACCCGACGCGCCTCTCGCTCAACGGCTGGCCAGCCGGCTAGCAACACGGCCGGATCCAGGTTTCCCTGCAGCACGAGCGGCTGGTTCGTTCGCACGGCGCGCAGTCGCTGGACGGCTACATCGAGGGGAATCCGCCAGTCCACCCCGACGACGTCCACGCCGGCTTGAGTCATGGCGCCGAGCAGCTCACCGGTCCCCACCCCGAAGTGGATCCGCGGCAAGCCAGTGTCGGCCAGGCCAGTCAGCACCCGCGCCGAATGTGGAAGCACGAACTGCCGGTACTCACGTTCGGACAGCGTGCCCGCCCACGAGTCGAACAGCTGAATCGCATCCACCCCGGCGGCGGCCTGGACGCGAAGGAAGGTCAGGGTGAGCTCGGCGAGCCGAGCCAACAGGGCGTGCCAGACGTCGGGCTCGGAATGCATGAGTGCCTTGGTGCGCTCGTGGTGGCGGCTCGGTCCGCCCTCGACAAGGTAGGACGCAAGAGTGAATGGGGCCCCGGCGAAGCCGATCAACGGGGTCTGCCCCAGCTCGGCGACCAGCAACCGCACCGCGGCGGCCACCGGCTCCACAGCATCGGGTCCGAGCACCGGCAACCCCGCGACATCAGCAGCGCTGCGCACCGGACTGTCCACCACCGGACCAGTGCCCGGCACGATGTCCAGCCCGACGCCAGCGGCATACAGCGGCACCATGATGTCGCTGAACAGGATCGCGGCGTCCACGCCGTGCCGGCGCACGGGCTGCAGCGTGATCTCGCAGGCCAGCTCCGGAGTCATGCAGGCCTGCAGCATCGGCTGGTCAGCTCGCAACTTGCGGTACTCGGGCAGCGACCGCCCGGCCTGCCTCATGAACCACACCGGCAGGCGAGTCGGGCGCTGTCCCCGGGCGGCGACCAACAACGGTGCGTCGGGGAGTAGCCGGCGACCGGTGGCCGGCTCAGTAGTCCTGGTCATTTCGACCACTATCGTCGCACGGGCTAGCTTTCCCGTAGTGCACGCCTGGGTATCCAATACCGCCGGGCAGCGGCGTTTCGACGAGACTGTCGGCGACAGTGCTCCTACAGTTCCGGGTGTGCCCGATCTGGCCGATGCCCCGGAGATCTTCCGCAGAGCAGTGGCCTCGCTCAGCGCTGTGCGGCCGCGCTCGGAGATGCGGTTGGAACCGATCCCTGCCCCGCGCCGCCTTGCGCCGTGGGCCTACGCCTGGGGTCTTGAGCTACCCGGTGCCGATTACGCATCGGCGACCGGTCGGCTTGTCCTGTTGCACGATCCTGCTGGCCAGGACGGGTGGGACGGCATATTGCGACTGGTCGGCTTCGTCCGCGTTGAGCTCGACACCGAGCTGGCTGAGGACCCGCTGCTTGCCGCTGTGAGCTGGTCCTGGCTCGCAGACGCGCTGGACAGCTCCGGTGCCGAGTACAGCGCTCTCGGAGGCACTGTCACGCAGACCTCGTCAACGCGGTTCGGCGCTATCGCAGGTCGCGAGCGGGCCAACGACATCGAGTTGCGGGCGTCGTGGACACCTGTAGGCGACGGTCTGACAGCGCACGCGGTGGCTTTCTGTGAACTGATCGCCGCAGCCGCCGGGCTGCCTCCGGTCGGGGTGGTCACTCTCAGCAAGCGCCTAGTGTGAGCATGTCACCGGACGTTCCCCGTACGGCGACGTGCGATGAATGTGTAGATAGACTGAATCGTCCAGTATGCCATGAGCGTTATCTGGCCTTGCCCACTCTCGCCTGATTGGGCGACCGCCGATGGCGGCTTTACGGGCGGATCGGCAAGAAGGTTTACGCAGCGGCCCCCGTTAGGCCGCTCGGGCGGCTAGTCTCGCCCGTACGACACCAATCCTCGCTCGAGTGGCGGCGCGGTTACTCGGACGGGGTCCCGGTGCGGTCGGGGGCACGACCGACTCCAGGAGGTAGCTAC
>JAVXWL010000078.1:0-26367 GCA_032230565.1 Pseudonocardiales bacterium | reverse complement strand
CGCTGCGCCCTCACTGGCAGTCTCCGGGTTCCAGGGCCAGCCGGTAACCGCGCTTGACCACGGTCTGCACCAGCCGCGGAGCGCCCAGAGCAGCACGCAACCGGGCCACCGCAGTCTCCACCGCGTGCTCGTCATCACCGGCCGCGGGCATCACGGACAGCAGTTCCGCGCGCGGCACTACCCGGCCCGGACGAGCCACCAGCAGCCGCAATAGAGCCATCGGCGTAGGTGGCACGGCCCGCAGCACCCCATCGACGACCGCAGCGTGCCCACGCAACTCCAGTACATGTCCCGCAACCGGCCACCGCGGCGCCCGGGCCGGCAGTACCTCGGACAGGGTGCGCACCAGCGCTCCGATCCGGGAGCGTTCCGGCTGCACGGTGGGTACCTCGCGGGCCACCAGCGGTCCAGCGGTGACCGGCCCAACGCAGGCGACGAGCACATCGCGGCGAAGGCGTTGCAGCAAGGGCCCCAGCACCCCGAGTTCGTCGGCTCGACTGAGCACGCTGGCCGCGGCGGGCGCGCTGGTGAAACTGACCGCGTCGAGGCCGCCATCCAACGCCGCGGCGAGCAACCGGTCCAGCGGTGCGAGATCCTCGGGCAGCACCCACCGGTAGACGGGAACCTCTATCACCTGTGCGCCGGCGCACCGCAACGCGTCGACGAAGTCCGGCAGTGGCTCGCCGTGCAGCTGCACCGCCACTCGCACGCCGTCGAGATCACTGGCCAGCAGGTGTTCCAACACCTCAGCAGAGGACTCTGACGGGGGTGACCAGGCGTCACTCAGACCGGCGGCCCGGACCGCGCCACGCGACTTGGGACCCCGGGACAGCAAGGTGGCGCGGCGCAATGCCCCGATCAGCGCCTCCCCCAACCCCCACCCGTCCGCGGCCTCCACCCAGCCACGGAACCCGATCCCGGTGGTGATTACCACGATGTCCGGCGAGTGGTTGATCAACTGACCGGTGGCGGCATGCAGTTCGGTGTCATCGGCGACCGGCACGATCCGGATCGCCGCGGCGTGCAGCACCTCGGCACCCCGACGCTCCAGCAAGGCTCCCAGTTCTGCAGCCCGGCGTGCGGCTGTGACACCGACGGTGAATCCCGCCAGCGGTAGCGGTTCGGGTCTCCCGGCCAGCGACATCGCGGTCATACCGAGGAGACTTCCACGACTCCGTTGAGGACCCGTGCTGGAAAGGTCGCCACTGTGATGCTGGGGTCATCCAGGCATACCCCGGTCGCCAGCTCGAAGACCTGTTTGTAGATCGGCGAGGCCACCGTCGGACGTCCCTCGCGGTCCCCGACGATTCCGCGAGACAACACCGAGGCGCCGCTGAAGGGATCCATATTGGACAGTGCGTGCAGGGCACCGTCATGGGTGCGGAATACCGCGACCGCAACGCCGTCGATCAGTGCCGCTACCCCGCGTTCGGGCACCAGCTCGTCGTAGCGGCAGACCGCTGTCCAGTGCCGCTGCAGTTGCGCGGTCATCGGACCACTGTCAGCGTCGGGCCCGCGATCAGAACCGGTTGGCCTGGTCTGCGGTGAGCGGGGGTGGGCTGGCCACGCTCTTCGACGAATTCGACGGTCGGATCGGGCACACCCGGTGCGTTGACGAACGAGGTGAACCGGGCCAGCTTGGCCGGGTCCTCGAGCACGCCGCGCCACTCGTCGGAATAGCCGGCCACGTGCGCCGCCATCGCGGCGTCGAGCTCGGCGCAGATGCCGAGTGAGTCGTCGACGATGACGTCTCGCAGGTGGTCCAGGCCGCCTTCCAGCTCCTCCAGCCACGGCGCGGTGCGTTGCAGCCGGTCGGCGGTGCGGACGTAGAACATTAGGAACCGGTCGATGGTCCGCACCAGCGTCTGAGTGTCGACGTCGGAAACCAGCAGGTCGGCATGCCGGGGCCGGAAACCACCGTTGCCGCAGACGTAAAGGTTCCAGCCCGTTTCGGTGGCGATCACCCCGAAGTCCTTGCTGCGAGCCTCGGCGCACTCCCGCGCGCAGCCCGAGACCCCGGCCTTGAGCTTGTGCGGAGCGCGCAGCCCCCGGTAACGCAGTTCCAAAGCGATGGCCAGGCCCACCGAGTCCTGCACCCCGTAACGGCACCAGTCGGTGCCCACGCAGGACTTCACGGTCCGCAGCGCCTTGCCGTAGGCGTGCCCGGATTCGAAGCCGGCGTCGACCAGCCGGCGCCAGATCGCCGGCAGCTGCTCCACCCGGGCGCCGAACAGGTCGATCCGCTGCCCGCCGGTGATCTTGGTGTAGAGCCCGAAGTCGCGGGCCACCTCACCGAGCACGATGAGTTTGTCCGGAGTGATCTCCCCACCGGGGACTCTGGGAACCACCGAATAGGTGCCGTTGCGCTGCAGGTTGGCCAGAAAATGGTCGTTGGTGTCCTGCAGGGCGGCCTGCTCGCCGTCGAGGATATGGCTGCCGGGGTTCAGCACTCCGCTCAGCGAGGCCAGGATCGAGGCCACCGCGGGCTTGCAGATGTCACAACCGCGGCCGGTGCCGTGCTTGGTGACCAGCTCGGAGAAGGTCCGGATCCGGGTGGCGGCGACGATCTCGAACAGCTCCGCCCGGCTGTGCGTGAAGTGCTCACATAGTGCCTTGGACTGCTCGACGCCTTGGGCGGCGAGCAGTTTCTTCAGCATCGGTACGCACGAGCCGCACCCGGTACCCGCCTTCGTGCAGGACTTCAGCGCAGGCACGGTGGTCGCCCCGTCGCGCACCGCGGTACCGATCGCCTCGACGGTGACCGCGTGGCAGGAGCACACTTGAGCGTCGGGCGGCAACGCGCCCGCGTCGAGCTCACCGCCGGACGGCGAGATCAGCGCACCGGGGTCGGCCGGCAGTACCGCGCCGACCAGCGCGCGCAGCGTGCCGTAAGCCTCGGCGTCGCCCACCAGCACTCCACCGAGCAACGTCCGGGCATCGTCGGAGACGACGAGCTTGGCGTAGCGGCCGGCGATGGGATCGTTATGGATCACCTCCAGGGCACCCTCAGCCGTCGCGTGGGCGTCGCCGAAGCTGGCCACGTCGACTCCGAGCAGCTTGAGCTTGGTGGCGGTGTCGGCGCCCGGGAAGGTGGCGTGGCCGCCCAGCAGCCGGTCGGCCACTATCTCGGCCATCGCGTAGCCGGGTGCGACCAGTCCGTAGCAGCGGCCTTCGACTGCGGCGCACTCCCCGATCGCCCAGATGTCGTCGTCGCAGGTGCGGCAGCTGGCGTCGACCAGCACGCCACCTCGTTCACCCACCGGCAGTCCAGCGTCGCGGGCCAGCTGGTCGCGGGGACGTACGCCCGCGGAGAACACCACGACGTCGGTGTCGAGCTCGGTGCCGTCGGACAGCCGGACCAGCATCCGTCCCCGGTCCGTTTCGATGGCCGCGGTGGCGCTACCGCAGTACACCCGTACCCCGAGATTCTCGATGTACCGGCGCAGCAGCGCCCCGCCACCCTCGTCGACCTGCATCGGCATCAGCCGCGACGCGATCTCGACCACGTGCGGGGACAGCCCAAGTTGGCGCAGCGCGTGAGCGGCCTCCAAGCCGAGCAGCCCACCCCCGACGACCACCCCCGAGCGCCGACCCGCCACCGTGGTCTGCATCGCGCGCTGCGCGGCCACCCGGATCGAGTCGAGATCCTCCGGCGTCCGGTAGACGTAGCAACCCGGCAGGTCGTGCCCAGGCACCGGGGGCACGAACGGCGCCGACCCGGTAGCCAGCACCAGCGCGTCATAACGAACCCGGCGGCCAGACGCGGTGCGCACGGTCGACTTGCGCCGGTCGATCCGCACGCACGGGTCGCCTAGCCGCAGCTCCACCCGGTCGTCGAGGACCGCGGGTAGGGTCAGCGCCTCGGCGTCCCACGAGTCCACATACGACGACAGTGCGACCCGGTCGTAGGCCGGTCTGGTCTCCTCGGCGAGCACCACGATCCGCCATTGGCGCTGCAGGTCCCGGCCGATCAGAGCCTCCACCAGCCGGTGTCCGACCATGCCGTGGCCTGCGACGACGACTGTGCGCATCATGCTGCTTCCTCCTGCCCCAGCGAGCACGACCGGTCCCCACATCTTGAGCGGGTTACGTGAACGGCGCGTTTCTTGGTTGTTTCGTCACACTTCGTTTCTCACACCCGGGCGTAAGCCAACTGCGCGCTTGGGGACCGCACGACGCTAGGTGCCCCGCGCAGGTAAACCACGTAGGTGACGAGGACACAGGCTGCGTAAAAGGCCAGGAAGGCCCAACACGCGGGTACCCCGGACTTCGTGGTGAGGAAGGACTGCCGGAAAGCCAGGTTGATCAATAGTCCGCCCATCGCACCGATCGAGCCGGCGATGCCGATTACCGCGCCGGATAGCCGCCGAGCTCGCATCATCGCGGATTGCACCGGCTCACCAGCGGCGATCGCGGCCCTGGCTTTCACGTTGAAGATCGACGGGATCATCTTGTACGTGGAACCGTTGCCGATACCGGAGAGGACGAACAAGGCGATGAAACCGACCATGAACAGCGGCAGTGACTTCTGGTTGGAGGCCGCAATCACCACGCCGGTAGCCAGCCCCATCCCGACGAAGTTGAAAAAACTTACCTTGGCCCCACCGAACCGGTCGGCCATCCAACCACCGACCGGACGAATCAACGAGCCGATCAGCGGGCCGATGAAGACGACCGCGGCCGCCTGCAGCGGGGTGCGGTGGAACTGGGTCTGCAGCACCAGGCCGAAGGCGAAGCTGTAGCCGATGAATGAGCCAAACGTGCCGATGTAGAGGAAGGACATCACCCAGGTCTGGGTCTCCCGGACCGCCTCACGCAGCGCACCGGTGTCGTTGCGGACGGAGCAAAGGTTGTTCATGTACCGCGCCGCACACACCGCGGCGAGCAGGATCAGCGGAATGTAGATAGCGAGCACCAGACGCGGGTAGCCGATGCCGACTGTCGCGATCACCACCAGGCCGAGTAGCTGCACCACGGGCACACCGATGTTCCCACCACCAGCGTTGAGCCCGAGCGCCCAGCCCTTCTTGCCCTCTGGATAAAAGGCGTTGATGTTGACCATCGACGAGGCGAAATTGCCGCCACCCAGGCCACCAAGTGCCGCGACGACCACGAACGTCGTAAACGATGTGCCCGGGTGCATGACGGCAATCGCCGCGATGGTCGGAACGAGCAGCAACAAGACACTCACAATCGTCCAGTTACGGCCGCCGAACCGCGCCGGTGCCATCGTGTACGGAATGCGGATCAACCCACCGACCAATGCGGGCAGAGACACCAGGAAGAACTTCCCAGCCGGATCGATGGCGTAGGCCTTGCCCATAAAGAGCACCAAGACCGACCAGACCGTCCACATCGAGAACCCGATGTGCTCCGAGAAGATCGAGAACCATAAGTTCCGATTCGCGACCCGCTTGCCCGTCATGGCCCAGAATTTCGGATCTTCCGGCTCCCAGTGGTCGATCCACCTCCCCCGGCGGGCCGGCATAGCCGGCGCTGTCATCTCAGTCGTGCTCATCGCGCCTCCTGGCCTGGTGGGTACGATGAGTGACGCTAGGTTCCGGTTATGTTCGCGGTGTTGCTCCTTGTTGCAGCGCTGAGAACACCCGTTCACATGTCGGGCAGGCGTCACGTGAGGCTGCCGGAGCGACAGGTGCTCCGCGACTTGCCGTGAAACGTGGATGCGCCGCGGGCACCCCCGCGCTAGCGTGGTCGCATGATCTGCTGAGGTACTCCTGGGCGCGCGAAGCGCCATCCCGCCGCCGAATCAGCGCCGGCGCGACCCCCGTAAGCACGTGGAACCAAGGAGACCTGATGGCAGAGCCACTCGAACCCCAAGAACAACCCGAGGATGTCGCTTCGCCGGTACCCAACCGCCGCGAACGCCGCGGCGGAAAGTCAAGCGGTGCGGCGGCCCACGGTGGCAAATCGGGGGTCGGGCGCCGGTCCGGCCCGGCGGCGCCAGCCCGGCAGTACTCCACCCGGCGCCGCAGCGGCTGACCTGGCGGTGGTGAATACCGCCAGGCCTCGGTGGTATCCCGATCAGTAGACGGGCAGCGAAGGATCCACCTGCTTGGCCCAGGCCAACACGCCCCCGCCGACGTGCACGGCGTCCCGGAAGCCCGCCTTGTGCAGGGCGGCCAGCGCCTCAGCGGAGCGCTGCCCGGACTTGCAGTGCAATACCAGTGGCTTGTCCTGCGGCAGCTCCGCCAACGCCTCCCCGGACAGGATCCGATCCTTGGGGATCAGGACGGAACCAGGGATCCTGACGATCTCGTACTCGTTGGGCTCCCGGACGTCGATCAGGGCGAAGTCCTTGCCGGAGTCGATCATCTCCTTGAGTTCCCGGGCGGTGATCGTCGAGTCCGCTGCCGCGGTGGCGGCATCGTCGCTGACCGCGCCGCAGAACTCGGCGTAGTCGATCAGCTCAGTGATCGGGTCGCCGGCCGGATCCCTACGGATCTTGATGGTGCGGTAGCTCATTTCCAGCGCGTCGTAGACCATCAACCGACCCAGCAGTGGTTCGCCGATCCCAGTGATCAACTTGATCGCTTCGGTCACCATGATTGAACCGATCGACGCGCAGAGCACGCCCAGCACGCCGCCTTCGGCGCACGACGGCACCATCCCGGGAGGCGGCGGTTCCGGGTACAGGTCCCGATACTGCAACCCTTGCCCACCGGGAGCGTCCGCCCAGAACACCGACGCCTGACCCTCGAAGCGGAAGATCGAGCCCCATACGTAGGGCTTGCCGAGCAACACCGCCGCGTCGTTGACCAGGTAGCGGGTCGCGAAGTTGTCGGTGCCGTCGAGGATGAGGTCGTAGTCGCGGAAGATATCCAGCGCGTTGGACGAGTCCAACCGAAGCTGGTAGAGCTTGACGTCGACGAGCGGGTTGATCTCGCGGATGGAATCCCGGGCGGACTCGCCCTTGGGCCGGCCGATGTCGGACTGGCCGTGGATTACCTGACGTTGCAGGTTCGACTCATCGACTTCGTCGAACTCGACGATCCCGAGCGTGCCGACGCCGGCGGCGGCCAGGTACAGCAGAGCTGGGCTGCCCAGCCCGCCGGCGCCGATCACCAGCACCTTGGCGTTCTTCAGCCGCTTCTGACCAACCATGCCGACTTCCGGAATGATCAAATGGCGGCTGTAGCGGACCACCTCTTCCTTGGTCAGCTCCGCGGCGGGCTCCACCAACGGTGGCAGGCTCATCGGCGCACTCCTCACAGTGTCGTGGCGTCTGTTCCGGGTCAACGTCCCCGCTCCCCCCGCTCTTCCCACCGCTGCATTCTTGCGTTATGGACCGGATCAGTTGACGGCCGGGAAGGGCCAGGCGTTGGGCTGGCAGATCAGGCCGTCTGGGGTTACGTGGTCGGTGCCCAACGCGGCGAGGTAGTCGTCGGCTACTCCCCAGGTCTGCTGCATCATCACCGGTGCCAGCCGCCCGTTCGTCTCACACGCGACATGCGCGAAACCCAACCCGTGCCCGACCTCGTGGTTGACCGCATACTGCTGGTACTGCACCACGTTGCCTTGGAAAGCCACCGCTCCCCGGGCCCAGCGGGCGGCGTTGATCACCACCCGGTGCTCTGCCGGGCGCCAGCAGGACGCGTCGAAGGGAATCTGGAAGCCGCAGAGCCGCCGGGTGGTCTGTTGCGAGGTGAGACTGATCCGCAGGGTCGCCGCACGACTGTCATCGATGCGCTGGAAGCGGTAACGTCCGCTGCCGATCCAGCTCTTGGGGTTCTGCAGCGTGCTGTCCACGGTGGCAGCGAACCCCACCGGACCACCGTCGAGATCGACCCCATCCTCGATCTCGACGGTGTAGGTGAACGCCCGACCCACCCCGAACGGCGCGCCGGCACCGAGGATCACCCGCCACGTGCCGGCACCCTGCACCGCGAACGGGCCGCCGCCGGGTAGCTCGGCAGAGGCCTTGACCGCCTCGAAACCGGGGCTGATCACCGGGTTGGGGATCAGCGGATCACCCGGCGAGCCGGCCATACCGGCCCTGTCCGACGGCGACAGCAGCGGCGATCTGGCGGCATCGAGTACCGCTAGCACGGTGAGCACCATCAGGATCGGCAGCGCGTAGACCCGCCAGCCGTAGGTGGCGACCGCCCGCGCCAAGCGCCTGGAGCCGGCATTACCTTGCCGCGGCACCAGCTGAGGTTCTGGGTCCCACGACGCGGCCAGCGGCTCTTCATCAGCGATGCGCAAGTCCTCATACCACCCGGGGCGTCGAGCTGAGACCCACTCAGGCTCGACTGGCGGCGGGCGGATCACCGCGCAAGGATCGCACAGCCACGCGCGGCACTGCGCACATCACCACACCGCCCGATCCACCGCATCGATCATGCCGAGTATCGCCCGCGCAACCGAGCTGGGCTGCTCGATCTGCGGCAGGTGTCCGGTGCGCGGCAGCACGAGCAGCCGTCCCCGTGGCAGCGCCGCCGCCGTGCGCGGGGCCTTTCGCACGGTCACCAACTTGTCCGCGGCACCCCATACCACCAGCGCGGGCGCTTGCACCTGGCCTGCGACCCACCACAGCGACCTGGACCGGGGCATCAGCCACGACCGCGCTAGCTGCTGGGAGGACTGCCGCAGTGCCGCCACCGCCCAGGTCAGCGCAACTCGTTCGACGCACTCTGCGACGGCCTCCGCCCGCCGCGCCGACCCGATCAGCGACGGATTGACGAAGCACAGCCGCAGCATCCGGTCGATCTGTTCCTCCGGAGGCACCTCGATCAGGATCCGGCGGACCCAGGTGCCGATGACCGGCAACATGGTCAGCGCCACCCGGGGATCCGACAGCCGGCGCGGATCCATCCGCAGATCGGGCATGGCGGGCGCGAGCAAGGTCAGGGTGCGGACCAGTTGCGGACGTCGAGCAGCGACGAGCAAGGCCACTACCCCGCCCAGGGAGTTGCCGACCAAGTGCACCGAGCCGTGACCCAGCCCGGCCAGGAAGGTGGCGATCACCTCGGCGTGCGAGTCCGGGGCGTAGTCGAATCCACCCGGTGGCACACTGCGACCGAAGCCGGGTAGGTCGATCGCCATTCCCGGGAACCGGACGCCGACCAGGCCTGCGAGATCGGTAAAGTTCGTAGAGGAACCGCCCAGCCCATGTAAGTAAACGGCGAGCTCAGCTCGCTGCGGACCGGGTGTGTGGCGCACATTGAGCGTCACGCCGCCGCTGCGGTGGATTTGCCCCGGCCAGGGGGGGTGGGCGGGGTGCAGCCGCGGCAGCCGCCCGGGGTACACCGGGACCCGGGTGAGCATGGTTTCACCATGGTTTTGACGAGCCAATTGCCCCGCTCCCGCCCTTGCGCTGACATACCGGCGAGTAGGGTTTACCAGATCAGCCGGGAGGTGACGGAGGCCGATGACCGAGACGGCATCGAGCCGGGCGGATGCAGCGCCCCGAGGCGTGCGGATGTCCCGGGACGAGCGACGCGCTCAACTGCTTGCCGCAGCAACTGACGTCTTCGTCACCAACGGCTATCACGCCACCGTCATGGATGACATCGCCGAGCGTGCTGGCGTCAGCAAACCCGTGCTGTACCAGCACTTCCCGGGAAAACTCGAGCTGTACCTCGCGCTGTTAGAGCGCCACACCGACGAACTCGTCCGCCGGGTCCAGGACGCGATCGAGGAAACTCCCGACAACCGGCAGCGAGTCCGCAATGCGGTCGAGGCCTACTTCGACTTCGTCGACGGTGACGATCAGGCGTTCCGGTTGGTCTTCGAGTCCGACCTGCGCAACCAGCCGCCGGTGCAGGCGGTCGTCGAGCGGACGTATACCGCCTGCGTGCGGGCGATCGCGCAGGCGGTGGCCGCCGACGCCGGGCTGGACGCCGACCGTGCCTGGCTGGTCGCGGTCGGCGTCGTGGGGATCAGCGAGCACAGCGCGCGCTACTGGCTCACCCGCCAACACGAGGTGCCTAAGGCCGAGGCGGTAACCCTCACCGCCTCGCTAGCCTGGAAGGGCCTCGCCGGCTTCCCTCTCCAGGCGCCCCCCGCGCATTGAGCGGTTGCCGCCACCAGGTCAACTACCTGCGTCAAGCCCGGTCATGCCGTGCTCACTCCGCTCCATCGGGACAGCTCGGCCGGTAGATCCAGCCGGTCAACCGAAGCGGCCGATTCGTAATCTCCCCAATCCTCGCGCGGCAGCAACCACATAATTTCGAACTCGTTGCCGTCCGGATCGACACCGTAAAGACTCTTAGTGGCTCCGTGGCTGGATTCGCCCCCGAAAGCGCCCGCACCGAGCAGCACCACGCGGGCCGCGGCCAACTCGTCGATAGTGTCGACCTGCCAGGCCAGGTGGTAGAGCCCGATATGCCCACGCGGCGGACGGGACGCTTCCAGACCGAGCCCGAACAATCCCAGGTCGTGATGATTGTCCGAGCCGCTGGCGCGGAGGAACGCAGCGCTGGCGCGAGGCTCCCGGGCGATCACCTTCATCCCGAGCGCGGTGCAGTAGAACTCCACTGCCCGATCCAAGTCGCTGACGAACAGCACCGCGTGGTTGAGCCGACGAACCGCGATCATCGCAACCTCCTTCAACAATCCATGACCAGTCCTGGCCGCTACGCCTGGGCAGGCACCAGCAGGGTAAATGTGGGCGGAGCAGGCCGGGTCAGCCGGAGCCTGCCGCCTTCGGCCTCGGCCAGACTGCGGGCCAGTGCTAGGCCGATGCCGTGCCCGTCGGCCAGCCGCGATCGCCGGGTGAATAGTTCCGGTTCGGCAGCCGTGATGCCGGTGCCCTCGTCGGACACGTCGATGGCCAGCGCGTCGGCGGCATTGCGCACCGCCACCGACACCGTGCCCGAGCCATGGGTGGCAGCGTTGTCCAACAGCACCGTGAGCACCTGGCGCACAGCTGCGGTCGAAGCCAGTGACACCGGGGCCAGCGGATCCACCGCCACGTGCAGCGCACGGTCCTGGGCGGCCAGCCGGTCATGCCAACCCGCTTCGATCTCATCGAGCAGCACCGGCAGATCCAGTGGCGTGGTGTTGGAGCTGCGGGTGTCCCGCGCCAACGCAAGCAGCTCCTCGATGGTCTGCTCCAGCCGGTCCGCGGCCGCAATTCCATCGGTGATGGCGTGCCGAAGATCCTGATCTGGATGCGTCAGCGCCGCTTCGAGCCGAAGCCGCAGTCCGGTCAGCGGAGTCCGGAGCTGGTGGGACGCATCAGCGGAAAACGACCGTTCGCGGGCGAGCATGTCGTCGAGGCGTCCGGCGGTACTGTTCAATGCTGAGCCGACTGAGTCGATCTCAGGAATGGCTGCCGGTATGGTCCGCACACTGAAGTCGCCTTGGCCAAGGCGGCGCGCCGCTTCCGAGAGCTCTTCGAGCGGGCGAGCCAACCGCCGGGCCTGGCGCCGGGCGACCAACCAGACCATGCAGATCGCCAACCCGCCCAAGCCGAGCATGCCGAGCCACACCAGCGCGACCTGCCGGTAAACAGCCATGACGGGGCTGGCGGCGCGCACCGCACCGATCACATCGGCGTCATGGGTCACTGGCACGGCCACGATCAGCTCGCCGTTGAGGTCTTTGTTGCTAATCTCACCGTGCAGCGCCGCGTACACCGCTGGGTCGCCGCCCTCGGGTCCGGTACCTAGGATGCGCAAGCCGCGGTCCACATACACTGCGAGGTGCGTCCCGTCGTTCGGGTCGCGAAGATCGGTCGGCATCTTGCCGCGGAGCACGTCTGCTGACACGGCGGCTGCGGCCGCATCGGCTCCGAGCAGCAGCCTTGTTCGTTCGTTGGACTTCGCGTACTTCAAGACGCCACCAGCCAAGGGCACCCCGAACAGGGCGATGGCCAGTACGGCGGCGAGCACGGCGAGGCCGACGATCCGGGTGCGCACGAGTCCCCTCTACACCGAGCCAAGGTCGTTATAATGCTATAGCTCGTGAGCGCCATTCGGTGTCCAAACACTATCGGCGCTGCACTGTTGCCACTCACCACCCCTTCGGGGCCTCCAGGCGGTAACCGTGCCCTCTCAACGTGGTGATCCGAGGCACCGAACCCAGTGCAGCCATCCCCGCCAGTTTGCGGCGTAGCGCGGCCACATGCACGTCGAGGGTCTTGGTTGGACCGAACCAGTTCTCGTCCCACACCTGCGCCATCAAGGTCTCCCGGCTGATCGCCACTTCCGGCGCTGCCGCGAGGCGAGCCAGCAGGTCGAACTCCTTGGCCCGCAGCGGCATCTCTGTTCCCGCGACACTCGCTCGCCGGCTACCCATGTCCACCAGCAGGTCTCCCACCACGAGCATCGGTTGGGCTTCCGATGTCACCGGCGCCACTCGTCGTAGATGGGCTCGGACCCGGGCCAGCAACTCGGCCAGCCGCACCGGTTTGGTCAGGTAGTCGTCCGCGCCGGCCTCCAGACCGACCACGACATCCATCTCGTCGGTCCGGGCGGTGAGAATCACCAGCACCGCCGTGGGATTGCTGGCCCGTAACTGCCGGCACACCTCGACGCCGTCCAAGTCGGGCAACCCGAGGTCCAGTAGCACCAGGTCTAAGTCCGTCCCGGCGGCCGCACGCAGCGCGTCGCGACCGGTGCGTTGCCAACCGACCTGGTGCCCCTGAGCGCGCAAGCTGGACTCAAGCACACTGCCGATGGTCTCGTCGTCCTCTACTACCAGCAGCCGGGACATCGCATGAGCCTAAGGGATCACTCCGCAGCCAACCGCTGGCCGGACTCCACCGAGCAGACCAACTCCTCGATCCGGTCGGCCACCTGTTCGGCGCGCTCCAGCATCACCAGGTGTCCCGCGCCGTCGTAGCGGACCAGCGTCGCGTGCGGCAGCTCGGCGGCGATCTTGTCGGTATGTCGTATCGGCGTCAGCCGGTCGCTCATCGCGCCCAGCACCAAGACCGGTATTTGCCGGAACGCAGCGAGGGCGGCAACTTGGTCGTGCTCGTCAAGGGTGGACCGGAAGGTCACCAGGTTCGCTGCCCGACCCTGCGCCAAGCACCGCGCGCAGAGCCTGACATCGGCTCGTCGGGGATGTGCACCAAACAGCAGCCAGCGCACCCCCGGCCGGATCAACCCGGTCCATCTGATGATCGGCTCGCGGCGCAGCCACCACTGCGACGCCAACGCCCATCGCCGCAGCGCGGTTTCCCCTTGGGACACCAGCCGGGCCATCAGGGGTGGCAGGCCGAGGCTGTGCGGCACCATGTCGCCGCAGGACGTCGTGACGAACGCCACGCCGACAACCCGCTGTGCCACCAGTTCAGGGTGTCGCTGGGCCAGCGCCATAACCCCCATGCCGCCCATCGAGTGCCCGACGAGCACGACTGGACCTTTCACCTCGGCACCGAGCAGATCGGCGAGGTCGTCAGCCGCTTGGGCGATAGTTTCGGTACCGGGCTGAGCTGGGTCAGAACGCCCGTGGCCGCGCAGGTCGTAGCGCAACACCAGCCGGGCGCCCGGGCCGGTCGATAGCGCGTCGGCGACCGGGCCCCAGGTCCGGGAGTCCAGAGTCCAGCCGTGCACAAGCACGATAGTCACTGGTACGTCGCGCGGGCCCTGCCAGTACAACGCCAATCGGGTGCCGTCCGGGGTGGTGAAGGACCGCTCGTCCGTCGTGGACATCGCCTGCTCCGGCTCAAGGCGTTACCGCAAGTAACTGTTACCATTAGTAACATGACGGATGACGTCGCTTCTGTCAAGCCTGTGCGAGGGTCGTCGACCAACCGCTCGGAACATCGGGAGCAGCGTCGCGCGATGCTGGTGCAGGCCGCGATGCGGGCAATCCGCCGGCATGGCCCCGACGTCGCGATGGACGACATCGCCGCCGAGGCCGGCGTCAGCAAACCGATCCTGTATCGGCATTTTCTCGACAAGGGCGATCTTTACATGGCAGTCAGCGAGACTGCCACCGAGCAGTTGCGGGCCGTCCTGCTGTCCGGGCTGAGCTCCGAGGTCGACCCGCGGACGCTGCTCCGGGTGGTGATCGAGGCCTACTTGACCTTCATCGAGCGCGAACCGGAGCTTTACCGCTTTGTGGTGCGCCGCTCGTTTCCCGACCGGCCATTGCCCCGGGATCCGGTCACGACCAATGCGGCACTGATCGCCGGGGCGCTGGCCACGATCTTCGCCGAGCAGCTACGCAGCCTTGGGCTTGATCCTGGCGGAGCCGAGACCTGGGCCCACGCCGGCGTGGGCATGGTGCAGGCGGCGGGCGACTGGTGGCTACAGGACCGGACGTTGTCCCGGGATCAGCTGCGCGACTACCTGCTGATGATGGCCTGGGGTGCGCTGGATGCCATCCTGCAAGCGCTAGCCGCCGACTGAGAAGCCGACTCGGCGGCTGTCCCCGGGTCCGATCTCGATGTAGGCGACCCTCGCGGTCGGCACCATGTACCGCCGGCCCTTGTCGTCGACCAGGGTCAACATTCCCTGCGTGTTCCGCATCGCCTCGACGATGAGCGCCTCCACCTCATCCGGCGAGTCCGCGGTAGACACCGTCAGCTCGCGAGGACTGTCCGCGACGCCAATCTTGACCTCCACGCCAGAACCTCCACGGTGTGATCGAGCTGTGACGCCCCACGTTAGTCGAGCGGCGGGCAGCCATTCACCCCAGCCCGAGGGCAGCCATCCGACGACCGTGCAGTATCTCCACCCGGCGGACCAGTGTAGCCAGGCCAGCCGGGTCTCCGGAGCCGCGGACGATCAGCTCAGCGAGCGCGGCACGTTCCGCCACGACGTGCTGGGCATTGGTCACCGCCTCGCCGAGCAGCCGCCGACCCCACAGCGCAAGCCGGTCGCGAGTAGTCCGGCTCAGCCCGCAGGCGCTATGCACCTCGCGCTCGGCGAACGCCGAATGGCCGGTGTCGGCCAGCACCTCTTTGACCAGTGCAGCGGTGGCGTCGTCTAGCCAGCCACCCACCTCACCGTAGAAATCCGCCACCAACCCGTCCCCGACGTAAACCTTCACCAGCGACTCCAGCCAGGACCGGGGTGCCGTTGCGGCGTGGAACGCGTCAATACGCGCGACAAAGGGGCGCATCGCGTCGTCCACCGAGACACACAAACCACGTAGGTGGCTCTCGAGCTGCCGGAAGTGCCCGATCTCAGTAGCCGCCATGCTGGCCATCGCCATCCTGCCGGTCAGAGTGGGGGCATCGCGGGCGTCTTGCGCCAGCCGATCGAAAGCTGACAGCTCTCCGTAGGCGAGGACCCCCAACAGGTCGACGATGCCCGCACGTGCCACATCCACGGCGCGAGCGTAGTGCCGCATTGTTGGAGTGTGCGGTGTCACGCGCACAGTTGACATGGTGGAGGGGTAGGATGTGTGCACAGGGCGTGACCCGACGCGGTGATAAAAGCCCGTGGCCACGCGTCCCGCTCGGTGGTACGTGCCGCCGAGTGCATGAAATTGAGCGCGGACCTGATGTATTCGTTCCCGGTTCTGCTGCGCCGTCCGGCGGCACGGAGCTGGTCGAGCGAGACGGCGGTGGACGCGCCAGTACGAGAGAGGCGATCACACTGACCGTCAGCAAGACCACATTGCCCGAGACCTACCCCCTGGAACATCCCGACCCCGGCACCCTAGCCAGTGCAGAGATTGATATCGACGAGCCTGCAGCGCCCGCGCCGCTGCAGGCCGGCGCACCGGTGCGGGCTGACTCTCCCACTTTCGCCGAGCTCGGTGTCCGCGATGAGATCGTCCGGACGCTGCGAGCGGTAGGCATCGAGCGCACCTTTGCTATTCAAGAACTCACCTTGCCGCTGGCGCTGGCCGGCGACGACCTCATCGGCCAGGCCCGCACCGGCACTGGGAAGACGCTCGGCTTCGGTGTCCCGCTCATCCAGCGGATCACCACCGGAGACATCGTTCTTGACGGCACCCCGCGTGCCCTGGTCGTCGTCCCTACCAGAGAGCTGTGCCTGCAGGTCAGCGCCGATCTCACCGCCGCGGGTCGCGATCTGGGCGTCCGGGTCCTCTCGATTTACGGCGGCCGACCGTACGAACCACAGATCAAGGCGCTGACCAAGGGGGTTGACCTCGTTGTCGGTACTCCGGGCCGGCTACTAGACCTTGCTGAACAGCGCCATCTGGTACTGGGCAAGGTACGCGTGCTGGTGCTCGATGAGGCCGATGAGATGCTCGATCTGGGATTCCTGCCCGACATCGAGCGAATCCTGCGGATGGTGCCCGAGCAGCGCCAGACCATGCTGTTCTCGGCCACCATGCCGGGCCCGATCATCACGTTGGCTCGGACCTTCCTGACCCAGCCAACGCATATCCGCGCTGAGGAACCCGACGCCACCGCCATCCACGAGCTGACCCGGCAGTTCGTCTACCGGGCGCACGCGATGGACAAGGTGGAACTGCTGTCCCGGATGCTGCAGGCCCGCGACCGAGGCCTGACGATGATCTTCACCAGGACCAAGCGCACCGCGCAGAAGGTGGCCGACGAGCTCACCGAACGCGGTTTCGCGGCTGCGGCGGTGCACGGTGACCTCGGCCAGGGGGCTCGAGAGCAGGCGCTTCGCGCGTTCCGCTCGGAGAAGGTGGACGTGCTGGTCGCCACCGACGTCGCCGCCCGCGGCATCGACGTCCCGGAGGTCACCCACGTCATCAACTACCAATGTCCCGAAGACGAGAAGCCCTACGTGCACCGGATCGGGCGCACCGGTCGGGCAGGGCGGGCCGGCGTCGCGATCACTCTCGTCGACTGGGACGAGGAAACCCGCTGGAAGATGATCAGTGACGCGTTGGGCCTCGGCATGCCGGAGCCCGCGGAGACCTACTCCACCTCGGAGCACCTGTTCAGCGACCTCGACATCCCCACCGACTCCACCGGGCGGCTACCGGTTGCCCGGCGCACCCGCGCCGGGCTGGGAGCTGAGCCCAGCGACGAAGCCGGCCGGCCCAGGCGCACCACTGGCATCCCACGCGGAGTGCACAGTGCCCCCGCCGACGGTGCGCTTCCGCCGGTCCGCCGGCTGCGGCGGCGCACCCGCAACGGAGAGACCGCCGGCATCAGCGCCGAAACGGCGCCGCCCGCGGAGCACCCATGCGACCATGGCGACGCCGGGCCGCGCCGCCGGCGTCGGCGCAGTCGGGGCCGCAGCGCCGGCACCGGGGAACATGGCAGCCAGCCCCGCGCCGCAGGCTAACCCAACGGTCGGATGCTCGCGCCGGAACGCCGCACCCGATGGGACCTCACCGCTGCCGCGGTGTTGATAGTGGCTGCGCTCACCGCGGCAGCCGCACTGTGGTGGATGAGTGACGCGCGCCGCACCACGCTGACACCCGCCACCGGCCCGACAGCGGGTGTTGCGCCTTCAGCCGCGAGGTCCGGGTCATTGCCGACGGCGCTGACGGAGGCGTGGCGAGCGCCGAGCGCGGCGACCCCGGTCCCACTCGCGGCGGACGGCATTGCGGTCACCGGTGCCGCTGGCCTGGTCGCCGGGCGCGACCTGTACACCGGCGCTGTGCGCTGGAGCTACCGGCGTGACCGACCGCTGTGTACCGTGGCCGCCGCATTTCACCAGGTGATAGCGGTGTACCAGCGCAGCGGTACCTGCAGCGAGGTGACCGCTCTGGGTTGGGTCGACGGCCGGCGTGGACCCCAACGCACCGGTCCTGTGGAAGCGCCGACCCGGCTAGTCGCGGCTGGAAACCAGGTTGCCGCCACTGGCAGTCGCTACCTGGAGGTATGGCGCTCCGACCTGGTACGCACGCTGGCCTATGGGCGACTGCCGACGCCCGTGCAGCCGGCCACCCAACCGCGGCCGGACTGCGTGCACGACTCGATGGCCCTCAGTAATGCCAAACTGGGCGGCGGAAAGCTGGCTGTGGTGGAGCAGTGTCCCGGGGAGCGGGTGCGGCTCACCGTGCAACGGTCCGATCCCAAGGAACCCGACCACCCTGAGGTGACTTTCAGCACCCTGCTGTCGGGGCAGCAGGCCCAGGTCATCGCGCTGAGCGGGGAGCGGGTGGCCGTGGCGCTGCCCGACCCGGCCCGGTTAGCCGTGCTCGACGGCCAGGGCAAGGAGATAGCCGAGTACCCGCTGGCGGTCCCGGACGCCGACCTGCGCGGCAATCCGCCTGGCGGCCTGGCCGATGTCACCGAGACAGCCACGGAAATTTACTGGTTCACCGGCTCGGCCACTGTTGCGTTGGATATCGCCGACCTGCGGCCACGGTGGACCCGGGCAGGATCCTCGGGCACCGGGTCAGAAGTCGCGGGACGGCTGCTGCTACCGGTGCCGGGTGCGCTGGCCGTGTTGGACACCACCACCGGCCAGCAGCTCGGCGCGCTGCCGGTGGATCGCGGCGGCTACCGCGGCCCAGTAGGTACCGCCAGCTCCGGGGGTGTGGTGCTGGAGCAACGCGGCGACACCCTGGTCGCGCTGCGCTGAGCTTGCGACTCGTAAGCTCCACCCGGTGATGGCATCACAGATCACCCCGCACGGCGCCAGCCGCGTGCAGGTGACGGTTGCTGGAGCTGACCTAACAGCGCTGCGCGCCCAACCCGCTGAGCCCGCCACCGCCGTGGCCGTGCTGCTGCCGGGATACACCGGGTCCAAAGAGGACTTTGCGGCACTGCTGGACCCCCTGTGTTGGGCAGGTCTGTCCGTGCTGGCGCTGGACCTGCCCGGGCAGTACGAATCCCCCGGCCCGGACTGCGAGCAGGACTATTACCCCGACCCGCTGGGTCGGACCATCGCGGCGCTGGTGGCGGAGCTGGCCGCTGGCGGGGACGTGCTGCTGCTGGGGCACTCCTACGGGGGGTTGGTGGCTCGAGCGGCGGTGCTCGCCGGCGCCCCGGTGACCGGGCTGGTCTTGCTCGACTCGGGTCCAGCCGGATTGCCGCCAGGACAGCGCCGGGAGTTGCTCGACACCACCGAGCCGGTGATGCGTTTTCACGGTATCGAGACCGTCCTGAGACTGCTCGAAGCTCGGAACGGAATCGCCAAACCGCCCGAACTGGCCGCGCTGCTGCGGGCTCGTTTCCTGGGCTCGTCCAGTGTTGGCCTGCTCGGAATGGCCACCGGCCTGCGCACCGAACCCGACCGGGTCGCCGAGCTGGCCACCGTCCTGCGCAACCGCGCGATCCCTTGCTTGGTCGCCTTCGGCGAATCCGATGACGCGTGGCCGGTGCCGGTGCAGCGGGATATGGCGGCCCGGCTGGGCGCCGAGGTCGCGATGATCCACGATGCCGCCCACTCACCGGCCATCGAGAATCCGCAGGCTCTGCTCGACGTGCTGCTGCCAACCTGGATGGCCTGGCTCGCTTAATACGTTGCCGTCCTTGGTTGGCTAGCAGCGAAGGCAACATGGGTCGTGGCTGTGTTTTGGGGCCTAACCCGGGCCGCCTAGTGGAACCTATCCGCGGCCAGGACGGGCTCAGGCCCACCAGGCGAACCAGAGGATGCATGCGGTGAGGGCCATGATCGCATAGGAGGCCAGGGCTGCGGTGTGGCCTCGACAGCGGTCGGCGGCCAGCTGCAACGCAACCGCGACCGCAGCCGCGACCCCGTGTCCGGCAACCACCGCCAGGCCTGGGCCAGGTCTGCCTGACGCACTGGACAGCCACTGCGCCAGGCAGACCGCGATCGCAAGCACTACCAGTCCCCCCGCCAGCACCCCGGACAGCCCGCGCTGGACCCGCTCACCGAGGCGTGGCGCGGTCACGGTGCAAGCAGAGCCCATGACCGCAGCTCTGGTGCGCTGGCCCGGCCCTCGGGGCAGTGCCGGCGGAAGTCGCACCAGGAACAAGCCCGGCCGGGGCTGGGGGGGAACAACATTTCCGGGTCGCCTCCGGTCGCCAGAATCTCAGTGGCTAGCGCGATCTCGTCGGCCGCCTCCTCGGCACGCCGAAGGTGCCTGCTCAACGACTGCTCGGTGTGCTCCCAGCCGGCAACGGTCCCGGTGGGCAGGTGGTGCAGCTCCACCCGGCGGCACTCCCGGCGTAGCGTGCGGCGGGCCGCGAAGGCGTAGAGCGCCAACGCCTGCGAACCGCGAGCGTCATCGACGGTGAGCTCATGGCGACCGGTCTTGTAGTCGACTACCACCAGTTCGCCGTTGCGCTCGTCGATGCGATCCACTCGTCCCTCCGCCACGATCCGTTCGGTCGGCGCGGATACCCAACGCTCCACCCCCACCGGTTCGAGGTCGGGATCCAGCTCGTCGACGTATCGAGCCACCCAGTCCTGCGCGCGGCTTCGATAGTCGCCGGCCTGCGCGCTGTCCGCGAAGCCCTCACCAGACCAATGCGTCGCGACCAGCGCGGCCGCAGCATGCGGCTGCCGCCGGTCGGGCGCCAGATCGAACAACGCCCGCAGCGCGGTGTGCACCACCGCGCCCAGCGTGTTGTGTGCCCAGGCCCCGCCCCGCGCGGGCGCGGGGCGATCCAGGTAGGCCATCCGGTAGCGCCGGCGGCAGCCGGTCCAGGTGCTGAGCTTTGCGGGAGTCAGCCGCACCAGCGGGCGGGGCAGACCGCCGAGTTGCAGCTCGCCCTGCGCTCGCGGTGCCATCGCGCCTACCGTACTCGTCAGCCGGTCAGCCGGTCACCGCGGCGACGCGGCTACTCGCCGCCAGCTCTTCCATGCACTCCAGCGCCTCCGGGTCAGTGGTCTCTTGACCTAGCGATACCGTCTTGTTCGTACCGTGGTAATCGCTGCTGCCGGTGACCAACAGGCCAAGCTCGGCCGCGAGATCGCGCAGCGCAGCGCGATCGCCGCCGGCATGGTCGGGATGGTCGACTTCCACCCCAGCGAGCCCCTGAGCGGAAAGCTCGGCGATCACTGAGAGGTCGATGACCGGACCCCGAGTGCGAGCCGCGGCGTGCGCCAGGACCGCGACTCCGCCCGCGCCGCGAATCATCCGGATCGCGGCGTGGACATCGGTATCGACGCGACCGGTGTAGTACGGGCCGCCGGTATTGAGAAATCGGCGGAAGGCCTCATCGACGCTACCCACAACCCCCGCCGACTGCAGTGCTTGGGCGAGGTGCGGCCGCCCGACTGGAGCTTCCGGTGGCAGGCCGGCGAGAAACTCGTCAGGGTCAACAGGGAACCCGTCGGCGGCCATCTGCCGTGCCATGACGCACAACCGCACGCGTCGCTCTTCGCGCAGCCGCGCCTGCTCGGCCATGATCGCCGCCGAGGTGGGATCGAACAGGTACCCGAGCAAGTGCACCGAGACGTGACCGCCCTTACCGTCGGGCGCGAGGCAGGAAAACTCCGCGCCCCGGATCAGCCGAAGGCCGACCGGCAGCGCATCGACAGCGTCGTCCCATCCCGCAGTGGTGTCGTGGTCGGTCAGGGCCAGCACGTCGATACCAGCCGCCGCAGCGGCCACGACGAGCTCTGCGGGTGTGTCCGTTCCATCAGACGCGGTGGTGTGGGCGTGCAGGTCAATACGCATGACCGCAGTCTTCACCGGCGATCGCTACCGGCCGTCGGAGCCTGACCATCCCGGGCGCGGCCAGCGCCTGCGTCGTGAGCTTCGCGGGGGCTCCAGCATGTGCGAACGAGGCTGCTTCTTTTCGCCGAAGATCAACTCGGAGATCGCCCGGAAGACCTCCTCTGGCTTCGGTAGAAACTTGATCGTTTCCAGGTCTTGCTTCTGCCCGGCCGACTCTATCCGCAGCGTGCCGTAACCGAGTATCTGCCCGAAAAAGGGTCTCATGAAGCTCATGTCGGTCACCTTCGTGATCGGCATCATGGAGTTCTTCGTCTCGATAATGCCGCTGGTGACCATGAATCGTTTGTCGGTGACGATGATGACCTCGATCCACCACTCGAGCACCTTCCAGGCGAAGCGCAGCAACGCCCCGACCGCCACGTACCAGAGCAATGACTGCACCAACCACAGGCCGTCCGCGACGCCGCTGACCAGGCGGGACAGTAAGTACGTCCCGAGCACGATTCCGACGGTGATCAACGCGTCCTTGACAAGGTATGCCCAGTGCCGCCGCACCCGGATCACCCGCCGCTCCATCGTGGGATCGAGCAGGACGTTGGAATATCGACCGAGCATCTCAGCGCCGCCAGAACGTTCTCGTACTCACCCTGACCCACCTTGTCTCGCCGCTGCGGGCAGCGCAACGCAGTCGTCGCCGGACTGTTCCGTCCCGATCCCATGAGTGTTGTACCGCAACGCGGTCGACCGTGCGGCTCAACACTCCCAAAGGGTACTACCATCCGTGCGGATGACAGGCTCGGCAGCACAGCGCATCCGGTGCGTCGGGGCGGTGCTGCTTGATGACGCCGGCAGATTGCTGCTGATCAGAAGGGCGCACGAGCCGGGACGTGGCCGCTGGTCGGTGCCCGGGGGGCGGGTGGAGGTCGGCGAGACCGATCAGCAGGCGGTGATCCGCGAGGTGGCTGAGGAAACCGGGCTGGCAGTTGAGGTCACGCGTTGGCTGGGAGATGTGCAACGCGACGGACCGGATGGGGCAGTGTTCGACATCCACGATTACCGCTGCCGGGTAATGGGAGGTGCCCTCAGCGCCGGCGACGACGCCGATGGCGTCCGCTGGTGCGACGCACAGATCCTGGCAACTCTGCCGGTCGTCACCGGCCTCATCGACGCCCTCGCCGGCTGGGACTGCCTTCCCCGCTAAGGGTCAGGCAGTCGCGCTGCCTGGCCCCATGGCCAGTTTCGCCAACATGTCACGAGCCTGTTCGGCATGCCGCGGTTGGCACAGCACGTCGTAACGTCCCGCTACCAATTGGCTCGTCGACGCAAAGTCCCGGCGGCCGCGCGTCGCTGCATACCCGGCGGCAGCGAAGATCGTTCCGAATACCGCGCCGGTGGCCACTCCTACCAAGATCGGAATCACTCCGGTCCCGGCCTGAGTCGCGAACAGGCTCAGCAGCACCCCCACGAACAGGCCGAACCAGGCACCCGACGCTGCCCCCTGCCCGATCACCCGGCCCCAGGTCAATCGCCGCAGTACCCGCTCCACCAGCATCAGGTCCACTCCGACGATGGTGACCTCGGCGACCGGAAACTGGTTATCGGCGAGATGGTCCACGGCGCGCTGCGCCTCGGCGTAAGTAGCATAGGAGCCGATCGGCCAGCCGGTGGGAGGAGTAGGCAGGCCAGGCATCTGGCCGGGACCGCCGAACGGACTGGTCATCACGCATCACCTCCCCTACGAGGTACCCGATCGTGGCGTGAAACGCCCGGATTTCACTCAACGGTGTCAAATGGAACACGGTGTCTGCTTCAACCTCGGGCAGCGTACTCCCGCAGCAAGCCTCTACTGATGATCGTCTTCTGGATCTCGCTGGTGCCCTCGCCGATGAGCAGGAAGGGCGCTTCGCGCATCAGCCGCTCCACCTCGTACTCCTTGGAGTAGCCGTATCCACCGTGGATGCGGAAAGCGTCTTCGGTGACCTCCTTGCAGTATTCGCTCGCCAGCAGCTTCGCCATCCCGGTCTGGACGTCGTTGCGCTCGCCGGAATCCTTCAGACGGGCAGCGTTGACCATCATCAGGTGCGCGGCTTCGACCTTGGTGGCCATCTCAGCCAGCTTGAACGCGATCGCTTGGTGCTGCGCTATCGACTTGCCGAAGGTCTTGCGCTGCTGGGCGTAGTCGACGGCGAGCTCGAAGGCTCGGATGGCGATGCCACAGGCCCGGGCGGCGACGTTGACCCGGCCCACTTCGACGCCGTCCATCATCTGGGCGAAGCCCTTGCCAGGAGCGGCACCCAGTACCTTATCGACTCCGATGCGGTAGCCGTCGAAGACGAGCTCGGTGGTTTCAACGCCTTTGTATCCCATTTTGTCGATCTTGCCCGGCACGCTGAGTCCGGGAGCCACCTCACCGTAGCCAGTGGGCTTGTCCACCAGCAGCGTGGTGAGGTTGTGGTGCGCCTTCGCCGCACCCTCGTCGGTCTTGACCAACGTCGCCACCAGTGTGGAGGTGGCGCCATTAGTCAGCCACATCTTCGCGCCATCGACGACGTAGTGCTCACCATCGCGTCGGGCTCTGGTCTTGATCGCCGCGACGTCGGAACCTAGGTCCGGTTCCGACATGGAGAAGGCACCGCGGATGCCACCCTCGGCCATTCCAGGTAGGTAATGCTGCTTCTGCTCGGCGGTGCCATGGTGGCTGATCAGGTGTGCCACGATGAAGTGGGTGTTGATCACGCCGGAGACACTCATCCATCCGCGGGCGATCTGCTCCGCGACCAGTGCGTAGGTCAACAACGACTCCCCCAGGCCGCCGTACTCCTCGGGGATGGTGAGCCCGAACAGGCCCATCTCCTTCATTCCGTCGACGATTTCCTGCGGGTAGGTGTCGGTGTGCTCCAACTCTTGGGCGACCGGGATGATCTCCTTGTCCACGAATGTCTTGACCGTGGCCAGGATCTCTCGCTGGATCTCGGTGAGGCCGGCGGTCTGAGCGAGCCGTGCCATGAGGCTCCTTTCGTCGCGCGCCGGTGGCCTCGCGGTGAAGCACGCGCCACGCATCGCGGAGGTCTGGTCAAAACACTAATGTCTCTGGTGACTCCGTAGGGAGCCTGCCGCGATGACCACCATCACGCCCAGCCGATCCAAGGTTGCGCAATGCTCGGCTGCTGACCGTGCGCCGGCACGTCGATCTCCCACGGCTTGCTAGCGCGCCACATCTGACCTGAGTCAGGAGAACCTCCATGGGCGCAGCAACGCGCGCATCGTCAGACCCGACCTTCTACCGCAGCCCCACTGAGGCCGTCGCCGCCCCGGCCGAAAAGCTTGCCTACGTCGTCGCGTTCGACCGCACGGCGCAACGACCCGACGCACTCACCGTGGTCGACGTCGACCCGGGCTCGCCTCGTTACGGGCAGGTGGTGGGCTGGGCGGACCTGCCCACGCTCGGCGACGAGCTGCATCACTTCGGCTGGAACGCCTGCAGCAGCGCGCTGGCCCACGAGGGCCACGACACGAACGGTTTACAGCGCCGTTACCTGCTGCTGCCAGGGCTGCGCAGCTCGAACGTGCATGTCTATGACACTGCGCCCGACCCGACCAATCCCACCCTGGTCAAGACGATCGACGCCAAGGAGCTGGCGAACAAAGCCGGCTACTCCCGGCCGCATACATTGCACTGCGGGCCCGAGGGGATCTTCCTATCCTGCCTCGGTGGCGCCGACGGCGCCGCTGGGCCGGGCGGGATCGCACTGCTCGACCACGCCACTTTCGACGTGCTAGGCCCCTGGGAGAACGATCGTGGCCCGCAGTACCTGGCGTACGACGCCTGGTGGCACCTGAAGCAGAACACGCTGATCACCAGCGAGTGGGGCACCCCGTCGATGATCGAAGACGGCGTCAACCTGGAGCTGCTACTGGGCAACAAGTACGGCCACGCCCTGCACTTCTGGGACCTTGCCGCCGGTAAGCACCTGCAGCGGGTCGACCTGGGCGCGCACCACCAGATGGTGCTCGAGCTGCGCCCAGCGCATGATCCGGAGGCCACCTGGGGGTTCGTCGGTGTCGTCGTCTCCACCCAGGACTTATCCGCCTCGGTGTGGCGCTGGCACCGTGATGGGGCGACCTGGGCCGCCGACAAGGTGATCACCATTGCCGCCGAACCGGCCGACCCTGCTTTGTTACCGCCGGCCTTGAAACCCTTTGGTGCCGTCCCACCTCTGATCACCGACATCAACCTGTCGGTGGACGACCAGCAGCTGTACGTCTCGTGCTTCGGCACCGGTGAGCTCAAGCAGTACGACGTGTCGGACCCGGCGGACCCACGCGAGACCGGCTCGGTGCGGTTGGGCGGCATCGTCGGCCGGGTTGCCCATCCAGCCGCACCTGAGCTGCCACTGGCGGGCGGCGTGCAGATGGTGGAGGTCAGCCGGGACGGCCGGCGGGTGTATCTCACCAACTCCCTCTACGGCGCCTGGGACGATCAGTTCTACCCCGACGGCATCGGCGCGTGGCTGGCCAAGATCAACGCACCCGCCGGTGGCGGGCTAACCGTCGACGAGAGCTTCTTCCTACACGGCGAGGACTTCCAGGGCCTGCGAGTACACCAAGTCCGCCTCCAAGGCGGCGACGCCTCCTCAGATTCCTACTGCTACCGCTAAATCAGGCTGGAGCGCCATTGCTTCCAAATGGCGCTCCAGCGCCGACTCAGGACCGCGATTCATCTGCGAATGGCGCTGGGTCACGAGAATCGCGCGAACGTTAGCCTCTTGTGGTGGCTACTGCGACCCGAGTTTATGCAGCGCGACTTGCGGGGCTGCCGGTGTTCGGGCCCGACGGCGAACAGATCGGCAAGGTCCGCGACCTGGTCACCGCGCTGCGCATCGGGCCGCGGCCGCCGCGGGTGCTCGGGTTGGTGATCGAGCTGGCCATCCGGCAACGGGTCTTCGTACCGAT
>JAVXWL010000019.1:0-8616 GCA_032230565.1 Pseudonocardiales bacterium | reverse complement strand
GCCTGGCGGTGCTGCTGATCATGGGTGCGGTTGGGCTGTTTCTTTTCGCCCGGGGCTCAGGTGCAGTCGCCGATGCCGGCCTGAAATTTCTCACCACGCAGGCGTGGGAACCCGACTCGCACAACTTCGGGATCGCGACGGTGATCACCGGCACGCTGCTGATCGCCGCAGTGGCTGTCGTGCTCGCGGTGCCGCTGGCCACCGGGGTGGCGCTCTACATCTCTGAGTACGCGCCCCCCACACTGCGCCGGTTGCTGATCAACATGGTGGACCTGATGGCCGCGGTGCCGGGCGTGGTGTACGGGCTGTGGGGCTTCTACCTGCTCAACCCGCTGATCATCCCGCTAGCCAGGTGGATCTCGTCGACCTTTGGCTGGCTTCCGTTGCTGGGGATCCACGACGCGCACCCCGGCGACCCGTTGGAGACCGCGACCAAGTACGAGTCCTCGACGTTCGTCGCGGGGATCGTGGTGGCACTGGTGATCATGCCGACCATCTGCTCGGTGATGCGGGAATCCTTCTCCCAGGCTCCGATCGGGGAACGCGAGGGCGCCTACGCACTCGGTGCCAACCGGCTGGGAATGATCCGCAGCGTCGTGCTGCCCTTCGGCCGGGGCGGGATGATCGGCGGCACGATGCTCGGGCTGGGCCGGGCGATGGGTGAGACGATCGTCGTCGTCATGATCATCACTCCGGTCTTCCATATCCAGCCGGAGATCCTGCTCATCGGCGCGATCTATGTCGCGGCGCTGATCGCGCTGCGGTTCGAAGCGGCCAGCCCATTCGAGCTGTCAGCTCTCATGGCGGCCGGGTTGTCGCTGTTCGCGTTGACACTCGTGGTCAACTTCGGCGCCTCGGCGATCATCGTGCGCAGCCGCTCCGGCCAGCTGAGCGAGGCCTAAGCGATGGCACAACACAGCGCGGTGCTCGGCCACGCCCAAACCCCGGAGATCCCGCGCGACGCGGAGGTCCGCCGCTCGACGTCGGCCCGTGGCAGCGCCGATGTGATCATCGGGGCGGCCGCGGCTGGGTTGAGTCTGTCGGCTTTGCTGGTCACGCGGGTGATCCCGTCGGTCAACGTGGCCGGCTTCGTGGTGCTCGCCTACCTGTTGTTCCTGGTGTTTTACGGGGTGGTGGTGCTGGTAATGGAGCAGGACGGTCGTACGGTGCGAGACCGCCTCGCCTTCATCGCCGTGCACAGCCTGGCCGTGATCGCGCTACTCGCGCTGCTGTTCGTCGTCGCCTTCACGTTCTGGCGAGGCCGAGAGGCGCTGGGGCATCTGAACTTCTTCACCAGCGATATGCAGCTGGCCGGTCCGCTGGACCCGCTGACGGTGGGCGGCATCCTGCACGCCGCGGTCGGAACGCTCATCGAGCTCACGATCGCGCTGGTGATCACCGTGCCGCTGGGGCTGGCCTGCGCGACATACCTCAATGAGGCTTGTGGGCCGTTGGCCCGGTTCGTGCGCACGGTGGTCGAGGCGATGACCGCGCTACCGGCCATCCTGGGAGGACTGTTCATCCTCGCGTTGTTCGTCCTCACCTTTGGGCTCGTCAAGTCCGGGCTGGCCGCCGGGCTTGCAATCAGCGTGATGATGCTGCCGATCATCATTCGGGCCTCCGACGTGGTGCTGCGGCTGGTGCCCGGCTCGTTGAAGGAGGCCTCGTACGCGTTGGGCGCGCCACGGTGGCGCACGGTGTGGCATGTCGTGCTGCCCAGCGCCCGCTCCGGGCTGACCACCGCGGTGCTGCTCGGCAGCGCCCGGGGGCTCGGCGAGACCACGCCGGTGCTGATCACCGCCGGCTTCGGGTCCGGCATCAACTTGAACCTCACCTCGGGCCCAATGGTGTCGTTGCCGCTGGTCACCTACGTTTTCTCGCGCTCCCCGGAACCGACGATGATCGCCCGCGGCTTTGGCGCTGGTGCCGCGCTGCTGGCACTGGTGCTGGTGCTGTTCGGGCTGACCAGGGTGCTCGGCGGCCGCCCGGCCGGTGAACTGTCCGCCCGGGCGCAGCGCAACCGGACCCACGCCTCCGCGCGTGACCTGACCCGCTTCACCGACCGGGAGCGTTCCCGCCGGATCGCGAACAGCCATGCCAGGTAACCCACGGCGTCATCGCATCGCCGCGGTGGTCACGGTGCTGGTCGTCGCGGCGGGCATGCTGTCCGTTTTCGCGTCGAGTGCCGGCGCCGCGGCGAGCTTCGTCCCGATTAGCGGCTCCGGCTCCACGTGGAGCTTGAACGCGCTGGACCAGTGGCGCAAAAACGTCGCCGGCCTCTACAGCATCACAATCAACTACTCGCCGAACGGTTCGACCAACGGCCGCAACGACTTCGGGACCGGCCAGGTCGACTACGCGGTGTCTGAGATCCCCTACGGCCTGACTGACGGCGGGGTGGTCGACCTGCCGCCGCAGCGGGCGTTCGGGTACATGCCGGTCGTCGCGGGCGGTACCTCCTTCATGTACAACCTCAAGATCGGAAGCAAGCGGGTGACGAACCTGCGGCTGTCCGGGCAGACCATCGCCAAGATCTTCACCCAGCAGATCACCAACTGGGGCGACCCGGCGATCGCGGCTGACAACCCCGGACTGGTGCTACCCAAGAGGCAGATCGTGCCGGTGGTCTATTCCAACGGCTCGGGCACCACCGCGCAGTTCACCACCTGGATGGCCAGCCAATACCCGGCCATTTGGAATGACTACTGCCACCACAACGGTCGAAACATTACGCCCTGCGGGTTCACCTCCTTCTACCCGTTGGGCCCCGGCATGGAGGCCAAGGCGCAGTCGCAGGGCGTGTCCGGGTTCGTCGCTCAGGACGCCAGCGAGGGCGCGATCACCTACGTCGAGTACTCCTACGCCCGCAACGCCCGCTTCCCGGTGGTCAAGGTGCTCAATAAGGCGAATTACTACGTCGAGCCCAAGGCAGGCAGTGTCGCGGTCGCACTGCTCAAGGCACAGATCCACCCGGACCTGACCCAGGACTTGAGCCAGGTTTACGTGGACACCGACCCGCGGACCTACCCGCTGTCCAGCTACAGCTACATGATCATCCCGAAGGACACCAGCCCGGGTTCACACTTCACCACGGAGAAGGGTCGCACGCTCTCCGAGTTCGCCGCCTACTTCTTGTGCGAGGGGCAGCAGCAGGCCGACATCCTGGGCTACTCGCCGCTGCCGATCAACCTGGTGCAGGACGGCGTCGATCAGATCAATCAGATTCCCGGCTCGACCAAGCGACTCGACCGCAACAACTTGGCGAAGTGCAACAACCCGACGGTCTCCCCGGACGGGGGGAACAAGGTGGCCAAGGACGCGCCGCAGCCCAGCCCATGCGACCGCCTGGGAGCGTCCCAGCAGTGCGCCACCGGCACCGGAGGAGCTACCGCGTCGACGCCGACCAGTGGCGGCGGCACTTCCCTCGATGGTGCCGGCGGAAGGGGCAGCGCAGGCGCCGGTGGTGATGCCAGCAGCGGGGGATCAGGCGGCAACGATGGGACGGATAACGCCGCCGGTGGTGGCGGGGCGCTCGGGGCCGGAACGGGTCCAGGCGGCGGATCGGCTGCGGGAATCGACCCGGACACCGGGCAGGCGGTAGATGGCACCACCCTGGCGGGTGGTTCTGGCGGTTCCACCAGCGCCTCCGCCGTACCGGTGGCCGTCGATGCCGCCGACAACCGGCGCCAGATGCTGCTCGCGATTCTCACCACGGTCGTGCTGCTCGGGCTGGCGCTCGGACCACCGCTGCTGGCGTACCGAGCGCGGGGTTGGAAAGGACCGCAGGCATGAGTGGGCACCGCGTGATGCTGGCGATGATGTTGGCCGCGACCGTGATCGGCGGCCTGCTCAGCTCACCACTGGTGTTGGTCGCTGCCGGGAATACAGCGCCACCGGACTCGACGAAAACGGTATCTGGCGAGGGCGACTTCGCGAACCTCAAGGTGACGGTCAGCCAGACCCAGAACCTGATCAATCAGGCGATCACCGTCTCCTGGACTGGCGGCACGCCGACGGTGGATACCCTCGGTTTCCAGGTCAACTACCTGCAGATCATGCAGTGCTGGGGCGACGATCCGAATGGTCCGGATCGCACCCAGTGCCAGTTCGGCGGCTTCGCTTCGGTCAACACGCCGAGCGCCGGCTCCTGGGTGCGGACCCGGCAGCTCACCACCACCGTGGTCGACCCGAACGAGACGATGAACGCGCCTGCGGGCAGCCAGGACACCGTCTATCTGCCGTTCTGGGCGGCCGGGAGGCCCAAGCCGACTGGCCCCGGCACGGGCAACATCAACGAATTCTTCGACTCCCAGGTCACCAACGAGATCCCACTGGCGCGCACCCACGGCGACGGCACCGGCCAGGAGTTCTTCGAGGTCGAGACCGCGGTCCAGGCCGCAGGCCTGGGCTGTGGTGAGCCGGTCATCACCGGCGGGAGCACCACTGGACGGAAGTGCTGGCTGGCGATCGTGCCGCGGGGCACCAAGGAGGCGGACGGCTCGACAAAAACCGGCAAGAACGACTTCGACCGGTTGCAGTCCTCCCCGCTGAGCCAGTCGAATTGGGACAACCGGATCGTCATACCGCTGGAGTTCCTGCCGGTGGGCCAGCCTTGCCCGATCGGGGCACCGGAACGCCGTGTGATCGGCCACGAGCTCGCGGCCGAGGCGGTCAGACAGTGGCAGCCGGCGTTGTGCGCAGGTGGCGGCACTCTATTCGGCTACACCCAGCTGCCCGACGAGGTAGCCCGCAGCCTGGTGCTGGATGGCAGCTCGCCAGGTCTGGCGCTGCTGACCAACCCGGTGCCGCCGGACGAGACTCCACCGGGTCCCCCGCCGGTCTACGCGCCGGTCGGGCTGTCCGGGTTGGCCATCGTCTTCAACATCGAGCACCAGCCGCCGAGTAACGCATCTGCTGCCGACCTGCAGCTCAACGGCCAGCGGTTCACGTCCATGAAGCTCACGCCGCGGCTGGTCGCCAAGCTGCTGACCCAGTCCTACCGGCTTGCGGTTCCCTACGTGCAGGGGGATTACTTGAAGAACAACCCCTACGGTCTGAGCCGCGACCCCGAGTTCCTCGGTCTCAATCCCGAGTACAAGGGGTTCCTTGATGTCGATCACTCGGTGCCGGACGCGCTGGTGCAGCTCAACGGGTCGGACGTCACGGCGTTGCTGTGGAGCTGGGTGATGGCCGACAAGGACGCCCGCGAGTTCCTTGCCGGCAAGCCTGATCCGTCAGGAATGGTGGTCAATCCCCACAACAAGGACCTCGCCCTGCCGACGTCGACCTTCCCCCGCAACGACGAGAGCTGCCAGGACCAAATCGACACTTCCACCGGCATCGATATCCCGGAGAGGTTCTGCACGCTGGATGCCCACCCCTTCGCCAACGACATGCATGATGCCGGCCGCTCGGCCTCCCGGGGCGACTCCCAGGCCCGAACGACCGTGGTCGACGGCGTCGGCAAGATAGCGATCTCGCAGAAGCAGCCGCGGCAGGACCCTGGTCGTCGGGCGCTGCTCGCGGTGGTGGACGCGGCGACGGCCAGCCGGTACGGCCTGCCGACCGCCGAGCTGCTCAACGCCGCTGGGAAGTTCGTCGCTCCCACCACCGAGAGTCTGCTGGCCGGTGAGGCGGCTATGAAGCCCAGCGCGGTAGCGGGTGTGCTGGCCTCCGACCCGGCTGCTACCGACCCGGCGGCCTACCCACTGACCGCGTTGAGTTACGCAGTGACCGCGCCATCCACTTTGGACGCGGCGGCCGGCAAGGACTACGCGACGTTGTTGCGCTACGCGGGCGGCCCGGGCCAGCAGTCGGGTATCGCACCCGGGCAGCTCCCGTTGGGCATGGTGCCGCTACCCGACAAGCTCAAGGCCCAGACGATCGCCGCCGCCGCGACCATCGAGGCGCAAGCGGGCAAGACCACCCCCAATTTGCCGCCACCGCCGCGGACCACCACCCCGACCGTCCCCGCGGCCGCCGCTGGCTCGCCCAGCAGTCCGAGCGCGGCAGCGGACCCGAGCGCGGGCAAGCCCACATCCAGTACATCGGCGCAGCTACCCGCTGCGAACCCCCCACCGAGGCTGGCTGCGGGCCCCGCCAGGGGGTCTGCCGCTTCGGCTTCCGGTGACCCGGGCGTCAAGCCACCGAGCCCCGCCCAGCAGCCGGTCGCCCGGGTGCGCCGCACACCGCCGCTGCCCGGTCCCGCCTGGCTGGGCGCCGTGATCGTGATCATCCTGATCGGCAGCGCGTCTGCGGCGATATCCCCGCCAGTCCTCCACCTGCTCAAGACCTCCCCGCCGGTCATGCACTTGCTCAACGGCGGGATCCGACGCCGGCTGCGAAAGGGGGTGACGCCGACCGAGCAGTGACCAGGAGTCTCCAGCTCCGGTCACCGCCCGGCCAACTTTCTGCATGCAAGACGTCAGTGACGGCGTGGTTGGCATGCCGCTGGTTCGCCGTCACTGGCGTGTGCTCGGACAGCAGTCCGTGCACCCCTGCGTTCCAAAGGATAGCTGCACATGAGAAGCAGAAGACTGTTCCTGGCTGTCGGCGCCTGCCTGGCGACCCTCACCCTCACCGTCGGCACGGCCATGGCCGACCCACCCACACCTCCTCCGTATCGACCGATAGTCGGTGTCGGCGCGCAGACGACCCAGGATCTCCTGACCGCCTTTTCCAACGTCATCCTGGACGGCAGCGGCAAGAAGGTGATCGCGTCTTACGACAACGGCCCCCCCGGGAATATCACTACCAGGGACCCGGCCGTCACCGCCGCTTGTACCTTCACCCGGCCCAGTCAAGGCGGTGCCGGCGTCGACGCTCTGGTCGCGCATCCGACATGTGTCGATTTCGCCCGGACGGTGACCGATGAATGCACCCCCCGCCCCGGGAAGAACTTGACCTGCATCCCGATGGCGGATGACGCCCTCACCTACGCGATCCGCAGCGACAGCAACATTGCCAGGAACTTGAGCGCTGCGGATCTGACCGCCATCTACAACTGCGATCCCGACTTCACGACCGGCGCGGAGGCCATCCAGCCGTTGCTCGGGGTGTTCGGTGCCGGAAACCGGAAGTTCTTCCTGCAGAAGCTCGGGTTCACCGACTCCATGACCTTCGCCGGGTCACCTGGTCACGAGTGCGTCAAGGATACGGACTCGGCCGGTAACCCGCTGCTGGCCAACGATGGGCGCCTGCTCACGAACGTGCACCAGCTGGTGACGTACTCGTCCGCGCCGTACCTGGCCCAGGTCAATAACGTGGCATTGGATATTCACGGTAAGGCCGTTCTCGGGTCGATCAACGGGATCAGTCCTGCGGTGTTGAACAGCGACTCATTCATGTTCCGGCAGGTCTTCAACGTCGTTCCCACCGGCCAGATCGGCACTGGCACCCTGACTAACCAGATATTTGTCGGACAGACGTCAAAGGTGTGCGCCAACACTGCGCTGATCAAGCGCAATGGCTTCACCACCGACCCGAACTGCGGCTCCACGGCGCTCCATACCGGTCCGTAATTCGGCCTCCCATCTGAGTGGAAATGAGTCATATCGTGCATAAGAAAAAATTCTTGAGGCGGTTGTCGGCGGGGGCCCTGGTAGTCACCGTCACGGCCGGGTCAGCGTTGCTGGTGGATGGGATGGCCAACGCCACGCCACCGATGGGCACCTTAGGCACCCTGGCCTTCGTTCCGGCTACCGGCACGGACGTCACCCCCATCGGCGCGAATACCTCGAGGTCCTGCCCGGCAGACCCGGATGGCAAGGACGACTCGTATCAGGTGCTCATCGTCGGGCCGATCGGGTCCACGACGAACCAAACCTTCCCCTCCGCCAATCCGTTCCCGATCGTCACCACGACCCAAGCTGGCTTTTCCACGACCGACCCGATCAACGCGCAGTTCGCAAATCCTCTGAAGGACGCCGCCCGGGACGCCGCCGACCCCAACTTCGGTGGTAGCGGGACACTGCAAACCGGTGAATACGACGTAACCTTCCGATGCGTCAACGGCTCGCGGAAGACCCCGTTCGGTACCTTCACCGGCGCGATCTACCTCACCAGCCCGACGACGTACACCACCACTGACCCCAACGCGACGCCGACTGCTACCCCGACTGCTACCCCGACTGCTACCCCGACTGCGACGCCCGCACCTGGGGCGAAATTCACGGCGACCACGCTGTCGGTGATTCAGGTCCCGCTGCCCTTCGGGTTGGGGGGCTTCGCAATCCCCGTCGCGAATGTGTCGCCGCTTAACGCGGCCGGAACCGTTCAATTCAAGGACACCGGGAACAACATCGGTCGTCCTGTGCGGGTGTTCGGCGGTGTTGCCGTGGGGCCGTTCACGACCCTTCGGCCGGGTAATCACTCGATGACTGCGGTATTCACTCCCAGTAACTCGACGAATTTCCGCTCGTCGACATCGAACCCTGTGACGTTCAGATTCTAGATGTTGTTGTGGCCCCTGGGTGACCTCCATCCAGGAGCCACAATTTAGCCAGTCCATTATGGCGGTTAGCACTTCTGACCGTCATCTGAGAACTATCCGTGAGCGGGGATCGGTGGCTTTCTCACCGGTTCCCGCTCACGGCCACCAAGGGAAATCCATGAACC
>JAVXWL010000265.1:0-4444 GCA_032230565.1 Pseudonocardiales bacterium | reverse complement strand
CGACGAGAAGCAGTCCGCGATGATCCTGCAACTCCAGCGTCTGGTCTCTGGCCTGGCCGCTGACCGGGAACCGATCGGGCAGGCGATAGTCACGATCGACCAGATGGCAGCCACCACCACCGACCTGCTCAGCGACGCCCGGCCGCCATTGCGTGACGACATCGCCGGGTTGGGTGCGCTGTCGACCAACCTCGCGGACAGCGCCCAGGTGATCGACGGGGTGCTGCGGTTCCTGCCGGAGAAGCTCACCAAACTCAGCCGAGCCGGCAGCTACGGCTCGTGGTTCAACTTCTATCTCTGCGGCGTCGAAGGGACTGTCACCGTCCCGATCGCCAACGCGCCGCTGGTCGTGCCGCTGACCACACCGCCGCCCGCCGCGAGGTGCTCGCAATGACTCTGTCGCGCCCGCGCCACCCGATCGCTATCGGGATCGCCGGCCTGGTCATCCTCGCGCTGCTGGCCACCGCCGCGTACAACGCGGACCGCCTGCCCTTCATCGGTGGCGGCACTATCTACACGGCGCAGTTCAGCGACGCGGCCGGGCTACGGGCCGGCGACCCGGTGTACATCGCCGGGGTGGAGGTCGGCCGGGTGACCGCCATAGAGCTGGCCGGCGACCGGGTGCGAGCCTCCTTGCGCGTCCGCAACGCCTGGCTCGGTGACCAGACCAACGCCGCCATCGAAATCAAGAGCCTGCTGGGCGCAAAGTCGGTGAGTCTCGACCCGCGGGGGCAGCGCGCCCTGGACCCCCGCACGCCCATCCCGCTGTCCCGCACCGCGTCGCCCTATGACGTCGTCGAGGCGCTGGGCGGGTTGTCCGGCACGCTCCAGCAGATCGACACCGCCCAGCTGGAGCAGAGCCTGCAGACGCTGGCCGACACCTTCCGCGCCACCCCCGCCGATGTCCGGGGCACCCTGAACGGGCTGTCCCGGCTCTCGGAGACCATCGCCGGCCGTGACCAGCAGATCCACCATCTGCTGGCCGGCACCGAGGCGCTGACCGGGGTGCTGGCCGGCCGCAACGCCGAATTCGAGCGGCTGCTCGCCGATGGCAACCTGCTACTCGCCGAGGTCCGGCGCCGCCGGGAGGCGATCAGCGCGCTGCTGACCGACGTCCAGGCGCTGTCGCTGCAGCTGCGCGGCCTGGTCGCGGACAACACCGCGCAGCTGCGTCCGGCGCTGCAGCAGCTCGACCGGGTCGCCGCGGTGCTGCAACGAAACCAGCTCAACCTCGACCGGGGGCTAGCGCTCGAGCCGGTGTTCATCCGGCTGTTCACCAACACGCTGGGCAACGGGCGGTGGTTCGACAACTACATCTGCGGGCTGCTGCCGCCACCAACTGCGCTGGGCCCGCTCACCATCAACGAGCGGGGGTGCTGAGTATGCCCCGCTGGTTAAGCCGGGTGATCGCGGTCGGCTGCGTGCTGGCGGTGCTGGTGGTCGCCGCGGTGTGGTGGCTGGCGCCGCGCCCCGGGCGCACCATCACCGCCTACCTGCGCTCCGCGGTCGCGGTATATCCGGACAACCCGGTCCTGATCCTCGGCGTGCCGGTCGGCCGGATCACCACGGTGGCGCCGCAAGGCCGCCTGGTGAAGGTTGTGATGCGGATCGACGATTCCGTTACCGTGCCAGCCGGCGCTTCGGCTGTGGTGGTCGAGCCCAGCCTGGTCGCCGGCCGCAGCGTCCAGCTGGCCCCCGCCTACACCGGGGGCCCCGCCATGCCCGACGGCGGTGTCATCCCGGTGCAGCGCACCGCGGTTCCGCTCGGCATCGACGACCTGACCCGGGCCACTAACGACCTCACCACCATGCTCGGGCCCACTGGCGTCAACCGTAACGGGGCGCTTTCGGATGTACTCGACGTCGGCGCCGCCAACCTGCAAAGTAACGGGCAGGCAATCAACGACACGATCGGCAACGTGGCAGCGCTGTCCCAGACGCTGGCCGGGTCCCGCAAGCAGCTGTTTGCCACCGTCACCCAGCTCCAGTCCTTCGTGTCCACCCTGGCCGCCAACGACGCGCAGGTGCGGCAGTTCACCACCCAGCTCGCAGACGTATCGAACTTCCTGGCCGCTGAGCGCGGTGATCTCGGTGCGGCGCTGCGGGAACTGTCCCTCGCACTGGGCGAGGTCGCTGGCTTCGTGCAGGACAACCGAGCGGTGCTGAAGTCGAACGTGGACCGGCTCACCGAGGTGACCGCCGTCCTGGTGCGGCAACGGGAAGCGTTGGGGCAGATCCTCGACCTCGCGCCCACTGCGCTGAGCAACCTGAACAACGCCTACAACGCCTCCTCCGGCACCCTGGACACTCGCCTGAACATCGAGGAGCTGCGGGCTCCACCGATCCTGCTGGTGTGCGAACTGCTGCGGCGCAGCACCCCGCGGCAGGTGCCGGCCACCCTGGCGCGGACCTGTGCAGCACTGGAGCCCCAGCTCACCGGTGCGGTGCCGCTGCCCACGCCAGCCCAGGTGATCACCGCGTTGCAGGCTGGACAGCCGCCGCCGCTGCCGCTGCTCGCGCTGCCCACGGTTCCCGGGGGCAGCCGATGAGCCGGTGGACCTCGATGCTGCTCAGCGCGTCGATTCTGGCCCTGGCCGGATGTGGCGTGCTGCAAGGCGGGCTGCAGAACGTGCCATTGCCCGGCGGCGCGGACACCGGAAGGAACCCATACCACGTCACTGCGGAGTTCTCCGATGTGCTGGAGCTGGTGCCGCAGTCGCTGGTGAAGGTCAACGACGTATCGGTCGGCGCGGTCCGGACGATCCGGCTAGCCCCGGACACCTGGCGCGCGATCGTCACGATGGAGGTGAACCGCAGCGTCGCGCTGCCCGCCAACGCGGTCGCCCGGGTGCGCACCACCAGCCTGCTGGGGGAGAAGTTCGTCGAGCTGGCCGTGCCCGCCGGCGAGCCACCACGGGGCCGGCTGGCCGACGGTGCGGTGATCCCGCTGGCCGGCACCAGCCGGGCCACCGACGTCGAGGAGGTACTTGGAGCGCTGTCGTTGTTGCTCAACGGGGGTGGTGTCGACCAGATCCGGACCATCGCCACCGAGCTCAACGCAGCGCTGTCCGGGCACGAGCCGCAGCTGCGGGCGCTACTGGCAGACCTGAATACGCTGGTGTCCGGCTTGGACGCGCGCAGAGCGGAGATCAACCGGGCGCTGGATGCGCTCAACCGGCTATCAGCCACCCTGGCCCAGCAGCGCGGGCAGATCGCCACCGCGCTGGACGGGCTCGCCCCGGGACTGAAAGTACTGGCCGATCAGCGCACGCAGCTGACCGGCACTCTCCAAGCCCTGGATCGGCTGTCGGCGGTCGCCACCAACACGATCAACCGTAGCCGCGACGACGTGGTCGCCGACCTTCAGCTGCTGCGTCCCACATTGGCGCAGTTGGCCGCCGCGGGCGCAGACCTGCCCAACGCGCTGGAATTGATCGCCACTTACCCGTTCACCGATGGCGCCGCCCGCGAGGCCTTCCAAGGCGACTACTCCAACCTGTACGTCAGGGCCGATTTGAACCTCGGGACGGTGCTGGACAACCTGTCCTCCTCCGGGCAGCCCCTGATGGGGGTGCCCCCGCCGCTCGGCGAGGTGCTCGCCCCTGGCCGGCCACCGCTCGGACCGCTGCTCGAGGGCCTGTCAGGCGTGGTGCCCCCACCACCGTCCGCCTCCGGCGGGCCGGGTGCGGACCTGGGTGGTATGGGTGCATTGCTTGCCCCGCTGCTGCGCCCTGCGCTGCGGGGGGCACCGGCATGATCACCACGAGAGTGCGGCTGCAGCTGCTGGCCTTCGTGGTCGTCACCGTCCTCGGTGTGGGTTACGTCAGCGTCCGTTACCTCGGCGCGGGCGCGCTGTTCGGTGCCGGCCCCTATCCGGTCACCCTGCAGCTCACCGATTCCGGCGGGATCTTCACCGGCGCGGACGTGACCTACCGCGGCGTGAGCGTCGGACGGGTCGGGCCAATGCGGCTGACCACCCAGGGCGTCGATGCCCAACTGGACATCGAGCCGGACGCCCCACCCATCCCGGCCGACTCCGACGCCGTGGTGAGCAACCTGTCCGTGATCGGAGAGCAGTTCGTCGACCTGCGGCCAGTACGCGGTGATGGCCCGACGCTACGCGCTGGATCGGTGATCCCGGCATCCCGGACCAGCACGCCGGTGCCGATCGGAGACCTCATCGCCCACCTGGACACCTTCCTGCGGTCAGTGCCGCTGGAGTCCCTGCGCACCGTGGTGCACGAACTGGGCACCGCCTTCACCGGCACCGGAACCGATCTTCAGGTCCTGCTGGACAGCACCGATGCGTTCACTCGTGACGCCATCGCCGCCTTGCCGCAGACCGTGACGCTGATCAGAGACGGGCGGGTGGTGCTGCAGACGCAGAACGAGCAGTCCAGCGCGATCATCTCGTTCAGCCGGGACCTCGCGCTGCTCGCTGCCC
>JAVXWL010000205.1:0-8505 GCA_032230565.1 Pseudonocardiales bacterium | reverse complement strand
CGATCACTTCGACCGCGTTGTCCAACTCCTCACCGATGGACTCGGCGGTGGCGACGACCTCGTGGTGGTCGCTGCCGATGAACTCGGCGACCCGCCGGGCCGCCAGCAGGTCGCTGCTGTCCTTGGTGCCAACCGCGAAGGTGGGTAGCACGTCGCCCCGGCGGCGGGTGTACTCGGCGGCGATCGCGGCGACGATCGCCGAGTCCAGTCCGCCGGAGAGGAACACGCCCACCCTGACGTCGCCCATCATCCGCCGCTGCACGGACAGCACTACGGAGTCCCTGACCTTCTCGAGCACCCCGTTGTCCCAGTTCGGGTGCTGCGCCCGGCGGGCTGGACGAACGCCCACCGGGACCGAGTTGGCATAGCGCACCATGCTGGTCGCTGGAGTCCACAGGCAGCCGGGCGGAAATGAGGCCACTCGCGGTCGATCCTCAGGATCAAAGGCCCGCAGCTCGCTGGCGAACATGGTGCCGTTCGCCCCCTCGATCCAGTACAGCGGCTTGACACCCATCGGGTCGCGAGCGACCAGCCCGTCCCCGGTGGCGGTAACCATCGCCAGCGCGAACATACCGCTGAGGTCAGCCACCGAGGCCGGACCGTCCCGCATCACGAGGTGCAGCGCCGCCTCGGTGTCCGACTGGGTCTGGAGCAATCCGGGAGGGAACTTCGCGCTGAGGTCCTCATGGTTGTAGATCTCACCATTGCCGATAATCCATGCCGTGCCGTCACCGTTGGCCAGCGGTTGCCTGCCGCGGCTGATGTCGACGATGGAGAGTCTCTGATGACCCAACCAGGCCGAGTCAAGCGTCAGTACACCGGTGTCGTCCGGTCCCCGATGCTGTATCCGGTTGAGCATCCGCTCGCACTTGTCGGTGTCGACTGATCCGAAGGCCGCGACGATCCCGCACATTATGCATCACCTACCCGGTTACCCATTGAACATCAGAAGCGGGTCGGCCTCCCAGCGATGGAGAGCCGTCTCACTCGTAGAACGTCCGTTTAGCCCCGCCGCCTGCACCGCCAGCTCGGAAGGACCAATCGGACGCAGGTCTGATACCCCAGCCGTAGCTGGTGTTGGCGGCGGCACCGGCGCAGATTGGTTCGCTGATCTTCGGACACGCGTGACGACTGCGACGTTGATGGAACCAGCGGCGAACGGTACGCCGCCGCTGGGTTACGGCAAGGGGGTTGATGGGGTATACCTGCACTGGTGGGCAGGGGGAACGGGGTGAGAACGACCGAGGAGACGGAGCGTCAGGTCGAAGCGCGCAAGGAACCTCAGGCTGCTCATCCCGGCCAGGTTGTTGAGATTGCATGTCGTAGCTCAATCGCGAGCATTTCGACAGCGGATCGGGTGTTAGTGGCCGGCCCCTGGTTCGCAGACCTGATTTTTCGGGGTTTATCCCGGCCGATTCTGCCCGGCACAGAGGTTTTTGCGGACGAGTTCAGCTTGCTTCCCGGTGGTGCCTTTACCTTGGCGATGGCACTACGCCGCCTGGGGCACGACGTAGTATGGGCGACGGACTTCGGCACCGACCTGTTTAGCCAACATATCCTGTCTCGGGCCCGCGCCGAGGGCATCAACGAGATCGGTTTTCGTCATCACCGTGTCCCGCTGCGCAGCCTCACCGTAGTGTTCTCTTATCCCAGCGACCGAGCCATGACGACCTATCGGGATCGGGTTAACCAGCCGTCGCTGACAACTCTTCTCCGGGAACACCATCCAAAGATGCTCTTACTGCCCTCGCTCCAGTACGGTCAGGCTACCCGGACCGCCCTATGCCTCGCCCACGAGCTCGGGACCCAGGTGTTCATGGACTGCCAGGATGTCCCGGGCACTCTCGAGATCCCCATGTTGCGAGACACCCTCGCGCAGGTCGATATTTTCGCCCCGAACATCGACGAAGCGCTGCGACTCACCGGGACTACTACAGTCGACGATGCCTTAGATGCGCTCACCGAGCTCGTGGACACCGTAATCATTAAACGCGGTTGTGCTGGTGCTACTGCAGTACAGGACGGGCAGCGTTTCGATATTGCCGGTATCCCGCTTGCTGCTGTCGATACGACCGGCGCCGGTGACTGTTTCAACGCTGGCTTCATCCACGGCCAGCTCACAGGACAACAACTTCCCGACTGCCTTGCTGCCGCAAACGCTTGCGGCGCTGCTGCCATCACCGACATGGGCTCCCGTGCTGCTCCCAACCTGGTTGAGCTGCAGCAGTGGCTGTCCCGCGTTCCCGCACCTGCGGCAGAGCTTGGCTAAGTGTCCACTGGAGCCGACCAGAACCACTGCATGAGGATCCTGGCTGCTGACCTTGACGGCACCCTCTTGGGCGGCGAGGCGACAGACCGATGGCGGCTGCACGCCGCCCTGGCTCGCCATCCTGAGATAACAGTCGTCTTTGCGACGGGTCGCGGACTACCCCCGGTGCGCGAGGCTCTCGGTGATCCCCTGCTGCCGCGGCCCCACTGGATTATCGCCGACATCGGCGCGACTGTCCTCGACGGTGCGGATCTGTCCCCGGTCGAGCCGCTTCAAACGGAGCTACGCGCTGGCTGGCCCGGGACCGAGCGGGTGCGCGCCACGCTACGCCGCTTCCCAGCGCTGCGATATCAAGACGACGTCGCCCAGGATGGCCGCTGCTCGTTCTATCTCCAGCCCGATCAGCTCACAGCTGACATCACCAAAGCTGTAGTCGCGATGGGATGCAGATGGATTTACTCCGCGTCGCGCTACTTCGACGTCCTGCCGCACGGCGCCTCCAAGGGCAGTGCCCTGTCGGCCCTCGCCCAACAGCAGGGTTGGCCGATGGACTCGATCCTTGTGGCCGGCGATAGCCTCAATGACCTCTCACTGTTCACGCTAGGTACACACGGCGTGATCGTCGGCAACGCCGAGCCTGCTTTGGCCTCGGCAATTCCAGCCCGGGACGCGGTGCACAGGACCACACTGCCGGGTGCTGCCGGTGTACTGCAGGCACTATGCAACCTGGGTTGGGTCGAAACTCGCTACTCGCTGGTGGTCGGTTACCACCGTCCGCCAGCGAGCTGGACCCCTGAGCGGGGCTGGCAGAAACCAACGAGCCCCAACGGAATCCTGCCCACCCTGAATCGCCTCTTCACGGGAGGGCTGGAAGCGGTCTGGGTAACCGGGGGAATCGTTGAAGCGGAAGAACACCTAGCTCACCTCCGGAACCACGGTACTGGAATCCCGCTGTCCTTCGTGCCGCTCACTCCTTACCAGTGGAATCAGTATTTTCATCGGGCTTGCAAGGAGGCACTGTGGCCCGTGCTCATGTCCCAACCCGAACGAATGCGTTTCGACCCAGCCGCGTGGGCGCACTACTGCACGGTCAACGAGCGCTTCGCCCACCACATCAGCAGCGCAGCAGCTCCAAAGGCAACCGTCTGGCTCCACGACTACAACCTTTGGCTCGTGCCAAGCCTGCTCCGCGCTGCCCGCCCCGACTTGAAACTAGGCCTTTTCCATCACACGCCCTTCCCGTCACCCGAGATCTTCGCTGCCCTGCCCACTGCCCCGGAAATCCGCACCTCGTTGACGTGCCTGGACTGGGCAGGATTTCATACCTCCACCTTCGCCGAGCGCTTCCGCCAGGCTCTGGCCGATACGCCACGACTGCCGCGCATCGGTGTCCATCCATTGAGCATCGATCGGGAAGTCATCGAAACGTTAGCCCGGACCCGCGTTCCGCATATACCCCCAGTAGCCGCACCGTTGGTGCTCTCCATCGAACGTCTCGATTACGTCAAAGCCCCGCTGGAGAAGGTGGAGGCCGTGGCAACGTTGCTCACACACAACCAAGAACTGCGGGGGCACCTACGGTTCCGGCTCGTATGCGCCCCGCCTGAGCCTGGCATTACCATCTACGATGCGACCAAACAGACGCTAGAACGGCGCATAACAGAGATCAACCAGGCCTGGAAGGTGGACGGCTGGCAACCCATTGAATACCTTCCCCGCACCTTGTCCTTCACCGAGGTGATCGACAGCTATCTCGCAGCAGACGTTCTCTGGATCACCTCCCTCCAAGACGGCATGAACCTCACCGCTAAGGAGTTCATCGCTGCGCAAGCAGCCGTGGGCGGATCCGGTGTGCTGGTGCTCTCACACCACACCGGCGCCGCCGAACAGCTCGGCACGGCAGCCCTGCTTACCGACCCCTACTCACCTAAAGACCTCATCGACAAACTGACGCTGGCTTTAGCGTTGTCACCTCAAGAACGACGATCACGTCTTCAACGCCTTGCCGACCTATTAGGACGTTGCCCACCATCAGCCTGGGCATCACAAATCATCACCGCCATTCAAGACACATAAGAGTCCAACGTCGCGATAGCCACGCTTTCAGCGCTCGGGCCGTTGTCACGGCACCCTCTGCTATGGAAGCAAGGCCGGCCAGTGCGCCGACAACACGGGCATCCTGCTGAAGCTCACTCCTACCTCTTGCTACTCGCCCGAGGCAGCGCGAAGGCCAACTTGGTGAAGGAACTCTGGGACGTCGATCTCCGGAGATGTCTGTTCCGCGTACAGGGCAAATTCGCAGAACAACCTGATCATGTAGCTGAGCGCGCTATACGCTCTGCGACCTACCTGCACAGCCGCGTCCTGCATACATTCGGTGATCGCGGTCCGAAACGCCTCCTGGGTCCGTGGAAGCTCGACAGACCACTCCAGCTGCTGTGCGGCGAGCTCTTCCACTAACGTCGATAGCCCTGCGGTGATCTCCGGGTCGTCCGGGTCTTTGGCATCGCGGTTTGCGAAATAGATTTGCGTGGCGAGACCAATCACGAGCTGTTGGAGCTGAGAGTCATCCATGGCCTATGAGTGTGCTTCGGTGCGGTTGGTCACGGCAGCGGTGTACCTCCGTCGAGGCCGCAGCAAACCGTCTGGCGCTGGATCGCAAGTATCCCCCGGCCCCATGTCAAGCGTGGCCCCGTCACTGGCGTAGGTGACGATATGGCCCCGTAGGACTGTCCCGAATTGACGGACAGGCGTCGGATGCCAGATTCCACGTTGGAGATCCGATTCGCCCCACTTAAGGGGAAAGGCGAGAAAAAATGCTCTGCTGCTGACCTGTGAGCCTCCGATGCCAACCGGCTGCGCAGGGAGCGCGAAGTTCTCTACCGGATCGAGCTGAACCTGCACCGTTCGGAAATGAGTCTCGTTGTCCGGCGTGGCGTAGAGGGAGGTGTACGTGTAGCTGATCGGAAGCACTGGCATCCCTCTCACGCTCACCGGCGTCCCCCTTGTCGGACCGATATCAGCGACGAGCCGGCGTCATTTACTGGGCGCGGGCCGGTTGGACGTCCCGGTTGGGGTTGGCTCTTCGGACGTAGTCGTGCCGGTGATGGGGCCGAGAATCCCAGGGAGGATGCCGGTGGGGGCCTGGGGAGTCGGCGTAGGGGTCTCCGTCGGGGTCTCGGTGGGCGTCTCGGTGGGAGTCGAGGTGGGGCTGGCGGACGTGGGTGCGCCCGGCCCAGTCGGGGTGGCCGGCTTCGGCGCAGCGGGCTGATCGTTGATGACGTGGCCGATGGTGGTCCCCTTACCGTTACCACCGACGGTCCGGCCGTGGGCCCACTCGAATCCGGTGATGACGGCCATCGCCAGCAGGAAAGCGCCGAGCGATCCCACGATCACCGTTCCCCAGCGCAGTGCAACGAACCGTCTGGAGCGATGAGACGGCTCGGCGTCGTGTTGGGCCGTCGCCGACGGCTTAGCGCGCTGGGCGAGGGAGCGGACCCTTTGCCGGCTGCGCTCCAACGACATCTGGTATACGGCGGTACCTACTGTGGTGATCACGCTGGCCCCGGCTGCCCCGATAAGGGTGCCGTCGGCGCCGAGCTTTGAGCCGAGTACGGCGGCGGTCACTGCGGCGAGGGCAGCTGCGGCAACGTGGGCCGCGTTGAGGTCGGTTTTGCGTCTGGTGTCGGCTGGGCTGGTCGGCGGGGAAGGCGGCGCAGTCATGGTCTCCGGTGTGTCGGCGGGGTCTGACGCGGCTACGCTAATCACTGGCCCCAAACGCCGCCACTCGGGGTGCGCGCGGGCGCTGCCGTTGCCGATCATCCGGGCAGCCTGGGAGCCTTCGTCTGTGGCCAACCGGAAGATGACGGGCACAGCCCAACTCTTGGACCCGACCCCAACACGGGTGAGCGATCTGCTGCGCGTGCCCACCGGTCTGCTGGATCTGGCGTCCATTGCAACGGGGGCAACTCCAGGATTCACCGGATCGAGTAAGGCGGACGGCAAAGCGGCGATGCGCCGCCTTGCGCCGCATTTGGCGAACTTGCAAGAGCAGCTTTACGCCGAGGGACACGCCGAAGGGCATACCGCTGGCCGGCGGAGCCTGCTGCTCGTGTTGCAGGGCATGGACACTGCGGGCAAGGGCGGCACAGTGGAGCATGTCCTTGGCCTGATGAACCCGATGGGCGTGCAGTACCACGCATTCAAGCGACCGACAGTCCAGGAGCTTGAGCACCATTTCTTGTGGCGAGTCAAGCGGCGACTGCCGCCACCAGGCATCGTTGGCGTGTTCGACCGATCACACTATGAGGACGTGGTCGTGGTCCGGGTTCATGACCTGGTGCCCGCTGATCGGTGGTCGCGCCGCTACGACGTCATCAACCGCTTCGAAGAAAAAACGGCCGCCTACTGCGCAATCGTGAAGTGCTTCCTGCACGTCTCCAAGGAGCAACAAGCAAAGCGCCTGCTCGCCCGGCTCGACGATCCGACAAAGCACTGGAAGTACGATCCCGCCGATGTAGACGAACGCGCCTATTGGGACGATTACCAGCAGGCATATTCAGAGGCACTGCAGAACTGCAATACCGAGGCCGCCCCGTGGTACATCGTACCGGCCGATCACAAATGGTATCGCAATTGGGCGATCACAAACATTCTCGCCGAGCGACTCGAGGAGATGGCGCTGGTCTGGCCAACACCGGAAGGCTGGAACCTCAACGAGCAACGCGCACGGTTGGCGGCCGACCCGTGACAATCGCCTATCCGGCTATCTCGGCCCATACGGTGTTGCCATCTGGTTGGACGTCGACACCCCAGGCCTTGGTAAGGCTCCGTACCAGTTCGAGGCCCCGACCACGGACGCGGCCCAGCGGGTCGGTCGAGCGCTTCACCGGCCCCGGGAATCCGACCGGCGAAGCGTCGCGCACCGCTATCCGCAGCCCGCGGGGACCGCGTTCCAGCGTCAGCCCGACGCCGGTGCAGGCGTGTTCCACAGCATTGGACACCAGCTCGCTGACCACGAATTCGGCGGTGTCCTCCGCTCCGTCGTCGACCTGCCATTTCGGACACATCTCGCGGACCAACCGGCGGCTCATCGCTGGCGCCCCAGCGTCACAAGGCAGCTGGACCCGCATCCGCACCACTGTTGGCCGTTCATCGATCGCGGCCTCGGCCTCGAGCCTGAGGTGATACACCGGAACCAACGCGGACACCTGACGTGCAGCCAACGCCTGAGCCATCGTCGGGTCAGGCCGGCACAGCGCGACCTTCGCGGACGGCCAGCCGCCGCATTGGGTCAGTACTGCAGGGAAAACCGTCACACACGACTCTCGGGTCAGCCGGAACCCGTCAAGATCGACGATGACCCGTCCGTGATCGACCAGTTCCCGCACCAGTACAGAGCGCAGATCCGTTGCGGTGCGCACGGTAAGTAGCCCGCGCGGGTGGATCACCACCACCCGCCCGTGATGATGAACAGCTATGTCGAGTCTTGGATCCATAGATCCACTCCGCTCACCCGGCTACAGACCGTATTCAGGCATGTGCGCTAAGTTTACACCACCAGGGAAGTAGCACCGTAAAATGCTCATAAAGGTCTTTCCGGACAAAGCTCCTTTTCGGGGTCAGGCATGCCTGACGCGACAGTTGACCGTGATTGCGCAGCGTGTACGGTCGGATCTCGGCTGTAGTACCCGGGGGGGAGGAGTCGACCTATGACATCAGTAGTGCCCGACCAACTTGAGGCTCTCACACCAGCACCTCCGCTCGATGCGCCCATGGTCATCGCAACCTTGAGCTGTCCTCAACCGGACACGACTGTGTGCCGAGTAACCGGCAGTGTGGATCTTGTTACAGCTCCGACCCTGGTCGACAGACTCATCGAAGCGGTACACGATGGCCATCCTCACGTCGTGATCGACCTGTCCGCAGTGGCTCTGCTCGACTCAATCGGGCTGGAAGTCGTCTTCGAGGCGCTCGACCGGTATGACATCACGGGTCACCTCGCGGTCGTGGTGGATCAGCGCTCCACGATCAACAGGCCTGACATCAGTGCCCTCGGTGAGGTCTTGGACATCCATCATGATCTGGCCAGCGCCATGCGAGCCTGCGCGCGCGCTTCGATCTCGCACGGCGGACGCCACCGCGCTACCGCCGCGAACTAGAACTAGGCGGTAGCTGCTGCGGCGCGACGTAGGTACCCTGGCTCCCAATCGGAGTAGGTCGCATCGCCGTATCCG
>JAVXWL010000133.1:0-27910 GCA_032230565.1 Pseudonocardiales bacterium | reverse complement strand
GGACCCGATAGGAGCTCCACCCCCAGGACTCACCCTCCGACAACGCCAGCAGCACCGCGAACAAGCCACTGGCGATGGTGACGAAACCCAGCACGTCGAACCGCCGGCCGGCCACCGTCGGGAATCGGGGCAACACCAGCGCGGCGGCCACCGCGCCCAGGATCCCGACCGGCACGTTGATGTAGAAGATCAGCCGCCAGTCCACGTACTCGACGAGATAGCCGCCCAACGTCGGGCCGACCGCCGGGGCGAACACGATGCCCAGACCGTAGAGGCCCATCGCGGCACCGAGCTTCTCCCGCGGCACGATCCGGTACAGGATCGACAGCGTGATCACCGGCAGGATCCCACCGGGGATCGCCTGGACGATCCGGAAGATCACTAGGCTGTTGAGATCCCAGGCCAGGCCGCACAGCGCCGAGCCGGCGGCGAACGCCAGCAGCGCGAGGTTGTAGACCCGGCTGAGACCGAAGCGATCTCCCAACCACGCGGTGACCGGCACCACCACGCCCAACGCCAAGGTGTACCCGGTGACCACCCACTGCACATCGTCGGTGGTAGCCCCAAAGTCGTTCTGAATTGTAGGGATAGCCACATTGACGATGCTGATGTCTAGGACCGACATGAACATCCCGGCGACCAACACCGTTAGCGGCAACCCCCAACCGCCCGAGTTGCGCGCTCCAGCACCTACCGGCTGGGCGGCCGCCCCGTTGGGGCTCGTAGCCGAGCTCGCTACCGCAGGACGGCTCATGACATCTACTGTGCCATCGGAACGCCTCGTGCTCTAGCCTGTTCTTCCGCTACGTGACATTCTGTGATAGCTAGGACACGAGGAGGTGTCGACGTTGAGCAGCGTCAGCGAGAGTTGCGAGCAGAGCCAGTCCGTGAGTGTTGCGATCGATCACCGTAAGGGTCCGCGACGCCGCGGTGACGCGCTCTACGCCGCGATCTTCGAAGCCACTCTCGACGAGCTGACCGCGGTTGGCTACGCCGAGCTGAAGATGGAACACGTGGCCAACCGAGCCCGGGCGAGCAAGGGATCTCTGTACCGGCGCTGGTCGAGCCGCGCCGAGCTGGTCGCCGACGCGGTCCACCACACCATTCCCGGCTGCGGCGAAGCACCGGACACCGGCAGCGTGCGCGAGGACATCCTCGGCGGCCTGCGTGGATTCGCCAAACTGCTCAACGGTCCCTCCGGTGAAGCGGTCCGTGGCCTGATGGCCGAGACCATCCGAGACCCCGACCTCATGGAGATCATCCGGACCCGCTTCGTCGAACCCGGCGTCAACGTCTTTCTCGATGTGCTCCGGCGCGGCGCCGTCCGCGGCGAGGTGCGTCCCGGCGCGCTGACCACCCGCATCGCGAGCGTGGCTCCCGAACTACTGCGCCAGCATTTCCTGGCGCACCGCTCACCTATTTCAGACGAGGTGCTGATCGAGATCGTCGATGAGGTGATCATGCCCCTGGTCCGCATGTGAGCTGAATAACTCCGTCGCGCTGGCAGCCTCGCCAAATTGACTCCCCAAATTTAGGGTACGGCACGTAGCCTATAGGTGAGGCTCCCCCCACATCGACGGAAGGTGTGCGCATGGAAGGCCCGGTATCCGCGCCCCCCGCACAGACCGATCAAGCGCCCACCGACGGCGTCGCGGCGACTACTCCGCCCCGGCGCAGGCTCAAGCGCTCCACTCGCATCGGCCTGATTATTATCCTGATCTTGGCTCTGGTCGCCGCGGCCGGCTTCGCCACGAGCTACTTCCTCAACGCCCGCAACTACGTCAGCACCGACAACGCCCAGATCGATGGCGACAAGATCAGCGTCAACGCTCCCACCACCGGCACCCTCGTTGACTGGCGCATCAATCAGGGCAGCGCCGTACACGAAGACGAGGTCGTCGGGCGCGTGAAGATCCAGGGCGGGTTCGCCCAACCGCTGATGAGCATCAAGGCCCCGGCCGAGGGCACCGTGGCAGTCGACAACGGCGTACCAGGCACGTTCGTCACGACCGGGACCCCGCTCGCCGTCGCCTATAACCTGAACAACATCTTCGTCACTGCCCGCGTCGACGAGACTGACATTAAAGCGGTCCAAGTCGGGCAGGTTGTCGACATAAACGTCGATGCCTACCCGAATACCCCTCTCACCGGCCGCGTCCGGGAGATCCAAGGAGGAGCTGCCGCGGTTTTCTCGTTGTTCCCGCAAAGCAACAGCGGCGGAAACTTCCAGAAGGTCACCCAGGTCATCCCGGTGAAGATCGGGTTCGACAACGTCAATAACCTCGATCTGGTTCCCGGCATGAACGTCACGGTGCACATCCACAAGAACCCACCCGCCACAGGGCACTGATCGCATCGCCCGCAGCCGCGGCCTCAAAGGGAGGCGTCTAGCCCCGGTGCCAGGGTTCGCCGGTCGATGTTCGCGGCGCTGGCATCGCTGCGGTCGGTGAACCCGCGTCCGCAGCAAACAACCCAGTGCGCGCCGTCAGGTCGCGGTGCTCTACCAGCCTGTGTGAATGCGGATTATGCGGGTCACCGATCAGCAGACCAGATTCAAGGTTATAGACAACCGACAACGAATATGGGCCCGGCGGCGCCCTACTGCTCCGACTGCACTGGCCTCGGCGGCGCGTTCGGCTCCGCAGGCTCCGACCTGTTATCGTCCTGATCGCCCTTGGGAACGCGGAGGGCAGGGTCCTCTCGCGCTTCATCGGGGATATTGCTTGGGTCTATCCGACCACCCTCCGTCTCACCTGGGCCGGGCAGGTTGGCCTTTTGCGACTCGTCTGTCATGAGCACCTCCTTGTGCGTATCTGCGTATCCGCCAGCCAACCGCGGAAGCCATCGCCGGTCAAACGCAGCGGCCTGCCACGACCGGAATGCCCAACCTAGCGTTGAATACTTATGTTCTGTTATATCTGTCAGCTGCTGATAGCCCATATGAGTCTGTCGATGCAGAGGTGTTGTCGCCAACAGTCCTACTGCCATCCGCCTGTGCGGCAGCTCGTCACGCGGGAGGGGTGCGCGCTGATCAGGGATAGGGTCGCGGCGCTGGCCACGGCGCTGGTGTGGCTCGTCATGCTCGGGTTTCCTGTGGCTTACGCGGCGAGCGGGGCGGCGGGATCGGGCGCCCCGGCCGCTCCGCCGCGAGACCGATCCCTGACGGGTCGCGGGACAATGGGCCGGCCTCGTAGGCGACACCCTGGCACGCGGGCAGCTCGGCGATGCTCATCGGGCTCACCGTGATGCACGCGATCAGCCGGTTGTGGCGGACCGACAAACGTTGCCGCATCACCCGTTCGAGTGGTGCGGGAGGCGCTGACGTATCAGCGCGGCGTCGGGAAACCTCCTCTCTCCGGTAAGCGTTGTCTCTTGTGAGCGGCACGCACTGGCCGGCTATAGGTGCAGGGGGCCACTCCAGGCCTCTTCTTGGGGAAGGGGAGTACCTAGGAAGGGATGAAGGAGAAGAGATGCAGGTCACGGATATTTTCACAACCGGCTATGGTCGCGGCAACGACGGTCGCCATGACCGCGACTGTGACCACCATGGCAAGGAACACCATGACCGCGAGCACCACTACTTCCGCAAGGACTGGGACCGCTGGAATGATTGCGGGTCCTGGCGGTGGTGCCGGTAACACCGGTAAGTAATCCGTCCGATTAATAGTGGGCGGTGGCTAGCGTTGGCGTTTAAACGCGGCGGGGCCACCGCCCACTACAAGAGTCCGGTAGAGTCGCCGATGTGCTCATGTCGCGCATCGCGGACCTGCCACACGCCCTACGCGATAGCGAGCAGTTCGCCCAGCGTCTGGATAGTCGCCGGCCCGCGGTATTCCTCGACTACGACGGAACGCTGACGCCGATCGTCGACCGGCCGCAAGACGCCGTCATCTCCGAGAGCATGCGAGACGCGGTACGCAGGCTCGCCGAGCGCACCACGGTTTGCGTGGTCAGCGGCCGGGATCGACCCATCATCGACGAGTGGATGGGTATAAACGGCCTGGTGGTGGCAGGCAGTCATGGCTTCGACATCGGTGGGCACCGCGACGGTTCGGTTCGCCATGATGCGGTCAGCGGTTTCGAGGACCTGCTGTCGACCGTCACCCGCCAGCTGAACACCGAAGTCGGGCCAATTGAGGGCGCGGTGATCGAACCCAAGCGGTTCTCAGCCGCGGTGCACTACCGGTTGGTGGCGCCGGAGCATCAACCCTCGGTCACCGCGGCCGTGGACGGGCTGCTGGCCGAATATCCCGATCAGCTCAAAGTCACTCCCGGCAAGATGGTCTACGAGATCCAGCCGAAGGTCGACTGGAACAAGGGCAAGGCTGTTCAGTACCTGCGGCACGCCTTGGGAGTCGAGGGTGACGAATTCGTGGCGCTGTATCTCGGCGATGACATCACCGATGAGGACGCTTTCACCGCCTTGAAGGAATCCGGCAGTGGACCAGGCATCGGCGTTGTCGTCGCCGACCTTGGGGATCCCGAACATGCCGATCGGGCGACCGCAGCGGATTTCGTTCTGGAGTCGACTGCGGAGGTTCAGCAGTTTCTGAACGCACTGGCGAACACCCAACCGTGACGATGGGAACGCTGACCATCGGGGTGGATATCGGTGGCACGAAAGTCGCCGCCGGTGTCGTCGACGAGCAAGGCGCGATCGTCGCCACCGCGCACCGCGACACTCCTGCCGAGGACGTGTCGCTGATCGAGGGCGTGATAGCCGCCGCAGTCGGCGATCTCACCAGCAAGTACGACGTTGCGGCAGTCGGCATCGGGGCGGCCGGTTTCATCGACGCGCAGCGCGCCACGGTGATGTTCTCCCCGAATCTGGCGTGGCGTGGCGAGCCGCTGCGGGCGACGCTTGCGCGCCGGCTGGGGCTGCCCGTGGTGGTCGAGAACGACGCCAACGCTGCTGCCTGGGCGGAGGCCCGGTTCGGCGCCGGCCGCGGGGTGGACCACGTGGTGGCCGTCACCGTGGGAACCGGCATCGGCGGCGGCATCGTTGTCAACGGCCGGCTGCTGCGGGGGCAGTTCGGCGCCGCAGCAGAGTTCGGTCACATCACCGTCGTCCCGGACGGGCGGCGCTGCGGATGCGGCTTGCGAGGTTGCTGGGAGCAGTACGTCAGCGGTCGGGCGCTCGTCCGGGAGGCCCAGCAGCTCGCCCGTGACTTCCCCGAGAGAGCGGGCGAACTGTTGCGCCTGGCCGGTGGCCGGCCGGAGAACATCACCGGCGCAATGATCACCCAGGCTGCGCACGCCGGTGATGCGATGGCGTTGCAGTGCTTCGACGTGGTCGGGGTGTGGTTGGGTCGCGGGCTGGCCGGGCTGGCCGCGATCCTGGACCCCGGCCTGTTCGTCATCGGTGGTGGCGTTTCCGCGGCCGGTGAGATACTGCGCGCTCCGGCGGTGGCCGCGTTCGCCGCATCCTTGACCGGCCGCGGGTACCGGCCGCTCGCCGAATTACGGATCGCCCAACTGGGTCCCGACGCCGGCCTCGTTGGTGCCGCCGACCTGGCTCGCATCACCGCATAGTCGACATGTTGGGATTCGGCGGGACATACTGGGTTGGCGTAGGCGCGCTCCCCCGCGCTCGACTGAGCAGCTGAGAACCTCAGCACGAGTCGACCAGGGAGCAGCACGTGACGCTCGGATGGATCGGCGCCCATGGCGGTGAGGGCATCACCGGCGGTCAGGCGATCCGCGCTCGCGCGGTATGGATAGACCTGGACGTGGTATTTCCGCTACCTGCCGATCATCGCCGGCGATTCGTCGCCGACGGCATTGAACTTACCGGCCGGGTTCCCGGCATGCTGAAGCGCTGGATCCGTGGGTCCCGTGGTGAGTGGTACGGCCTGGTGTGGGCGCCGCTGTGCGACGGCGCCGGAGACGTCCGGTTAACGCTGGATGACCAACTCGTACCAGCGGCTGCGCTGCGCCCACGTTTGCCAACCGCATAAAGCGGGTAGCCCTGTGCCAGCCATCAAGTCGACACACTTGGTGGTCGCTGCGAAGTCGGTCGGCGACTTCGACGTCTGCCAATGTCGATGGGAAGGAGCCAGTGATGACCGAGCAAGGCCAGGGAGTTGCTCAGCCACCTTATCCGCGGGAGCCCAACGTCCACTCGGGAGGCAAGCAGGAACCCGGCAGCGGCATAGAGAAGCCTCCCTATGCTGACCGCCAGACCACCGGCCCTGGTGAAGATAAAGAGGCGCTACTGCAGGAGCGGGGCGGCGTGCCTTCACACGAGACCGGTCCGCGGGACATCTCGCAAGCCGAGCGCGAGGGTGTATCTGACACCGACATGGAACCCTCCGGCCCACACGGAGTCGGAGATGTAACGACCACTTCGGGAGAAGATTTCGGGCGCGGGAAGTCAGAAGACGCGCGCCGCGAGGACCGGCTCGATTCCGGGCTTTCTGACGTGGGCAGCAAGGCTACCCCGGGAAGCCCAGTCACGTCCTCGGGCGACCAGGGCGGCTAAGGCTTTAAAGCAGTCCCCCAATGTCGCCCCGTCCACTGTGGACGGGGCGACATTGCTGTGCTCAGTCTTCCAACTCCTCAGCGTTCCAATTCCTCAACGCTGAACCGTCGGTAGCCTTGTTCTGCAATCCGCCCGAGTGCCGCCCTGATCAGCCCGGACACCGCACCCTGCAAGGCGGCGACGACCAACACCTCACGGAGATTGTGCTCCAGAGCCGTCGGCTCGGGCACTTCGCGGGGCTCGTCGGACAGGCTGCGCCAGAACCTTTTGAACAATGCGCCCGCCAACGCCCCCCCGAGCATGCCACTGGCCATGGTCAGGAGTTTGTGCGTCGTCTGATTCCGGGGAATCACGAGGCTCGCACCCTTCGCACGATCACCATCAAGGCGATCAATGCGAGGCCAGCGCAGGCCAGCTTGGCCCACCGCTCTTTTGGGGCCTGAGTCACACCCTCGCGAGCCCGCTCAGCAGCCTCGACAGCCCGGTCCCGCAGCTCACTGCTCCGCGCCAGCACCTGGCCCTTGAGCTCGGTGGCCCGTTCGAGCAACTCGCCCTTGATCTCGGTGCCGCGTTCGAGCAACTCGGTGCCGCGTTCGACCGCCTGCTGCTGCAGCTCGATCCCGCGTTCGACGGCTTCTTCCTTCAACTCGGTGCCGCGTTCGACAGCTTCGGCTTTCAGTTCGTTGCCGCGTTCCTTGGCTCGAGCGGGCAAGTCCACCTTGTGAACCAAGGCCTCCACGGTCTCGCCCAGGTCGCTGCGCAGCTCCTCGATCTCTTCCTGGAGCTGCGCTTCCTGGAGTCGTTGCTGCTCGCTGCTACTCATCGGCGCACGCTCTCCTTCACCGTCTCGATGTCCAGCGTCGTGCTCCGCACGGCCTTCTCAGGCACCGGCGGCGCCGAGTTGCGCACCTGCGTGATCCCGGCTGCCGAGATCACTCCAGCGACCACCAACAGCACCACACCGATGATCAGCGCGGCCAGCCAAGCGGCCAGCACAACCGCTAACCCGAGGATCGCCGCCGCGACCAGCGCACCGAGCCCCAGCAATGCCACGACCGCGCCAGCGCCCCCGATACCGATACCGATACCGGCTTGAGCCCCTTTGCGTTTCATCTCAGCAGTAGCCAGTGCCATCTCATCGCGCACCAGTGCGGAGATCTGTGCGGATAGCTGCTCCACTAGCTGGCCGACGGATGCGTCAGTCCCACTAGCCTGCCCCTGCTCGCGGATTGTCATTGCCTCCTCCTTGGCCCTTCGCCCGTAGTCTCAACGACATACCCGGCAGCGGGGTGATTTACCCGTGCTGCGGAGTCAACTGTGAGCAGCTCTCGCGAGGTGGCGCATGGCTGGTGTTCCCGAGGACGAGCCCCAGCGGCTGGCACGGAACATCAACGACCTGCTCCAAGAGCTGCGGGTGGCGCTGGCTGGCGTGCAAATACTGTTCGGTTTCCTGCTCTCGATCGTGTTCACCGACACCTATCGACGGGCCACTGACGTGCAGCACGGCGCACACCTGGTGGCAGTCGCTTTCGCACTGATCGCGGTGGCGTCGATGACCGCCCCGGTGGCGTGGCACCGGCTGTTGTTCCGGCACCGCCAGCGCCCGGAGATCCTGCGGGTGTCCAACCGGTTCGCGATCGCCGGATTGATAAGTCTGGCCATCGCGATGAGCGCCACCATCTTCTTGCTGGCCGACGTGGTACTCGGCGGTTGGCCGGCCATAGTGGCCTGCGCGCTCACCGTCGTCGGTTTCAGCGTGCTGTGGTTCGCGCTTCCGCTTCGCCAGCGTGAATACGCCGCGGAGCACCGTCGCCCGGATTCGGCCGCTAATCAGCTCCGCCAAGGCCATTGACGGTCCGGCTGGCCAGTTCCAGATCAGCGACCAGCTCATCGAACATCTCGGCTTTCCGATCCTTGGGACCGCGCAGCACGGCGGACGGATGGATCGTGGCCACCAGCGGCAACTGCGCGTACTCCAGTACCTCGCCGCGGTGCTGGGTGAGGCGAAACGACGTGCCGAGCAACGCCTTGGCCGCCGTCGCCCCCAGTGTCACCAGCAGTTGCGGCCCTACCGCCGCGAGTTCCGCGTGCAGCCAGGGCAGGCAGGCCCGGACGTGTTCGACGCCGGGCGTGCGGTGGATGCGGATCTTGCCATCGCGGCCTTGACGCTGGAACCGGAAGTGTTTCACCACGTTGGTGACGTAGACGTCGGCCCGGGTTATCCCGGCTCCCTCCAGCACCCGGTCGAGCACCCGACCGGCTGGGCCGACGAACGGCTCACCCGCGATGTCCTCCCGATCGCCGGGCTGCTCGCCTACCAGCATTATCGACGCTCCGGGGGACCCGGAGCCGAAGACCGTCTGCGTCGCGTCGGCGTAGAGCTCACACGCCGTGCACCCCGCTGCTTCCCGCCGCAGCTCGGCCAGATCTGACATACCCGGGAGTACCCGTGCTCCGCACCGGGTATGCCCGGTGAACCGACCGCAGCGTCAGGAGGGCGCAATGAAGGCAGTGACATGGCACGGCAAGCGTGACGTCCGCATTGACACGGTCCCTGATCCGAAGATCGAAGACCCAACGGACGCGATCGTGCGGATCACGACTACCGGCATCTGCGGATCCGACCTGCACCTCTATGAGGTACTCGGCCCGTTCATGAGCGAAGGCGACATTCTCGGCCACGAACCGATGGGCATCGTGGAAGAGCTGGGCCCCGGCGTCACCGAGATCCATCCCGGTCAACGCGTCGTGATCCCGTTCAACGTGTCCTGCGGGACGTGCTTCATGTGCGCTCAGGGACTGCAGTCACAGTGCGAGACGACCCAGGTCCGGGACCACGGAATGGGGGCCGCGCTGTTCGGCTATACCAAGCTTTACGGGCAGGTGCCGGGCGGGCAGGCCGAGTACCTCCGGGTCCCGTTCGGCAACACGCTGCCGATCGTGGTGCCCGAAGGCCTACCCGACGAGCGGTTCGTCTACCTCTCCGACGTGTTGTCCACCGCATGGCAAGCAGTCGAGTACGCCGGGATTCCGAAGGACGGCACCGTCGTGGTGCTCGGTCTCGGGCCGATCGGTGACATGTCCGCCCGGATCGCCCGGCATCGCGGTGCGCAACGAGTGATCGGCGTCGACCTGGTGCCTGAGCGCCTCGCGCGCGCCCGGCTGCACGGCATCGATGTGCTCGACTTGCGCGAGCACCAGGATGATCTCGGTGAGGTGATCCGTGGAATGACCGGCGGCCGTGGGCCCGACGCGGTCATCGACGCCGTCGGGATGGAGGCGCACGGGTCCCCCAGCGCGAAGATCGCCCAACAGATGGCCGGGCTGCTCCCCGATGCGGTGGCGGCGCCGCTGATGCAGCAGGCCGGTGTCGACCGGCTCAACGCCCTCTACCTGGCGATCGACATCGTGCGCCGGGGCGGAACGATCTCGGTGAGCGGCGTCTACGGCGGCATGACTGATCCGCTGCCGATGTTGACGATCTTCGACAAGCAGATCCAGCTGCGGATGGGTCAAGCGAATGTCAGGCGGTGGGTGCCCGACATCCTGCCGTTGCTCACCGACGGCGACCCGCTCGGCGTAGAGGGCTTCGCCACCCACAAGCTGCCGTTGGACCAGGCGCCGAAGGCGTATGAGATCTTCCAGAAGAAGCAAGACGGCGCCATCAAAATCCTCCTGCAACCCTGATCAACCTTCAGGGAGGCTGAGAGCAGTTTTTAGGTGCGGAGCAGGCGCAGCAGGGCTCGTTCTAGGCGGGCGCGGACCTGCTCGTCGACGAGGTCGAAGGTTCCCGCGCGGCGCACCGCGGCCAGGATCGTCCGGCCCTCGACGTAGTGCTCCAGCACGCGCGGATCCACGTAAGACGCTCGCGCCACCGCCCGGGTGTTACCCAGGTGTTCGGCCACCGCATCCAGTGCCGCATTGATCGCCCGGGCGCGGCTGCGCTGCGAGCTGGGCACACCGCGAGCGGCACCCTCGGCGAGGACAACCGCGGCGAGCACCGTCGCGTTCCAGGTGCGCAAATCTTTGGCGCTGAACTCGGCACCAGCCAACTCCTTGAGCCGGGTATTGATGTCCGCGGCGCATACGTCGTGCCAGCCCTGCTTGGTCCGGTACGCCAGCAGGTCCTCCCCACCGCCACTGCGCCGGAGCAACGCACGCACGACCGCGTGCAGGGCCGGGTCCCGCAAAGTGATTGCCTGGTCAATGCCGCCCTTGGCCGGGTACCGCAGCTCGATGCTGTCGCGCCGAACCCGAACGTGCTCGCGGCGCACAGTAGCCAGGCCGAAGCTGCCCTCGTCCGCGTCGGAGCCGGGCGCGTACTCGTCGCCGCCGATCCGGAACGCCCCGATGTCCAGCATCCGCAGGGCCGCGGCCAGCACCCGGTCACATCCGAGCCCGCGACCATCGAGTTGCTCGCGGATCTGCGCCCGCACCGACGGCAGCCGCCGGCCCAGCCGTAGCACCCGGTCATGCTTGGCGACGTCACGGCGGCGTCGCCACTCGTCGTGGTAGCGGTACTGCCGCCGCCCGGCGGCATCGGTGCCGACCGCCTGGATGTGGCCGCCGGGTAGCGCGCAGATCCACACATCGCGCCAGGCTGGGGGCACCGCGAGAGCGCGAATCCGGGCCAGGGTGGCTGGATCGGTGATCGCAGCGCCGTCTTCGTCGTGGTAACTGAAGCCTCGACCACGACGCCGGCGGGAGTACCCGGGATCGCTGGGCTCGACCCGTCGCAGCCTCACAAGAGCCTCCTCGCTGGTGCACCGGACATCGAACGAGTACCCCAATCGCCGCATGAATTGTGCCGTCTCGGGGAAGATCTCTGCCGTGACTGATAGCGAGGTGGGCGTGTCCGAGCGGGTAGAGCTAGCGGAGAAAATCGCCTCGCTGCTCGGCTCCGCCGGGGTGTGTGTCGCGGTCGCCGAGTCGTTGACCGGCGGAATGGTGGCAAGCGCGCTGGCCGAGGCGCCCGGGTCGAGCAACTGGTTTCGCGGTGCGGTGGTGGCCTACTCCAGCGACGTCAAGCACGAGCTGCTCACCGTGCCGCCTGGCCCGGTGGTCAGTGCGCAAGCGGCCGCCGCGATGGCCGACGGCGTTCGACGGCTGCTGCGGGCCGACGTAGCGGTGGCGCTGACCGGCGCAGGAGGCCCTGAGGGGCAAGACGGCCAACCGCCCGGCACGGTATTCCTTGCCCTGTCCGACGGCATGGAGACGCACGTTGAGCATCGCTACATCGATTGCGACGATCCGGCCGAGGTGTGTGCCGAAGCGGTCGCCGAGGCACTTCGGCTGCTGCACCGGCACCTGCGCGCCGGTGCAGCAGCTCGTCGCGGCTAGGTCGCCGAATTGCTACGTCGCTGCATTCGCCCCAGCACTGCCGAAGACCTCGGCGACCTTGCGGGCGCGAAGCTCCTCGAGGGTGTCGGCCTGCCGGCGGCTCCGGTCCAGTAGCCCATCGAGGCGCGCAATGTCCAGGCGGTCGTCGTGTTGTGCCAGCTCGCGCAGCGTGCGCCAGCCCAGCGCCGCGTGCTCCACTGCGAGCCGCAGGCCTTCCAGCTCCACTACGATGCTCAGCGGAGAGCGGCCCCTGAAGTAGCCGTTAGGCTTCAGGCGCCCCACCTTCTCCCCCATCCAGGCCCCGTACGCTTTGTAGCGCCGAACTGGAACGCCGAGCGCGGTCATCATGTCGCGCAGCGTGGCGCGATCTCCGACGATTTCGGCCGTCAACGGTTCGAGCGCAGCACCGATATCCGAGTCCCGATGCGACCCGACCACCCGACGAGCCAACTCGACCTCCACAGTCAAGCCGGCCAGGTGATCATTAAGGTAGATACCGAGCAGGTCCGGCTCAGAGCCCGTCTTACTTGTGATGCTGGCTTTTGTCGCTCCTGCACGTCCAGCCATGCTGCCTCCTTCAGTCCCCGATGTGCCGCTTGGACTTCTGCATACCCAGCCAGGCTCGATCAATGCACGGAGCCGGCGACCGTCTGCGTAGACCTGGGCGCCGCTGGCAACGGCGTACCCAGGACCGGCAGTGGTCACCTGGTCGGCTGCCCGGCTCGCCGAAGCGCTCGATCGCGGACCGGGTGCTGACCAACCAGATCGTCATCTGCTCCAATTAGATGATCCGCGATGGATTGGGATACCGGATGAATAACGAACTGATCACGGTTTAATTGGCTTGGGCAACATTCCTTGTCGTCCCCGTCACACAGCTGACGATCTTGATGGGCCCGCCGCGGTGCACCAAGTGGATTCCCCCACATTGGTGATGGCTGTCATGCTCAACGCGTCGGCGACCCTCTACAACGGCGGCGCCACCGAGGCAGCTAGGCGGTCGAATTAAACCTTTTGACCGCGCCCGATCGGGTGATTCTTGTCCGCGTCTGACGGTTCGCAAATCCGGCATATCGCGTTCGCAAAGGCTCATCTTCATCTGCGGTTAACCTGCGGAAACATGCAGGTTTGTTGCTCTGAGTAACAGTTTTCGCACTGGGGCCCCCGACTGCCGGGGCGCTGCTGTCACCCTTTGCATCGAGCATAGCTATCCGTACCGTCGAGCTTGTCCTGCTCGAAGGAGCCACCTTGGCGCGGGAATCCGGACCCGGTGCGCAAACCCGTCCCTCGGTCCCGGATACCGCAAGCTCACCCTGAATCGGGACGGGGCGCAGCCTGGCGATCGGGTTGATGCGGGATACCCAATCCCGCCAATTACCGGCACCAATAGTCGTGTGCGCGATTCACGGAGAATAAACATGACGAGGACCTCCCGATTACTCGCACGTATTGGTATCGCTGCGGCCGTACTGACGGCTCCGCTGGTATTGGCAGCCCCGGCCCTGGCGTCCCCGATGCGCCAGGACCCATGGGATGCCGTGGCACAGTGCGAAAGCGGCGGTAACTGGAGCACCAACACCGGCAATGGGTATTCCGGCGGCCTGCAGTTCTCACCCAGGACGTGGACTTCCTTCGGCGGAGGTGCCTTTGCGGGTACCGCCAGCGAGGCCACCCGAGCGCAGCAGATCACCATCGCCGAAAAGGTGCTTCACGCGCAGGGTTGGAAGGCCTGGCCAACCTGTTCGAAAAGGGCTGGGGCCGGCTGACACCGGCTGCACCACCCGCTCGGCCCCCGTCGCCCGGCGGGGGCCGAGATCCCTCTCGCTAGGAGCATGTGGACGTGCCACCTGAAAGCGACTTCGGCGCAACGTTGCCATCTGCGGCACATCCGTAACTGATCCACATCCCGCCTTCCAAGGTGCCCTTGAGTGGCCGGTCGAAGTACATGGCGTGTGCTGGCACTTCGACGGTGCACTGGTGCAGAGTTGCCCGGATGAGCAGCACCATCACCGACCCCCGCGCCGACCGGGCGTTCTTCGGCCATCCGCGCGGGCTGGCCAACTTGTTCGGTGTCGAGATGTGGGAGCGCTTCTCCTACTACGGGATGCTCGCCTCACTGACGCTGTACCTGTTTTACGAGGCGACTGGTCACAACCCCGGTCTCGAGCTGCCGAAGTCTACGGCCACCAGCCTCGTCGGCGCCTACGGCGGATTGGTTTACGTCTCGACCATCGCCGGCGCGTGGATGGCCGACCGGGTGCTCGGTGCCGAACGGACCCTGTTCTACAGCGCCGTTCTGGTGATGATCGGACACATCGCGCTGGCGCTCCTGCCAGGTTTTACGGGCGTCGGCGTCGGTCTGGCGTGTGTCGCGCTGGGCAGTGGCGGAGTCAAGGGCAACGCCACCGCCGTCGTCGGAACCTTGTATGCGGAAAACGACGAGCGCCGCGACGCCGGTTTCTCGTTGTTCTATATGGGGATTAACACTGGTGCGTTGATCGGTCCGTTGCTGACCGGGCTCGCTCGGACCACGCTCGGTTTCCACTACGCCTTCGGCGTGGCCGCCATCGGCATGGCCGCCGGCCTGATCCAGTACACGATCGGGCGTCGCAACCTCGGCACCGAGGCGAGCACCGTACCCAACCCGCTGCCCCGCTCGCGCTGGACCGTGATCGTGGGCCTTGTCGCGGTGCTCGCTGCCGTGGTGGCCCTTCTGGTGGTGATCGGAGTGATCACCGCCGCCAACCTGTCCAACGTCGTCGTTGTCGTCTGTGGGATAGCCGCAGTGGCGTACTTCGCCGTCATTCTGACCAGCTCGAAGATCACCGTTGTGGAGCGCAGCCGGATGCTCTCGTTCATCCCCCTGTTCGTCGCCAACGCGGTGTTCTGGTCGCTGTATCAGCAGCAGTTCACGGTGGTGGAGATTTACGCCGACGGGCGAACAAACCGAAACCTCTTCGGCTGGCTGATGCCCACGGAGTGGGCGCAGTCGTTCAACCCGGTGTTCATCATCCTGCTCGCGCCCGTGTTCGCGCTGCTGTGGATCAAACTCGGTTCCCGGCAACCCTCGACGCCGATCAAATTCGCGCTCGGCACCGTGATCATGGGCCTGGCTTTCCTGCTGTTCCTGCTGTGGTCCGGCGGCACCGGACCGACCACGCCGCTGCTCGCCGTCGGCCTCATCCTGCTCGTCTTCGCGATCGCCGAGTTGCTGATCTCGCCGGTTGGCTTGTCGCTGGCCACCAAGATCTCCCCGACTGCGTTCCGCAGCCAGACGGTCGCGCTGTACTTCCTGTCTGTTGCACTCGGCACGGCCATGTCCGGTTCGCTCGCCGGTTATTACAGCCCGCAGCACGAAGCACCGTATTTCGGCATTCTCGGCGCAGTCGCGATCGTCGTCGGGCTGATCGTCGTCGGGCTCAGTCCGATGATCCGCCGGCTGATGGCCGGAGTCCGTTAATGCCTCGTTGGTCTCACCAACCTCCACCGCCCCGCCTTGGGTGGGCGGCATGGGGGGTGGTGTGCTGGTCGGCGTGCCGCCGATGAACCAACCACCGCCAGCGCCGGGGGTGCCGCCGGTGCCCTCAGTGGCCCCGGCCGCCGCCCCGACGGCCCCGGGGCCGTCGTTGGCGCGCGCGTCGGGGTCGATGGCCGTGGCCACGATGGTCAGCCGGGTGACGGGCCTGGTGGCCAGGCTGTTACTCGCCGCAGCACTGGGCTTCGGCGTGCTCAACGACTCGTACAACATCGCCAACGAGTTGCCGAACATGGTTTACGAGCTGTTGCTCGGCGGGGTGCTGTCCAGCGTTGCGATCCCGGTGCTGGTCCGGGCGCAGCGCACGGATACCGACGGAGGGCATGCCTACGCGCAACGGCTGCTCACGATGAGCACGGTCGCGCTGGTGGTGGGCACGATCGGTGCGGTGGCCGCGGCGCCGCTGCTGATCCGGCTGTCGGTGACCAGCGGTCCGCACGCCAGCCCCGCGTTGGCCACCGCGTTCGCGTACCTGCTGCTACCGGAGATCCTGTTCTATGGGCTAGCCGCGTTGGTGGGCGCGGTGCTCAACAGCCGCGGCGTCTTCGGCCCGCCAGCGTGGGCGCCGGTGGCCAACAACCTGGTCGTCATCGGCGTGATCGGGGCGTACGCGGTCACCCCTGGTCGGATCAGCCTGCACCCGAGCCTGATGAGCGACGCCAAGCTGTGGGTTCTCGGGGTGGGCACCACGCTGGGCATCATCGTGCAGGCGGCGGTGCTGCTACCGGCGCTGCGCCGGTCGGGCTTCCGGTGGCGCTGGCGGTGGGGCTGGGATCCGCGGCTGTCGTCGTTCGGCGGGCTGGCTGGCTGGGTGGCGCTGTATGTGCTGGCCGGACAGCTCGGGCTGATCATCACCTACCGGATCGCTAGTGCCACCGCCAGCGGCGGTGTGTCGACCTATGCCTACGCCTGGACATTGCTGATCGTGCCCTACGGCGTGCTGGGCAACTCCGTGCTGACCGCGCTGATGCCCCGAATCAGCCGCGGCGCCGCCGACGGGAAGATCGACGAAGTGGTCGCCGACCTGTCCCTGGGTACCCGGATGTCGGCGCTACTGCTGCTACCGATCTCGGCCCTGCTCACCGTGGCTGGTGCCCAGATCGCCATCGTGTTGTTCTCCTACGGCCACTCCGACCTTGCCCAAGCCGATCGGCTGGGCCACACCCTGGCCGCGTCGGCGTTCGGGCTGCTGCCCTACGCCGTGGTGCTGCTGCAGCTTCGGGTGTTCTACGCGCTGGGCGACGCCCGGACACCGACCGTGATCATGGCGTTGATGGTCGCCGGAAAGATCGGTCTGTCGTTGCTTGCGCCCGTTGTGCTGGACGCCCAGCAGGTCGTCATCGGGCTCGCTGCGGCCAACTCGGCGTCCTTCGTCATCGGCGGCACTGCCGGCCAGCTGTGGCTGTGGCACCGGCTCGGCAGCCTGCATACCCGGCGGGTAGCGGGCACGGTGGTCCGTATCGCGGCAGCAGCGTGCGTCGCCGCCGCGGCTGGATTGGTTGTGCTCAGCCTGGGCCGCCTCGCCTTGCCCCACGCGCTGCCCCCGTTGCGCGCCGCCGCAGAGCTCGCCGCCGCCACCGTGCTCGGCGGCGCAGTCCTGCTGCTCGCGCTACGCGCCCTACGCGTCGCCGAACTGCAAGTCGTCCTCACCCGTGCCGCCAGCCTGCTTCGCCGCTGACCCCGCCTAATCCGGATTCAGCAGACTGAGCGGGGTAATTCGACCCGTTTTTGGAACGCTGAGCCCGCTGAATGCGCAACCGCGGTGGCGGGCGCGTCGCGTCGGCGCACGGGTTGGTGTGGCAGACTCTGCGCACTTATGTGCACGCCTGGTCTAGGGGAGCGCGATGGGTGACGAGTGGTCCGGCGCCGTTGGCGACACCGGCAACGTGCTGGAGGGCACCGCGCTGGGTGCTCTGCTCAGCGGCAACGGCGCGGCGGCCGGCTTCTCGATCAACTACGAGCGCGTCCCGCAGTCCATCGCCGACCTCGAGCACGCCGCTGACTACCTCCAGGACCAGGCGGCCGTAGCCCAGGGCCTGGCAACCATCCCGGCTCCAGGGGTGGATGGAGTGAGCCTGAACGCGGTAGCCCAGATCGGTAAGTGGGCCTCGGACAGTGGTACCGACAATCTGGAAGCAAATCTTCTTGCCGGCGCAAAACAGCTCCGAGACCTGGCGCACAAGTTGCGCGAGGACCTGCAGACTTACCTGCACGTCGAGGAGCTGAACATCCCGACGACACCCAGCCCGGGGCTGCCCCTGCCCAATTCGGGGCTGTCACTTTGAGGCCCCGGTTTGTGGCGAGCGCTGTCGCGGCCGGCTGGATGATCGTGGCGGCGGGATGCGGTAGCGGTACGAGCGCGGCCCCGGTGCCGGCCCAACCGAGCCCTGCGCCGGCGGCGAGCCCGATCCCGCCGGTGAACCATCCGCGCGACGTCGCAGCGATGGCGCGCCGGCCGTGTGAATTGCTGAACCCGCAACAGGCCACCGGGTTCGGGTTCGACCTGCCACCGATGGAACTGGTTGGTCTTCTCGGCACTCTGCGGTGCAAGTGGACGAAAACCACACACCAACAGGAACTAGTTCGAACGCTGGATGTCACGATGTTCACGAATAACCCGACCCTGGAAGTCGCCTACAGCAAGGATCGGGGCCTGCCGTTCTTCGAGCTGACCGAGGTCGCGGGCTACCCGGCCATCGTCACCAGGACCAACGCGGACATCGCGCATTGCGACATCGACGTCAAAGCCGCGGAGCGCCAAAGCTTCACGGTGCTCTATCAATCAGAAGAGCAAGCGCTGAAGAACAACCCGCAGCAGTCGTGCGAGGTGGGCAAGCAGATCGCGGCCGCGGTGCTGATGAATCTGCCGCCGAAGAGTTGAGGGGAGCAGCGATGGGGACCGACTTCAACTACGACGACACCAGCCATCAGATCATCTTCGACCACATCAATGGTGGTGCGGGCTCTGACGCGCTGCAGGAAATCAGCCAGTCGTGGCAGCGGCTCGGTGACGGCGTCGGAACGACGTGCAAGTCTTACGTGCAGAACGCGATTGCCGTCATGCTGAGCTCCCGACAGGGTGCGGCAGCCGACAGTGCGGCGGCGGCCACCGGCGCGATGTTGCCGTGGATGGACATCGTCGTACAGGCCACCGCCACCGTCGCGCAGCGGGCGCAGGACCAAGCCGAGCATTGGGTGAACGCTAAGAACAGCGTCCCGCCGGTGCCGCCGACGCCGAAATCCGCTGGTTTCTCCAGCGATCCCGGTGAGTGGGCCGCCGAAAAGATGGACTGGTTTCCCGGGATTACCTCGGATGAGGAGAAAGCCCAGCAGCGCCAGCAGGACGCCGCCGAGCAGGCCCGCCAAGCAATGCGGGTGTACCAGTCCAACTCCAACGGCAACATCGACGTCGCCCCAGCGTTCACCCCGCCGCAGGGCCTGGACGGCAGCATCGGGGCACTACCACTGACCAGTCCCAGACCTGACGCTGCCGGTAGTGCCCCACTAGCCATCGCCATCGCCGGTGGCGGCACACCCAGCCATCTTCGCGCCGCTCATCAACCGGCAGCCCCACCGGCAGCCCACCAAGGGGCGGCCTACCAACCGGTGCCCACATTTTCACAGCTCGCCCAGACGGCACCCACCGCGACCGCGAACACCCTCACGCCACCGAACCAAGGCGGCGCAACAGCAGCTCAGGTCATGCCTCCGGGCGGCTTGCCCATTGGCGCCGGGCTCGCCGAAGGCAGCACCGGATCTGCCCGGTCGGTACCCGCACGCGGTTCGGCTGCAGGAATGCGGCTCGGCGCCGCCGGTGAGGGTGGCCGCACCGGATTCGGTCCCCGGCCCACTACAGGTTTCGGCCCCCGCCCGACCACCAGCGCCCACCCGGCCCTCGACGAGATGAGCGCCACCCGCGGCACCGCCGGTTCAGCCGTCCGTAACACCGGCGAGGCCGGATACGGGCAGCCCTTCGGGGGCACGGCCAACCAGCCCGGCGAGCACGACCGGGAACACCGCAGCAAATACCTCATCCATGAGGACTCGAACGCGATCGTCGGCGACCTGCCACCCACTGCGCCACCGGTGATCGGCGCAGACTACTGAACGGATCGGCGGCCCGCCCAGTCGCGGAGCGCCCGGCGGGTTGCACGGTACGGCAGACGATCGGGTCCGGCGAGCAGGTGCCCCGTGGCGTCATGCCGTCCTCACCTCTCTGGTTCTATGGTCGCCTCGATCACGACGTCTCTTTTGGGGGGAATCTGGTGACTTGGTGTCGGTGGCGCCTCGGTGCGCTCGCCATGGTCTTGGTGTGGGCCGTGACAGCCTGCGCGGGCGCTGCCCCAGCGCCGCTGGGATCGGGGCTATTGCTGCGGGGGTACGACCGTCAGGTTCGGCCGCAAGACGACCTATTCACCTTCGCCAGCGGTCAGTGGCTGCGCACCACCCAGATCCCGGCTGACCGGACCCGCTACGGCTCCTTCGACATCCTGGCCGACGAGGCCGACAAACAGCTGCGCTCGATCGTCGAGGACAGCGCAGCCCGGCATGGCGCCGCCGGTTCGCCAGATCAGCAGATCGGCGACTTCTACGCGAGCTTCATGGACACCGCGCGGCTCGACGCGCTCGGGGCCGCGCCGCTGAAGGCGTCACTGGACCGCATCGATGCCCTCGCCAGCCCTGCGGACGTCGTCCGGTATCTCGGTGCGAGTGCAGCGGACGGCACTCCCAGCCCCATCGGGCTGTCCATCAACCAGGATGCCCGCAACGCATCGGCTTACGTCCCGAACGTTTTCCAGAGCGGGCTCACCATGCCCAACCGGGATTATTACCTGAAATCCGATCCGCAGTTCGTGACGGTCCGAGACCAGTTCCGGGCCTACGTCGCACGCTTGCTGGGTTTGGCCGGCGTCGCCAATCAGGACGCCGCGGCCGGCCAGGTGGTTGGTGTGGAGAATCGCCTCGCGCAGGTCCAGTGGACCGCCGCGCAGGACCGCGACGCGACGGCGACCTACAACAAGTTCACCGTCGCAGACGCCACCGGGCGCACACCGGGGCTGGACTGGAAGACCTACCTCGACGCAGCCGGCGTGCGCACCCCCGACTTCGTCGTCGCAGAGCCCAGTTACTTCACCGCCTTGGGCAGCGCGCTGAGCACCTTGCCCATGGCGGACTGGAAGTCGTACTTGAAGTTCAAGGTCATCGACGACTTCTCCCCCTACCTGAGCAATGACTTCGTCACCGCGCGCTTCGAGTTCCGCGGCCGTGATCTGTCCGGGCAGCAGGAGCAGCGGCCGCGTTGGAAGCGCGGCGTCACCACGGTCGACGGCGCGATGGGCGATCTGCTCGGCCAACGATATGTGCAACGCTACTTTCCACCGGATAACAAACGGCGGATCGACGCGCTGGTCAACAAGTTGATCGACGCTTACCGCACGTCTATCGACGGCTTGGACTGGATGAGTGACTCGACCAAAGCCGAAGCCCGGGACAAACTCAGCAAACTCGCGGTCAAGATCGGCTATCCGCGCAAGTGGAAGGACTACTCGAAACTGACAGTCGTCCGAAACGATCTCGTGGGCAACATGGTCCGCTCCTCCCAGCTGGAGTACCAGCGCAACATCGATCGGCTCGGCAAGCCAGTGGACCGCGATGAGTGGTTCACCACGCCGCAGACCGTCAACGCCTACTACGACCCGTCGCGCAACGACGTCACGTTCCCGGCCGCGATCCTGCAGCCGCCGTTTTTCAACGCGGCCGCTGACGATGCGGTCAACTACGGCGGGATCGGCGCGGTGATCGGTCACGAGATCAGTCATGCGTTTGACGACCAGGGTCGTAAATTCGACGGCACGGGCAATCTTCGCGACTGGTGGACCCCACAGGACGTGCAACGCTTCACCGCCCGGACCAACGCCCTGGCCGCGCAGTACTCGGCCTACCAGCCGTTGCCCGGTGAGCACATCAACGGCGAACTGACCCTGGGCGAGAACATCGCCGACCTGTCCGGCCTCACCGTGGCGCACCGCGCGTACCAGTTGTCCCTCGGCGGTCATCCAGCAGCCGTGCTGGACGGGTTCACCGGCGAGCAACGCTTCTTCCTCGGCTGGGCGCAGGTGTGGCGCGGCAAGACCCGGGATGAGGAATTGCGCGTGGAACTGCTCAGCGACCCGCACAGCCCCGATCAGTTCCGCGCCAATGGCGTCGTCAGCAACCTGCCCGAGTACTACGCGGCATTCGGTGTCAAGCCAGGCGACAAGCTGTTCCGCCCTCCCGGCGACCGCGTCAAGATCTGGTGATCGCGCGGAGCTCGAGGTTCGAACACCGATGGAGACACGCCAGCTCACCTCCACCACATCCTGCACCGCTGGTGGCACCGTCGAGAGGTGGACTTCACGCCAACAATGATCGAGCTGTACTGCCCGGAATGTGCCGATCTCGAGGCGTTTGAACAACCGCCGTGCGCCGATGGGCACGACGCGGACTGCCCCGAATGGCTCTGCTTGATCTGCGGCACGGCGCTACTGATCGACGTGCCGGTCGAACCCGTGGAGCAGCTAGCGTTCACGTTGCGCTCACGCGCAGCGTGAACGATGCGGCCACGCACTCAAAAGGGTGGCGGCTGAGTCGTGTAAAGCGGATCAGGCGTCCGGCTCCTCCGCAGCTGGCTGCTGAGTTGCGTCGGCTCGGGCGTCATAGCGTAGGAACGCCGGTACCGCCAGGGCGAGCAGCCCAATTCCGGCCAGGCACGCCAGTCCACCGGAGACGACCGACAGCCGGGGGCTGAACGCGGTCGCCACCGCCCCTGCCTCAAGGTCCCCGAGACGCGGTCCGCCCACGACCACCACGATGAACACAGCTTGCAGCCGGCCTTGCATCCCCGGTGGCGTCGCGACTTGCAGGATTGTCGAGCGGTAGACCGCGCTGACGGTGTCAGCCGCGCCGGCGACTGCGAGCAGCGCCAGCCCAAACCACAACGTCGAGGTGAGGCCGAACAGTGTGATGGCCAAACCCCACACCGCGATCGCCAGCACCACCCCGAGCCCGTGGCGGTGCACCCGAGCGATGGCACCGCCCAGTAGTGTCACGATCACCGCTCCTACCGCGGGTGCGGCGTAGAGCAGACCGGCGGTTGCGGCCCCGCCGCCGTAGAGGCCGTAGGCGAGCGCTGGGAACAGCGCCGCGGGCGTCCCAAAGATCATCGCGATCAGGTCGGCGACGAACGTCATCAGGACTACCTTCCGCCCCGCGACGAACCGCAGCCCCTCGACGACGGACGCCAGCCCGGCCCGTCGGGCACCCTCACCCGGCGGTAGCGACGGCAGCCGGACAGCGGCGTAGAAGGCAGCGGCGAACGACCCCACGTCGATCGCGTAGGCCGACCCGAAGCCGCCGGCACCCACCGCCACCCCGGCCAGCAGCGGTCCGACGATGATCGCGAGCTGGGTGCTGCCGTAGACCAGTGTGTTCGCCGCCGGCAACTTCTCGGTCCGCACCAGCTGCGGGATGATCGCCCGGCGGGTGGGCGAGTCGACCGCCGCGAACGCCGACTGCACGGCGACGCACGCGAACAGCACGATGATGGAGTTCACCTGCAGCACCGCTTGTACCAGCAGCGCCACGCTGATCAGCATCGTCGCGGTTGAGGTGAGCAATACCAGCTTGCGACGATCGACCGCGTCGGCAATCGAGCCGCCATAGAGCCCGAAGACGACCAGTGGCACCAGAGCGGCGAGCCCGATCAACCCGACGGCCAGCGACGAGCGGGTTATCGCGTACACCTGCAGCGGTACGGCGACCCGGGTCACCTGGGTGCCGACCAGGGAGACTACCTGACCGGAGAACAACCGCCGGAACGCGACGGACTCACGCAGCGGCGTGATATCAGAGGCGACCGCCCGGACGGCGCGGCCGACGAGCGCGGCCAACGTCACGCAGCCACGTGCCCCACGACCTACCCCTCAACCCGCCGACAAGTCTTCGACGCTACCCGGTGGAAAGGCGATCGGGTACGGCTCAGCGATTCAAGCTCGCCTGCGCCGGCGACACTGCTGGCTGGCGCCACTGCGACTCCTCGACCACCCGGGTGTTGATGGTGACGCCACCTCTAATCCGGCCACCCGCGACCTCAGCGGCTCCCTGGCAGAACCGCACCCACATGTTCAGCTGGATCTCCTTGGCCAAGCGCAGGTGGGTATAAAGGAGGTTGACGATTCGGTTACCCGGTCGGGCCCATGCCTCGATCTCGAATTGCAGTGAACTGCCTCGCGGCCAGGCCCGGAACTCGATCTGCCCTGCTTCCATGTGGTTGAGCAGAGTGGCCAGCCGAAACGAAGTGTCGGTCCGGTCGACCACCCGGACTGGTCCGTCCCAGGGACCAGGCATCCGCACGATCAATTCGTCGCCGACGGCAAGATCGTCCGAATCTTTCTCTACAGAAGTGACCTCGGAAGGCACCGCTTGGTTGAGATCCGCTGCCAGGGTGGAAATCAGCTCCTGCGCCGTCATGGTGGCCCCTTCGATGCGCACTGCGAACAGACGATGGAACAGCGGACCGGCACCGCGTTCCAGCGGCTGGTTACGTTCGTCGATGCAACGCTCGGGCAGCGGCGGCGGTAGGTCGTCCACGTCGCCAACCTGCACCGTCCGGTGCAGCGGCGTGATCTGCCACAGGTAACGCCACGACACCAGGACCATCCCTAGCGACCACCGGAACAAGATGGTGGCCCACTGAGGCACGTGTGAGCCGAGATTGCGCACTCGCCTCTCCCCTCGCGACCGACAGCGAATGCGTGGACGCTGGTGGTGTTCCCCGTGATGTACCGAGCAAACCCACGGACAGGGAGGCACAGATGGTGGGCCAATTGCTGTATCGGGTTGGGCTCCGCAGTACTTACTTTCATGTGATGTCGATCGGGTCGATCGCCCTGTGTCTGGGTCTGTGGATCCGGGCCAAGACCGTCGGCCAGGACGAACGGGGCAACGCCGAGCGGCGGGCGCTGTTCGTCGGGCTGTGGTCGCCCATGTTCTGGCTCATCGGCGACTCACTGCGCGATGTCGAGAACCGCAATGCGTGACCGGCTCCTGGGCAATATCGACTACGCCGCGGCGCTGGCGGATCTGCGTGACCGACCGGTGAACTACGACCCGGCCGAGGTCCGGCCCCCGCAGTGGCGCTTCGACGTGCACCGCCATCCGATCGCCTGTGAGCGTCCTGGCCCTCCGGAACCGGGCGGTGCGTGGGAGCTCGCCTGCGCGCTGGTGCGAGACTACGAGTTCACCCCTCCCGAACTCATCCGAGCCGTCTACCACCGCGGAGATCCGCTGCTGGGCCGGGACATGCTGCTTGAGGCGCGCTTCTACGGTCTGCGGTTCTATCTGGGCGTCCGAATAACGGAGATCACCGACGAACTCCGAGCCGGCGAGCGGGTATGGGGCTGGTCCTACCAGTCCCTGCAGCGTCATTTCGAACGCGGCAAGGTCAACTACACGGTGGTCAAACATCTCGACACCGGACAGGTCGAGTTCATCGCATACTGCCATTCCCAGCTGGATCCGACGCTCGGACCGATCATGCGGCTGGGCTGGCTGCTGTTCGGACGCCGCACGCAGCTACGGTTCTACCGACGGTGCGGCGAACAACTCCAACGCCTCGTCCAGGCAACGTTGACCGGTGACCGGGACGCGCCCGCACGGCAGGAGCCGCTGGAGATCAACGACCTGGTGTTGGTACCGACCGGAGCCGAACCGCACTTGCTAGAACGTTTCACCATCCGCCGGCCTGACCCAGCTCGGTGAGCTGCGTCAGTGTAACGGGCGTGGACGGGGGCTGGAGGGCTGCACGAGTCCGGTCTGATAAGCGGCGGCCACCGCTTGCGCTTTCTCTCGGACGTTGAGTTTCGCCATCACCCGGGCGAGATGTGTTTTGACGGTGGCCTCGCTGATGAACAGTTGCTCGGCGACTTCGGCGTTGGACAATCCCCGGGCGAGATGGGTGAGAACCTCCCGCTCGCGACGCGTTAGCTGAGCCATCTCCGCTGGGGTCGGGACGTCTTGCTCGGGGCGTGCGGCGAAGTCGTCGATGAGTCGGCGGGTGACAGCGGGATCCAACCATGCCTCGCCGGCGACTACCGCACGGATCGCGGTCGCGATCTCTGTAGGGGCGGCATCTTTAAGCAGAAAGCCAGAGGCTCCGGCGCGCAGCGCGGCGTGGACGTAGTCATCGAGATGGAAGGTCGTGAGGATAATGACCCTGACGGGTTCACCGTTCTGCGCGGTCAGACCCTCATCGGAGACAGCGCGGGTAGCGGCGACGCCGTCGACGCCCGGCATCCGCACATCCATGAGGACTACGTCCGGGCGATGCGCGCGGATTTGAACAAGGGCATCCTCGCCGTCGTTGGCTTCGGCGACGACGGCGATGTCCTTTTCGGCGTTGACCAACATTGTGATGCCAGCGCGGACGAGCGGCTGGTCATCGGCTATCACGACTCTGATCACGCTAATACTTTCCCTTGTTCCCCGCGGCCCTGGCTGGCGACACGCGGAACCGACGAGATCCCAGGCGTGGCGAACGGGATGGTAGCGGTCAATCGGTAGCCACCTTCATGGCAGGGTCCAGCATCCAGATCCCCACCCGCCGCATGGGCTCGTTCGCGCAGACCCACCAAACCGCGGCCACCGGACAAGGGCTGCCCGGCTTGCCTCTTCGCAACGTTCATGTCATTGTCGATCTGGATGCGCAGACTATGCGTTTTCCATATTAGCTGTAGGCGTGGATTGGCGTCCTTGCCGGCGTGTTTAAGGACGTTGACCAAGCCTTCCTGCACGATCCGGTATGCGGTCAGATCGAGGCTCGAGTCCAGCTCACACTGTATTCCTTCGACCCGCATGGTGACCGGCATACCAGTGGCGCGTAGAGAGGCGAGAAGCTCCGCCAGATCCGCCAATCCGGGTTGCGGCTGGAGCCCGTCGACACCGTGGGCGGCGCTACTGGGGTCGCTGTCCGAGAGGACCCCGAGCAGGCGTCTTAACTCAGCCATCGCCTGTTTGCCAGCGGTCTCGATGTGCCCCAGGGACCGGGTGACTTGAGCGAAGTCAGTCTCCGCGACGCGGGCCGCCCCGGCGGCCTGCAAGACGATCACGGTTACCGCGTGGGACACGATGTCGTGTAGCTCTCGGGCTATCCTTCTGCGCTCCGCTGCCAGCACTTCCGCTTGCCAGGCCGACTCCCGCTCGTGTTCCAGGACTTGGATGTTCCGACGGCCGGCCTGAGTCAAACGACCTAACCCCCACGCCCACCCTACCGAGACGAAAAGAAAAGCCCCGTTGGTTACGAGTGAATTGACCCCAGCGGTTTCGTACGCTGCCGCGGCAGCGACTGCGCTGGGAATAAATGAGGCCAGCAACGCCAAGAACGAGCTTTTCCGACCGTACTGGACAGAGACTGCGTACAAGGCAACGGGGATGCCTACGGCAGGGATATAATGGGGCATCATCGGCCATGCGGCCAGGGTGAGCAACCACTGAGTGCCAAGAACCGTCATGGGCGCCCGGTCTCGCCAGAGCAGAGGTATGAGCGCCACTAGGCCATACAGCCACTCGCCGAGCAACCATGGGTGGGACGGCACATCACCTAGTTTCACCCATGAAGAGAAGCTGAGACAGTTGAAGGTATACAACGCCAACAGCAGCAGTACATCTTGTTTCACCCGAGGTGGCGCAGGGATACGCTCAGGTATCCAGCCCGCAATCCTCATCGGCTTCCTTACGTCTTGGCGGGAGCGCCGACGGAGTGGGGAGCATCATGGGAGGTATCGGTGGACTGGGTATGGTCAGTGGTGGAGCTGGGAGGATTAGGACAGAAACCGGGTGTGTCACCACAGGCGAAAACGGTGTGAATTGATGAGGACGCGGCATTTTCGTTAGCAGCCACCAGCGCAACAGCGGCGACGCCCATGAGGAGAGTCATGACTGCTATTATGATACGTCTATGAAATGACCACGCATGGGCATTTTCAAGGGCCTCACCTGTCGGTGGCGCCTCGAACGCGATCATCTTTTCTCCATCTCAGTAGCGACGCATGGCGCAGTTCCCTATCAATTCGTCGCCAATTTTACCCTCGTCCTGCCCGGTGGCAACCCCTCATGGTGGCCAACCCACAGATGTAGAAACCCCGCCAGACTACCTCGTTTGATGTAGCGGCACTGCAGGTCCTGGGGTACGGCGACGACGGTCGGTGGAATGCCTGCGTTGGTCGCCAGTGCGAGGGGGGATGATGTGGGGCGTGCCTGCCGTGCCACCACCACTGCGAATCGGTCCCTACCGGGTCGATCCTCCCGTCGTGCTAGCGCCGATGGCCGGGATTACCAACGTGGCGTTTCGCCGGCTGTGCCGTGAGCACGGCGCCGGTTTGTACATCTGCGAGATGATCACCAGCCGGGCTCTGGTGGAACGGCACCCCGGTACCCTGCGGATGATCACATTCGACGCCGCTGAGCGGCCTCGCTCGATGCAGCTTTACGGGGTTGATCCAGCGACGGTCCGCAAGGCC
>JAVXWL010000096.1:0-12931 GCA_032230565.1 Pseudonocardiales bacterium | reverse complement strand
GCAGCGGCCGTGGCACCATGTGCCTGCGGGTTGGGGCCCGCTCTTCCGCCGTAGTGTAAAGGCAGCACCTCGGATTTTGGTTCCGATGGTCCAGGTTCGAATCCTGGCGGCGGAGCGGCCGGTCAGGGACAGTGCCAAGATCACCACCCCTCCCCTGACATCCATAGTTGACATCAGTCCCTACCGAGCAGGCCATCCATCGCGTCCGGTCGGTGCAGCGAGCGGGTGACGAGGTAGAGCGTTGGTAGTGGTCGTTGAGTGACTTGACCGCGCTGGTCGAACAGTGATCTTGCGGATCTCAACGTCATAGTCGAGGAATCCCATAGACTTTCACTGTCCTGATACTCAATGCTGTGTATGGGTGGTAGATCGCTGGCAGGGGGGTTGCTGTGCGGGTCGCAAAGCGAGTTCTGCTGGGTGTTGCGGTGTTGTGCTGGTGCTGGTTTCTCCGGGACTGGATCGCGATTACAGCCCGGCAGTGGCGGCGCAGGAGGAACTAAGTACGAGGTGCAGTGCCAGGCGCACCGCAGATTCCACAGTTCCCGAACTCAACAGCTAGGGCTGTTTGAGCGACCTCGAACAGCTCTGCTGTTGAGTCGGGAGCGCAAGCGCAGCGTCCTGCCCCTCCACCTGGGATGGCTAGCGGGTGAACGACGAATTGACGCCGAAGCGCTCGCCGAAACTGGCGTCCCCGTAGGATCCGACCTGTCAAGGCCGCACAGGCACGCCCACCCGAGGTCGGGAAGGACAGGCGATGCTCCCAGACGGGAGCCTCACGACAGCGATAGTGCTCGCCGCTGGCGAAGGCACCCGGATGCGCTCGGCGATCCCGAAGGTGCTGCACCCGCTCGCCGGGCGGTCCCTGCTGGAGCACTCAGTGCGGGCCGTCGCCGGGCTGGTGCCCGAGCACCTGGTCGTGGTCATCGGCCACGGGCGAGACGCGGTGGCGGCCAACCTGCAGACCGTGGCGGCCGCACTGGGACGCGAGGTGCAATCCGCCGTGCAAGCCGAGCAGCGCGGCACTGGCCACGCGGTCGGCACCGCGTTGGACGTCCTGCCCGCCGGGCTGTCCGGGACGGTGCTGGTCAGCTACGGGGACGTGCCACTGCTGGATACCGCCACGCTGGCCGGGCTGGTCGCCGAACACCACCGCGCCGGGCACGCCATGACGGTCCTGTCCGCGGTGGTGGCAGACCCAACCGGCTACGGGCGGGTGCTGCGCGACGGGTCAGGAGCGGTCACCGGCATCGTCGAGCACGCCGACGCCACCACAACGCAGCGCGCCATCTGTGAGATCAACTCCGGGGTGTACGCCTTCGATGCCGAGGGGCTGCGCGATGCGCTGGGTCAGCTCGCTCCCGCTAACAGCCAGGGTGAGCTGTACCTCACTGATGTGCTGGGCCTGGTGCGCGCCAGCGGCCATGCGGTCGGAGCGCACCCGTGCCCGGACCCGTGGTTAGTGGCCGGAGTCAATGATCGGGTGCAGCTGGCCGCCCTGGGTGGGGAGTACAACCGGCGGCTGCTGGAGCACTGGATGCGAGCCGGCGTCACCGTCATCGACCCGGCCACGGTGTGGCTGGACGCCGACATCGCGCTCGCCCCGGACGTCGTGCTGCATCCGGGAGTGCAGCTGCAGGCCGGAACCGTGGTGGGTCCCGGCGCCACGATCGGACCGGACTCGACCCTGTCGGCGTGCACCATCGGCGCGGGCGCCACCGTGGTTCGCGCTCACGCCGTCGGTGCCGTTGTCGCCGATGGAGCGCAGATCGGTCCGTTCGCCTATCTGCGGCCGGGCAGCCGGATCGGCCAGCGGGCCAAGGTCGGCACCTTTGTGGAGACCAAGAACGCCGCGCTGGGCGCCGGCGCGAAAGTGCCGCATCTGAGCTACGTCGGCGACGCGACGATCGGCGAGGGCAGCAACATCGGCGCGGCCACCGTGTTCGTCAACTATGACGGGGTGGCCAAACACCACAGCACCGTAGGGGCGCATGCGCGGACCGGGGCCGACAACATGTTCGTGGCCCCGGTGACCATCGGCGACGGTGCCTACACCGCAGCCGGCTCGGTGATCACCGAGGACGTACCGCCGGGGGCGCTGGCGATAGCCCGTGGACGTCAGCGCAATGTCGAAGGATGGGTCAGCCGGCAGCGCCCGGCAACCCCAGCCGCCGATGCGGCGAAGCTGGCTGTGCAAGCGCAACCGTCCGACCGGGCCTACGGTGATCAGACGCGGCAGGAGTGAGCATGACCCTTTCCACGATGTCGGCGATTCCGAAGAAGAGCTTGATGCTGTTCTCCGGGCGCTACCACCCGGAGCTGGCCGAGGAGGTGGCCAAGTATCTCGACATCGCGGTCACCCCGCAGTCCGCCTACGCCTTCGCCAACGGTGAGATCTTCGTCCGGTTCGAGGAGTCGGTCCGCGGCTGTGACGCCTTCGTGGTGCAGGCGCACGCCGCCCCGATCAACGACTCCATCATGGAGCAGCTGATCATGGTGGACGCGCTCAAGCGCGCATCGGCCAAGCGGATCACCGTAGTGATGCCGTTCTGGGGCTACAGCCGTCAGGACAAGAAACACCGCGGGCGCGAGCCCATCTCCGCCCGCCTCATCGCGGACATGTTCAAGGTCGCCGGCGCGAACCGGATCATGACAGTGGATTTGCACACCTCGCAGATCCAGGGCTTCTTCGACGGGCCGGTGGACCACCTGTTCGCCCTGCCGGTGCTCGCCGACCATGTCAAGCACACCTACGCCGGGCGTGAGCTGGCCGTGGTGTCGCCGGACTCCGGCCGGGTGCGGCTGGCTGAACGGTGGGCCGAGACCCTCGGCGGCACGCCGCTGGCCTTCATCCACAAGACTCGCAACCCCCGCGAGCCCAACAAGGCGATCGCCAACCGGGTGGTCGGCGACATCGAGGGTCGGCTCTGCGTGGTAATCGACGACATGATCGACACCGGCGGAACGGTGGCCGGCGCCGTGCGGGCGCTGCTCGAAGGCGGCGCGACCGACGTCGTCGTCGCCGCCACCCATGGGGTGCTGTCGGAGTCCGCTAGCCAGCGGCTGTCCAGCTGCGGCGCCTGCGAGGTCATCTTCACCAACACCCTTCCCATCCCGGACGACAAGCGGTTTCCCGGGATGACGGTGCTGTCCATCGCGCCGCTGCTGGCCCAGGCGATCCACGCAGTCTTCGATGACGGCTCCGTGACCAGCCTGTTCGACGGCATCGCCTAACCGCCAGCAAACGCCGACTCGGACTGGAGCACCCCTGGTGCCGAACCGGTGAACGCGCCCCGCCTATACTCGATGAGTTGCCCCGGCGAGGGAGGGCCTGGCGCTCTTCGTGATCGACGCGGCGTGTCGCTTCGCGCGCCCGCTCAGCGATCATGAGGCGGCCGCCACCGACCTCGATCTCGTCTCGAAACTGCTAAGGAGCCCAACCGTGTCCGAGGTCCGTCTGGCCGCCGAGCCGCGCACCGAGTTCGGCAAAGGTGCCGCCCGCCGCACCCGACGCGCCGGCAAGATCCCCGCGGTGCTCTACGGGCACGGCAGCGACCCGCAGCACGTGGCACTGCCCGCACTGGAGTTCGCCAGGGTGGTGCGGGAGCAGGGCAGCAACGCGGTGCTCAACATCGACGTGGACGGCCAGCCGCAACTCGCGCTGACCAAGACCGTCACCGTGCATCCGATCCGGCGACACATCGAACACGTCGACCTGCTGATCGTCCGGCGCGGCGAGAAGGTGGTGGTGGACGTCTACCTCGTCGTCACCGGCAATGCCGCCCCGGACACGCTGGTCACCCAGGAGCTGGTGAGCCTGCAGGTCGAGGCGGATGCAATGTCGATCCCCGAGGAGATCGAAGTCTCCGTTGAGGGCGCCGCGATCGGTACCCGGGTGCTGGCCGGCGATGTCCCGCTGCCGCCGGGGGTGGGGCTACGGACGGACCCGGAGTACCTCGTGGTCAACATCGTCGCCGCACCGACCACCGCAGACCTCGAAACCGAGGCTACCGGTGAAGAACCGGCGCCGACCGGAACTGGGGCTACGGACGAGCAGGGCTGACGGGGGCCCTCGACCACGCCGTGACCGATGAGGCCAGCAACGACCGGGTCGCCGGGGAACTCGCGCTGATCGTGGGTCTGGGCAACCCGGGCTCCGGCTACGCCGGCAACCGGCACAACGTCGGATTCAGGGTGCTCGACGAGCTCGCCGATCGGGTGGGTGGGCGTTTCACCTCGCACAAGGCTGGGGCCGACGTGCTGGAAACCCGGCTGGCCGGACGCCGGGTGGTGCTGGCGCGCCCGCGCTCCTACATGAATATCTCCGGCCCCCCGGTCGCCGCGACGGCGCGGTACTACAAGGTTCCGCCGACCGATGTGGTGGTCGTCCACGACGACTTGGACCTCGACTACGGCGTGCTGAAGCTCAAGCGCGGCGGCGGCGAGGGCGGCCACAACGGGCTCCGCTCGATCTCGGAATGTCTGGGCAGCCGGGATTACCTGCGGGTACGTTTCGGTATCGGCCGGCCGCCGGGCCGGATGGACCCGGCTGATTTCGTGCTGCGCGACTTCTCCGCGGATCAACGCCGCGAACTGGACTTCCTGGTGGACCGCTGCGCCGACGCCGTAGAACAACTGCTCACCCAAGGCCTATCCGCCACCCAAAACCAGGTGCACTGAGCTCCCGACTCGCATTGAGCGGGCTCAATGCGAGTGATCAGCGAGGTAGTCCGCGATGCGGTCGCGGACGGCGGCACGGCGCAGCTTGCCTGAGGGGGTTTTGGGGAGGGCGGCGGGTGGGAGAACTACTACGGCGGCGGGGCGTAGGCCTATCGCATCGACCACCCGGGAAGTGACCTCCTTGCGCAGGATGCGCTCGGCGTCGGCGTCGCCGGCCTGCGTGGACTCGACGGCCACCGCGAACGACTCCCGCCTGGCACCGGTGTCTATCCGCACGGCCGCTACGTTGCCCGGGCGGACCCCGGGGACCAGTCCGGCGGCGCGCTCGATGTCGAGGGGGTAGATGTTGCGCCCGCCCATGATGATGACGTCCTTGCGCCGCCCGCAGACCACCACCTCACCGTCGGTGAGGTAGCCCTCGTCGCCGGTGTCCAACCATCCGTCGGCATCCCGGGTGGGCAGCGGACCTGCTGTGGTCAGGTACTGGCGGGTCACTGATTCGCCGCGTAGTTGGAGCCGGCCGACCTCCCGCTCACCGAGCGGGTGACCGTCGTCCGCGAGGACCTGCACCTCCATCCCGGGCAACGGCGGCCCTAAGCGCGGGAAGGCCCGGACGTCCCGATCCGACGGCTCGGCGACGACGGCCCTCCGTCGAATCTCCAGAGCGTCGGCATCCACGGTGTCCACCTGCATGCCGATCCCCAGCGGGGAGAATGAGACCGCGAGCGTGGCCTCGGCCATCCCGTAGGCGCACACCATGCAAGTTCCCGGCAGCCCGAACGGCGCACCAGCGCTAGTGAAGGCCCGTACCGCCGCCGGTTCGATGGGTTCGGCGCCGTTGAGGGCAAAGCGCAGGCTGGACAGGTCGAAATGCGCGTCGCTGTTGGCCAGCCGCCGAGCCAGCAGGGCGTAGCCGAAGTTCGGGGAAGCGGTGATCGTGCCGTGGTACTTGCTGATCAGCTCGGCCCACAGCAACGGACGGGCCATGAAATCCGTCGGGGTCACCTTCACCAGCTCCAGGCCCAGCGCCATCGGGACGGTGAGCAACCCGACCATCCCCATGTCGTGGAACAGCGGCAGCCAGGAAATCATCACGTCGTTGACCGGGTCGAGCGCACCAGCCTGCGTCATCGCGGTCATGTTTGCGTAGAGGTTGCCGTGGGTGATCCGGACGGCCTTGGGTTCGGCGCTGGAGCCCGAGGTGAGCTGCAGCAGCGCGGTGTCGTCCTCCCCTACCGGCACCGGCGCGCTGAGTGGTCGGGCACCCTGTGCCTTGAGATCGGCGAGCATTAGGTAGCTGATCCCGCGCTGCTCCAGCACCGGAGCGAGCTGGTTAAAGGGCGGCCCGAGCAGCACCAGCTTGGCGTCGATCATGCTAAGCACCTTGATGGTGTCCGCCGCCCAACTCGCCAGATCGGCTCGGTGGGTGGGTTGGTGAAGCATGGTCACGCTGCCACCGGCCAGCCAGACACCCTGCACCGCGGGTGCGATCAGCGCGGGGTCACCGGCCAACACCGCAACCGCGTCACCGTGTTGCACACCGGGCGCAGCGGTGCCCACCAGATACCCGGCGGCGCGCAGGGCCTTCTCGTGCACCTGCGTCCAGGTGACCCGGTGCGGCTGAATCGGCTCACCAGTGGTCATGCCGCGGTCGGATCGGGTCGGTGAATCCGGTGCGCAGTGTGCCACCAGAGTGTCGACGAACCTGCTCACAACCGGCCACCTTACGACTGTGCTGGGCGAACCCGCACCCGATGGCGGTCAACCGGCGGCGTCAGCGACTTCCAGCCAGCGGGTCTCCAGCTCGTTTTTCGCCGCGAGTACCATCCGCAGTTCACCGTCGAGCTCCCGGAATGCCACCGGATCGGCGGCCTGCAGGATGATCTGCTGCTGGAGCTGCGCTTCGCGCCCGGACAGGCGCTCCAGCTGACGTTCCAGCCGAGCCAGTTCCTTGCGGGCGGTGCGCAGCTGCGCGGCTTCCTTCGGCGCCTCGGCCGGGTAGGAGAATCCCGACCGGGCGGTCGCGGCGCTATCGCGCCGGGCCAGGTATTCCTCGATGCCGCCGGGCAGGTGCGTGATCCGCCCGTCACCGAATAAGGCCACCACAGTGTCACAGACCCGATCGACGAAGTAGCGGTCGTGCGACACGACGACCAGCGAGCCCGGCCAGCTGTCGAGCAGATCCTCCAGCTGCTGCAACGTGTCGATGTCCAGATCATTGGTGGGTTCGTCGAGCAGCAACACGTTCGGCTGCGCCATCAGCAACCGGGTCAGCTGCAGCCGCCGCCGCTCGCCTCCGGACAGATCCGCCACCGCGGTCCACTGCCGCGACGGGGGAAACCCGAGCCGCTCGGCCAGCTGCGATGCGGACAACTCCCGCCGGCCCAACGTGATGCGGGAGGCGACCTCCTCCACCGCCTCCAGCACCCGCAGCGATTCGGGTAGATCCTCCAGCTCCTGGTGTAGGTGGGCCAGGAACACCGTCTGCCCCTGCACGCGGCGACCGGTGTCCGGCTCCCGTTCCCCCGCAAGCAGCCGCAACAACGTCGTCTTGCCGGATCCGTTGATCCCGACCAGCCCGATACGCTCCCCCGGCCCGATCCGCCACGTCTCGCCGTCCAGTAACCGCCGGCCGCCGATCGTCACCGTGACGTCTTCGAGCTCCAGCACGGTACGACCCAGCCGGCGTTTCGCGAAAGCGAGCAGCTCCACGTTGTCCCGTGGCGCCGGCACATCGGCGATCAGCGCCTCGGCGGCCTCGATCCGGTATCGCGGTTTAGACGTGCGCGCCGGTGGCCCACGGCGCAGCCACGCGAGTTCTTTGCGGGCCAGGTTGCGCCGACGGTCCTCCGCCGCGCCGGCCAGCCGGAGTCGTTCGGCCCGGGCGTAGACCCAATCCGCGTAGCCGCCGTCGTAGCCGTCCACCCGACCGTCGGTGACCTCCCAGGTCCGGGTGCAGACGGTATCGAGGAACCACCGGTCGTGGGTCACCACTACCACCGCGCACCGTCGCGCCAGCAGGTGCTCGGCGAGCCAGCGCACCCCCTCGACGTCGAGGTGGTTGGTCGGTTCGTCGAGCATCACCAGGTCGAGCTCGGGCACCAGCGCGGCAGCCAGTGCCACCCGGCGCCGTTCCCCGCCGGAGAGCCCGGCGATCGGCCGATCCACGCCCAACGCCGAGACGCCCAGCCCGTCAAGGATGCCGCGCACCCGTGGATCGGCGGCCCACTCGTACTCAGCGGTGACCCCTAGCGGATCCAGCACCGCCTGGCGCACGGTGGCCTGCTCGGGCAGGTCGACTCGCTGGGTGAGCACCGCGGTGCGCAGGTCCCTGTTCTGGCTGACCCGGCCGGTGTCCGGCGCCTCGAGTCCCGCAAGCACCTGCAGCAACGTGGTCTTGCCACCACCATTGAGTCCCACCACGCCGATCCGGTCGCCCTCATCGACCCCGAGCGACACATCGGACAACAACGGGCGGATCCCGTAGGACTTCGAGACGGCCTCCAGGTTGACCAGGTTGGCCATCAGGCGTGCGCCAGGGGTCCGTGAGGCGGCCCAGGGTTGGGCGATAGTGGGGGCGGATCCTCCACAATCCGAGCACCGGGCACCGGGCCGGTGGCTACCCGGACGGTGCGGCACACGCCGGCTCCGGCCAGCTCGGCGGCAACCCGGACCGCGGCGTCGCCGTCGGTGCACAGGAACGCACAGCTCGGGCCCGATCCGGACACTATTCCGGCCAACGCCCCGGCGTCGACCCCGGCGCGCAGTGTGCGGCGCAGTGCGGGGCGCAGCGACACCGCCGCGGCCTGCAGATCGTTCCCGAGCAGCAATGCGAGCCGCCGGGGGTCTCCCGACGCCAGCGCCTCCAGCAGCGGCTCGACGTCGCCCAGCCGCTGTAACGACTGGGGGACACCGTGGCGCAACCGGTCTAACTCCCGGTATACCTCGGGTGTGGGCAGGCCGTGGTGATCCAGCGCGATCACCCAGTGAAACGAGTGCCGAGCCAGCACCGGCACCAAGGACTCACCGCGTCCGGTGCCCATCGCGGTGCCGCCACACAACGCGAACGGCACGTCACAACCTAGCCCAGCGGCCAGTCCTGTCAGCTCGTCGCGACAGATATCCAGGCGCCACAGCGCGGCGAGCGCGACCAGGGTGCCCGCCGCGTCGGCGCTGCCGCCGCCCATGCCGCCAGCCACCGGGATGGCTTTGCGCAGCACCACCCGCACCGAAGGTCGTCGTCCGACCCGCTGGGCGAGCAGCAGGACCGCGCGCCACGCCAGGTTACGGTCGTCAGTGGGCACGGTCGCGGCGCCCTCGCCGTACACGTGCACCCCGGGCTCGTCGGTGGCCGCGACGGTCACCTCGTCGAGCAACGACAGCGCCTGAAACACGCTGGTCAGCTCGTGGTAGCCGTCGCCGCGCAGCGCGCCCACGGCCAGGTGCAGGTTCACCTTGGCCGGGACGCGCACGGTAACCGGTTGCGGCACCACAGCGAGCACTCCACCAGGATATGCGTTGCGCGCTCGTGAGTGGCATTAAGTGCCATAACGCTGTTTGCCACTCACGACCCGGCAACAGCGGCGATCCGCGCGAAGTCCCCGACGGAAAGCTGCTCGCCGCGGCTGCGGGGATTGATCCCGGCCGCCCGGAGCAGCTGCTCGGCGGAGGCTGCCGAACCGGCCCAGCTGGACAAGGCGGCCCGCAACGTCTTGCGGCGCTGCGCGAAGGCGGCGTCGATCAGCGCGAAAACCTCTTGCCTGGGCACTGTCGAGGGTGGCGGACGGGTGGTCAGGGCGACTAAGCCCGAGTCCACGTTGGGCACCGGCCAGAACACCGTGCGCGGTACCGGCCCGGCGCGGCGCACCTCAGCGAACCAGGCCGCCTTGACGCTGGGCGCGCCGTAGCATCGGCTGCCTGGCGGGGCGGCCAGCCGGTCGGCCACCTCGGCCTGCACCATCACCAGCCCGCGGCGCAGGCTCGGCAGCTCGGCGAGCAGATGCAGCAGCACGGGAACGCCGACGTTGTACGGCAAGTTTGCGACCAGTGCGGTGGGTTCCAGACCCCCAGCCGCCTCGACGATCTGTTGGCGGCGCACGCGAAGGGCGTCTGCGGTCAGTATCCGTAGCGCATCAGCGCGTTGCGGGGCACGGTCAGCCACCGTGGCGGGCAACGCGCCGGCCAGCAGTGGATCCACCTCCACGGCCAGCACCCGGTCCACCGCGCCAAGCAACGCCAGGGTCAGCGAGCCCAGCCCAGGCCCAACTTCCAACACGACGTCGTCGGGGGTCAGCTCGGCCGCCGCCACGATCCGGCGGACCGTGTTCGCGTCATGTACGAAGTTCTGCCCAAGCCGCTTAGCTGGCCGCACCCCAACCTTCGCAGCCAACTTCCGCACCTCAGCCGGCCCGAGCAACCCCGTCATGGAGACTTATCGGGGTAACGAGGCGCCCGATAGCCCCGATATGTCTCCATGACGGGTGAGACTAGGCCAGGCCGACCTCGGCCGAGCAGGTTGGCCAGGCGTGGTAGTTGCCGCGGGCGTTGCGGACCCGCTGGGCGATCTCTATCTGTTGCTCGCGGGTTGCCTGGTTCGGGTACGGGGCGTACTGGTTACCGCCGTTGGCGCTCCACGTGGCCTTGTCGAACTGCAGGCCGCCGTAGTAACCGTTGCCCGAGTCGGCGGCCCAGTTGCCGCCGGACTCGCATCGGGCCAGCTGATCCCAGACCGTGGTCCCCGTGGTGGTGTACCGCTGCGGCGAGGAGCCCTTCGCGCCCACCCGGACCCGGGCCGGCCGTGCCGGAGTGAGCTCCTTGGCGGCGAGCTGCTTGCGGTCGGCTTCTTGACCGTTGGCCAAGGTCACCCGGAATGTGACAATCTGCTCGCCTGGGGCGCCAGGATCTTCAACGACCTCACGGCCAGCCGGCAGCCGGGGATCCGTGATCTTCTTAACCGGCGGCGCGACGAGTTGCTTGTAAGTACGTTCCTCGGTGACCACGCGAGTCACCTGCACCGTCATCCCGGGCAGCACCGGTGAGTTTCGTGCTGGGGTGACCAGGTCGCGCTCCTGCAACGGAACGCCTTGCTGAGTAAGCAGGTCACCGACGGACAGCGCGGTAGCCTGGATCTCCTTCGCCGGTTGGTCCCCATCGAGCAGGGTGATCGGCTTGGCGATCTGCACCACCAGAGCCATCCCCTCCAGCGGAATGCGCCGGGACCGATCGGTCGACAGCTGCATGGCCGGGGCGTTCATCCCGACCTGCTGCAACGCGGTGTCGACGGTGAGAGCGGTGGTCCAGATCTCGTGCTGGGTCCCGTCGACGGTGAGGGCGAGCGGTCGGGCGCGCTTGAGCACGATCCGGCTACCGTCCTCGACTGCACTGTTCGCAGTGGGCGCCAACGCGTCCTGCTCATCGACCCGAAGCCCCGCGGATTCCAGCGCGCCCGCGACCGAGGAAGCGAATGTGTGGATGGTCCGCTCCTCATCGTCCACCGTGACGGTGATGGTCTTGTCCATGGTGAGAACCGAGGCAATGCCGGTGGTCAATGCCAGCATGGTAGCTACCAGCGAGCCTCTGACTAACGTACGAGTGGTCACCAATGTCCAGTCGTCGCAGTTCCGGGCAGGGGAAGCACGAGAACAGCCGGGAGTAGACGCCGACCTCCACAAAAGAAGGCAAGCTCACCCGACGGATCCCCGCCCGCACGACCGTGACGTCGCCGACAGTGATCCACATCCCCGTGCCGGAACTACCCCATCCCGGCTGACAGTGACGGAACGGTAACGGTTCGTAGCCGAGCGCGCAAACATTTCTTGCGAAGTGTCGCCGATTGAGCGCTCAGGAACGCCCAGCGGCATCGGTCGCACTGAAGTTACTTTTGGTAACCGGAGACCCGAATCCGAAGATTCGCACGGCGTTGGCACAGCTTGACGCCGCGACCTCGGACACGTCCTGGCCGCGCAGCGCGGCGAGATCCCGGACGGTGTACGGCAGGTTGACCGGCTCGTTGGGCCTTCCCCGGTGCGGATGCGGGGTGAGGAACGGCGCATCGGTTTCGACCAGCAGCTGCCCGTCCGGGACCAGGATCGCCGCCTCGCGTAAAGCGCGGGCGTTGCGGAAAGTCACCGTGCCGGAAAACGATAGGACATAACCGACATCGACACAGCTTCGCGCCATCGCGGCATCCCCGGAGAAGCAGTGGAAGATGACGGTCTGCGGCGGCCCTTCCTGCTCAAGCACCGCCAGCACGTCGCCGTGGGCATCCCGATCGTGGATCATCAGCGGCTTGCCGACCCGCTTGGCGAGGTCGATGTGCCAGCGGTAGGCGTCTTGTTGCGCCTCCGGTGGCGAGCACCGCGGATCGTGTTGCGTCCAGTAGTAGTCCAGCCCGGTCTCCCCCACGGCCACCACCCGGGGTTGCCGCACCAGCTGCTCGAGCTCGGCGCGGTCGGCGTCGGTCATCGTCGCGGTGCGGGTGGGATGCAGCGCCACCGCGGCGAACACCCGCTCGTCCCAGCTCGACGCCGAGACCACCCAGCGCGCCGAGGCCATGTCATCAGCCACCGTCACTACCGCGGCGACCCCCACCGCCGCCGCCCGATCCAGCGCCGCCCGAACCCCCGCGGCGTCGGTTGCCCCGCACGCGTCCAGGTGCGTGTGTGCGTCGACAACCTCCGCCGGCAACCGTGCGGGCGCAGGCGGCAACTCTCGCACGTTAACTCCTCCGCCTGATCGCTGAATGCGGGTGGGATCAGGGTTCGATGGGGGCCCACGTGGGGCCGGTTTCGCCTAGGGCGGGGTCCAGTTTGGTGAACAGCGGGGTGGGTTTGGTTAGGGGGCGGCCGGGCTCGATGGGGATGCTGGTCCAGCGGGCCTGTTCGGTGGCGTAGTCGCCGGTGATCACCGAGTAGTCGGGGCCGGACCCTGCGACGATTTCGCTGACGTCGCGAATCTGCGGCTGGGCCGACCACACGCCGGTGCCGCCGAGCTGCTCATGCACCTGCTGGGCGGCATGCGGCAGGAAAGGGGTGAGCAGTGTGTTGGCGTCGGAGACGACCTGCAGCGCGGTGTGCAGGATGGTGTCCCGGCGCTCCGGGTCGTCCTTGCGCTTCCACGGTTCCTGCTCGGACAGATACTTGTTCGCCGCGCTCACGACTCGCATCGCCTCGCCGATCGCGGCCTTGACCCGATTGCGTTCCAGCAGCCCCCCGACTGTGTCGAAAGCCGCCCGCGAGGTGGCCAGCAGCTCGGC
>JAVXWL010000039.1:0-3023 GCA_032230565.1 Pseudonocardiales bacterium | reverse complement strand
AGGCATCGTCCATCAACACAGATCAACATCGCGGGACGTGATCAGCGCGTCGCAAAATTATGCAACAGAGTCGTACACGCACACAAACTCGACAAGCTGGAGCCCGAACACCTGGAAAAATTGTACCGGATGATGACAAAAGCAGGAGCCAAGCCGGGCAGAGTGCACCAGGTTCACCGCACCATCCGAGCCGCGCTAAACGAAGCCAAGCGAAGGAAGAAAATCACCGAGAACCCAGCGCTACTGGCCAGAGCACCGAAAGTCGAGGAAGAAGAAATCGAGCCGTACTCCGTCGCTCAGGTCAAGAGCATTCTTGAAGTCGCACGACAAAAGCGGAATAGCGCGCGATGGGCAATTGCGCTAGCACTCGGCCTACGCCAAGGCGAAGCCCTAGGCCTCCAGTGGACGGATATCGACCTTGACGACTGCACGCTCATCGTGCGACGTAGTCGACTGCGCCCAAAATGGCAACACGGCTGCGCCGAACCGTGCGGTCACAAGTTCGGCGGATACTGTCCGAAGCGTGTGCCGCTGCGCAAGGAGACGGCTGGCACGAAGTCCAAGGCTGGTAAGCGCGGTATCGGGCTGCCCGACGAGCTGGTCACGCTGCTCAAGCTGCACAAGGCAGAACAAGAGCACGAACGGTTGACCGCAGCGCAGCTCTGGCAGGAGACGGGCTATGTGTTCACCACGCCGACCGGTGGGCCGCTCAACCCGCGCACCGACTACACCGAGTGGAAGCGGCTGCTAGAACGGGCAGGAGTGCCAGAGCGAAGACTGCACGACGCCCGGCACACGGCCGCCACCGTGCTATTGCTGCTGCAGATCCCCGACCGAACGGTGATGGCGATCATGGGTTGGTCCAACACGGCGATGGCCGCGCGGTACCAGCACATCATCGCGGCCATCCGGCGCGACGTCGCCAACAGCGTCGGCGGGCTCCTGTGGAAGCCCACCGAACCACCTGCGCCGGACGCCGGTGACGACGCCACGGACGACCCTGCACCGGCCGCCTAACAGGCAAATGCAACCACAAATGCAACCACACGCCGGAACGCCGATCATCGCCAAAGCAGGTGGTCAGCGTTCTAGCTGGTAGATGGCGGTAGCGGTGGGATTTGAACCCACGGAGGGCGTGAACCCTCACGCGCTTTCGAGGCGCGCTCCTTCGGCCGCTCGGACACGCTACCGCCGGTCACAATACCGGACGTACCGGTGCCATCCGCGTGCGGTGGTTGGCGAAGAACCCGCTAAGCAGCGCCGCGCACTCGGACTCCAAGACGCCCCCGAGGACCTGCGGCCGGTGGTGCAACCGGCGGTCCCGAACGACGTCCCACAGCGAGCCGACGGCACCGGTCTTGGGCTCCCACGCACCGAAGACGAGGCGGTCCACCCGGGCCGCCACCAGCGCGCCTGCGCACATCGTGCAGGGCTCCACCGTCACCGCCAGGGTGCAGCCGGTCAGCCGCCAGCCGTCACCGCGCCCGGCTTCACGCAGCCGGGAAGCCCCGGCGCGCAAGACCAGCAGCTCGGCGTGCGCCGTCGGGTCGCCGGTAGCCTCCCGGGCGTTGCAGGCAGCAGCCAGCTCGACGCCGTCGGCGTCCACGAGCACGGCCCCGACCGGCACGTCTCCAGTACGCACCGCGTCGCCTGCCACCTCCAGAGCGCGCCGCACCAGCGCCAGGTCGGCACCGGTCGCCGCGATCATCCCGGTTGCTTCTCCAGCAGCTCCGAGAGCTGTGGCTGGAACCCGCACCGCTGGGCGATCATGTCGAGCTGCTCATCCGGGTACAGGTCCACCTCATCGATGATCACCTGCATCTCCTCGGCGGGCAATCCCAGGTCGGCGAGCAGCCCGAGGTCGCCCTCCGGCCACACCTCGTCGGAATCCGCGGCGTCTTCTTCGGGAACATCGACGCGCAGCAGGTCCAGCACGTCGGCGGCAACGTCGTAGTCCAGCGCCGCGACGGCGTCGGACAGCAGCAGTGACACGCCGCCGGGTACCGGCCGCACCACGACGAAGAACTCGTCATCGACGTCGAGCAGACCGAAGACAGCGCCGGTGGAGCGTTGCCCACGCAGCTCAGTGATGGCCGCGTCGAGGTCCTTCAGGGCCGCAGCATCCAGTTTCTTACACTGCCAGCGCCCGTCCTCGCGAACCACAGCGATGGCAAAGCCGGTGACGGACATGGGACAAGTATGCGCCCCCTGGCTCCGCACGGAAATGCGATCACCGATTCGGGCCCACATCCGCGCGATGACGTGCGAAGATAAGCGGTTGTGAGCACGCCTGAGGCCCGTCATAGTCGGCGCGCGAGCAACCTGGTGCGCGCCGCGGCAACGCTGCAGCGGGACACGATCGCACTGCGCCGCAGCTTGCACCAGCGCCCGGAGCAGGGCCTACACCTGCCCGAGACGCAGTCCGCCGTGCTCGGCGCGTTGGCCGGTCTCCCCGTGCAAGTACACACCGGGCGAGGCGCCAGTTCGGTGGTCGGGGTGATCGAGGGGGCGCGGCCGGGGCCGACCGTGCTGTTGCGGGCTGACATGGACGCGTTACCGATCACTGAGCTATCGGGAGTGCCATTCAGCTCCGAGCTACCAGGCTCGATGCACGCCTGCGGACACGACACGCACGTCGCGATGCTGGCCTCAGCCGCGCGACTGATCGCCGAGCAGCGCGACGAGCTGGCCGGCCGGGTTCTGCTGATGTTTCAGCCCGGCGAAGAGGGCTTCCACGGAGCCCGGCACATGCTCGACGAGGGGCTGCTGGAAATCGCCGGGACCCCGGAACGGGCGCTAGCCCTGCACATCACGTCCACCTTGGACAGCGGGCTGGTGCAGACCAGGCCCGGCGCCATCATGGCGTCGTCGGACGTCCTGCGGGTGACCGTCACCGGTCAAGGTGGGCACGCCAGCGCGCCGTGCAACGCGGTGGATCCGGTGCCGGCCGCCGCCGCAATGGTCGGGGCGCTGCAGACCATGATCACTCGGACGTTGAGCGTCTTCGACCCGGCGGTGCTCAC
>JAVXWL010000254.1:0-6854 GCA_032230565.1 Pseudonocardiales bacterium | reverse complement strand
ACGGACTGCCGGGGTACCAAGCGTGCAACTCGTGTCGTACCCTGCGGTGTCTCGGCGCCCGTATCCCCAGAGGACACGGCACGCAGACCCTTGACGACAAGCCTCCCGCGGCGTGCTGCGCGTGGGGAACCCGACGCCCGTGCACGGAGCTCCAGACGGGGTGGACGGTACTTCTCTGCCGCACCGCCCCTGGCCTTCTGGATGTCCGTGAAGACATGTCTACTCCGTGACCGGGGGCTCAGCAAGAGGCCCGATCAGGCACTGCACTTTGATTACGTACCGTACAAATAATGGGTCGGAATCACTCGTCTGCGCTAAGTGCAGACCCGTTGAGCGGACCCGGCTCAACGCTGCCGTCGCCGTAATCCGTACCAGGCGACGCCAGCCGCGGCCGCTGCTCCCAAACCGACAGCTGCGGCGATCTGTGCACCGGAGGGTGCCGGAATCCGGGTCCGTAGTGAGACCGGGTTGGAGAATGCGAGCACCGGCCAGCCCCGCGCAACGGCCTCGCGGCGCAGCGCCCGATCCGGGTTCACCGCCGTCGGGTGGCCGACCGCCTCCAGTAGCGGCAGATCCGTGATCGAGTCGGAGTAGGCGTGGCAACGTTGCATGTCGTAACCCTGCTCCTCGGCCAGCCGCCGCGCGGCCAGCGCCTTGTTCTCGCCCGCGCAGTAGAACTCGACGTCGCCGGTGTACCGACCGTCGTGGGTCCCCATCCTGGTGGCCACGGTGTGCGTCGCGCCGATCATCTTGGCGATCGGCGCTACCACCTCGACGCCAGACGCTGACACCACGATGATGTCCTCGCCCCGGCGGTGGTGCGCGGCGATCAGCTCGGTCGCCTCGGCGTACACCAGCGGATCCACGACGTCGTGCAGGGTCTCCTCGACGATCGCTGTCACCTGGGCGATGTCCCAGCCGGTGCATTGCGCGGTGATATGCGCCCGCATGCGTTCCATCTGCTCGGTGTCAGCTCCGGCCAGCAAGTACATGAACTGGGCGTAAGTACTCTTCAGGACCGCGCGCCGGTTGATCAGACCTTCCTGGAAGAACGCGCGGGAGAACACAAACGCACTGGACTTGGCGATGATGGTCTTGTCCAGGTCGAAGAATGCCGCGATGCCCGAGGCAGCCGGGCTGGGAGAGCTCACAGTTGGCCAGCATATGAGGCCACGTCTGCGGGTTATCCACAGTGCTCCTGTTATCCACAGGTCGATCATGAACTGCTGGCCTGGGCAACCCGGCGCAATGACAGTGGCACCGGACGCCGCCGCAAGCGCGGGGCGGTAACTCTGGGGGCAACAGTGCAGACAAGCGGTGGGCGCACGGCTGGCCGGCAGCCGATCATGGTGATGACGCCAGGTGGGCTGGCCGACGAGGTCACCCGGCTTGCGGCGGCCGCGGGGTGTGATCCGCAGCGGGTCACCGACCTCGCCACGGCCCGCGAACAGTGGAACTGCGCCACTCTGATCCTGCTGGACATCGACGCAGCGAGGGCTACCGCCAGCTCTGGCCTACCCCGCAGAGACGGTGTGGTGATCGTCTCGGCGGACGACGACCCGGAAGTGTGGCGGTCTGCGGTCGCGGTCGGTGCCCAGCACGTGGCGATGTTGCCGGACGCCGAAGCCTGGCTGGTGGGCGCGTTGGCCGATGCGGTGGAGTCGCCGCCCGATCCGGGACGAGTGCTGGCGGTGCTCGGTGGCCGCGGCGGCGCCGGGGCATCGGTATTCGCGACCGCCGTCGCGGTTGCGGTTGCGGAGTCGGGACGCCACGCCATGCTGGTTGACTGCGATGCCCTGGGTGGCGGTCTGGATCTTGCCCTGGGCGCCGAGAAGATGGACGGGTTGCGGTGGTCCGGGCTCGCGCTCGGGGGTGGTCGGGTGCCGGCCGCCGCACTGCACGCTGCCCTGCCCACGCCGCGTGTGGGTGGTCGCGGCGGACTGACGGTTCTATCGTACGGCCGGCCGGAGCACGGCCGGGCGGACTGCGATCGGCCGAACCGCGATCGGGACGGTTCAGTACCCGACGGCGTCGCGGTGCGCACGGTGTGCGGTGCCGGACGACGCGCTGGCGAGACAGTGGTCTGTGATGTGCCCAGGTACCCCTGCGAGCCGGGTACCGCTGCGCTGGAGTCGGCGGATCTGGCGGTGCTGATCGTGCCGGCAGAGGTCCGGGCCTGTGCTGCCGCGGCGGCGGTGGTGGCCCGCGTGCGGCGCTACGGGGTTTCGTTGCAGTTGGTGGTGCGAGGACCGGCGCCGGGTGGGATCACTCCCACTGACATCAGCCGGGCTCTGGACCTTCCGCTGCTCGCAGCCATGCGCCCACAGCCCGGCTTGGCCGGCGCACTGGATCGCGGTGCGATGCCGGGCCGGTCCCGGGGACCGCTGGCCACCGCCGCCCGCCGGGTACTGGTGATACTCGACGATCCCAACCGGTCCCTGGGCGCGGCAGCGTGACCACGTCAGGGCGCCAGGCCGCAGCCCCGGCACTGTCCGGGCAGTTGGTCGACCGGGTGCGCAACCGGCTGGCGGCCGCTGGCGTGGCGGTCTCTCCGGGGGCGGTAGCTGCCGCGGTGCGGGCCGACTCCGATGGTGTGCTGGCCGATCTGCAGGTGCTTTCGGCGATGCGCGAGTTGCAGCGCGAACTCATTGGGGCCGGTCCGCTGGAATCGCTGCTGGCCGACTCGGAGACCACCGATGTGCTGGTCAGCGGACCTGATCAGGTGTGGATCGAGCAGGCTGGCGAGTTGCGCCGCACCGAGGTGCGCTTCGCTGATGCAGATGCCGTGCGCAGGTTGGCGCAGCGCCTTGCACTGGCCGCCGGGCGACGCCTCGATGATGCATCGCCCTATGTCGATGCGGCGCTGCCGGGCGGTGTCCGGTTGCACGCCGTGCTACCGCCGATCGCGACCGGCTGCACCTGCATCTCACTGCGCGTGCTTCGGCCCACCACCCATGGCCTCGACGCGCTACAGGCGGTGGGCAGCGTGTCGCCCGAGGCCGGCAGGCTGCTGCGCACCATCGTCGCCGCCCGGCTGGCCTTCCTCGTCGTCGGCGGTACCGGTAGTGGAAACACGACTCTCGACTTGAGACACACCTATTGGGTGATTCTTAGACACGGGCTGAGCTTGCGGTGAGGTCGTTGGTCGGTCTCGGTTCGACGGTGGCGAGCCCAGCACTCCTTCGTGGACCATCCGGCCTCGCGGCCGGATCGTATCTCGGGTTGGCTCCGGACGCAGGTGATCACTGCAACGTACTCATCTACCGATGAGTGGACGTGGAGCGGGTTGCGGCCCCATTGCGCGGTGAATCGGTGTGGCAGTGTCGTACAGGCCGATTCGCGGGCATCCGCGTCGTGGTGCCGATGCGTGTGGGATCCCACCATCGATCGGCACTGTTGATCTGTTGAGATGGTCGACGGCTCTTGAGGCTCTGGTGCCGCTGAGACAGTTCGGTGGTGTAGGGCAGTGCGGCGAGAGGAGTGCAGTGTCTGCCGATACTGACGGCTCGGGTAGTGCCGCCGGAGACCCGAGTGCGTCGAGACCAGATGCGTATCCAACCGCGGGCGTGACTGACCAGATGGAGAAGAACGCTCAGGCGGCGCTTGGTGCTGACCTAGTGGTGCTGACATTGGCGCAGCTGGGGCGGCATATGCAGACGGCGCCGCTGCCCGTGCCGATGCAAAACCCCACTCTGCTTCCGCTGTCGTCGCTGGAGCCTGGGGTGCTTGAGCGTGTGGTAGCCGAGATCGTCAGCAGGCAGGACAACCGCGGTGCTCAGTTCTACGGCCGGCTGGGTCAGAAGCAGCATGGTCTCGACATTATCGAGCGCGACAGGACCGGGAGCCGCTCGCTGTACCAGGTGAAGAGGTACGAGCAGCTCACGGGCAAGAAGATGCGAGAGGGCGTCACGGAGTATGCGGGATTCCCGCGACCAGCTGGCTACGGGGGCGATACGCGGTGGTTCGATCCTCGCCGCTTCGTGCTCGTGACGTCCGCACAGCTGGACCGTGACACCGGCAACGTCGACGCACTAGTCGAGCTGCAGGACGAGTACGACGGTGACCTGGAGATTGAGGTTTGGGGCGCCGAGGCGCTGGGCCGGAAGCTGCGGGATGCACCGAACCTGGTGTATGCGGTCTTCGGCCCGCAGTGGGCTAAGGCGTGGTGCGGCTTCGACCCCGGCCCGCCGGACCCTGCAGCCCCGAAATCGCTGGGCCTAGTCGAGGACCCGGTCGCCGTGCTGCGCCTCGACTCGCTTGAAGCCGACGCGATGACCTATGAGGCGACGGACGCGCTAGCCGCAGCCCGCCTATACGGCGTAGTCGCGTGGGAACTTAAGGACGGCAATTTCCCAGGCCACGCAGCAATGATGCGCAGGCGGCAGGCCAAATCCGCACGGGCCGGAGGCGACCAGGGCGCAGCGTTCTCAATCTTGTTCGACCTGGCTCTCGATCGAGTGCTCGCCGGCGAGGACTTCGTCTTCGCCCGCTCGGTGCGTCAGGAGCTCCGGGAGATGATGCCCGCGCTCGATGCCGTCCATCAGGCCAAGTTGTCGGTTCTCACGGCTCTCGCCGAGTGGTACGAGCGGGGCAGCGACCTCCCAACAACGGTGCCAGCACTTCGGGTACTGGCAGCGGCGGGCGACCCGCATGCTGCGCTGTTGTGCTGCCTAGTGATGGAGCAGGCGTTGGTCGACGGCCTGTACGACTTCGTCCCAGCACGCTCGACCGTGGTCGATGTCGATGCGGATACCGCCGGATTACTGGCTGAGCTGCGTGATCTCGCCGCCACGTCAGACAGCTCCAATGTCGTAGTCCGGGCGCGGCTTCGCTGCGCGGTCGCCGATGCGGCCTTGAGCGTGGACGCCAACCCCTGCGACGTCGACGTCGCTTACAGCACACTCATCGGCGACGCGCTCGCCGGCCGCGTCCAACACGCCCGCGGTCTCGTCACGTCGCGCGCGGCGTACGCGTTCGCAATCCGAGGTGACGTCGACAGGGCTGACAATCTGTGGCGCCAGTCGATTCTCGCCAGCAGCGAGGACGGCTTCTATGGCGACGTGCGCGCTGCCATGCGCGCATCACGGCTTCTCACCGCGGATAGCGGTGAGTTGATGCTGCCAGGTCTGGATGTCGTCACAAGCGCGCTGCCCAACCGTAGGCGCCTGCTCGCTGGCGCCCATGATCCGGCCCTCGCCGCGCTAGAGGCAGCGCACAACGACAAACTTCCCGATGCCTTGGGCGACACGCGCCGCTATCTATGGGAGGGCCGCCTCGCCGGCCATCTGCAGGAGGAGCTGCTCGCCTTGGCGTTGTTCGGCGACGTACTTGCGGCTGGGGGACACCCGGCTGCGGCCGTCGAGTCCTACGTCGCCGCCGGTAAGGCGAAGAAGGCTGCCGAGCTCGCCGCGGTGTTGCCCGAGCCCGTCAACGTCCGTGTGTGGACCTCGTCTGCGGTTCGCCGTCGACGCGCGGCAGCGATCCAGGTCATCGGCGCACAAGCCGCCAACGTCCACGACCATGACGTCGTCGAGTTGGTCGAGATGCTGCTGCAGGCCGCCGACGGACTGTGGGGGGTGCCCTCGTGGGACCCGTTTCCGCAACTCGACGCGTTAAAGGCCATCGCCTCATTTGGCGTGCGAATCCCCGAGACGGCCGTCGACGGGATCCTCGCGGCAGCCGGTCCCGCCCTAACGGCCAACACGGGTGCGACTGATACCCTCGCGGACCTGCTCGTCCAGACCTACTGGGCCGTCGAGACCCGCCGTCAGGATCTCGCCGATGCACTAGCGAGGATGCTTCGCCTCCCGGAGCCGCCCTACAACTTGTGGGCCTTGGTGCAGCACATCCCGGCCGCGGCCCGGACACCGCTCCGTGCTGCGGTCGTCGCCCTAGCGGACGAGGGACGTTCCGACGCGGTCAAGGTCCTAGCGCGCTGGCGCGACAGATCCGGCGTAGTACAGCTCGCTGCCCGCCGTGCGTGTGCCGCACTGCTGCGCCGACCCATCGGGATTGAGCGCACCACCACGACGATCGGGACGCAGGAGTCCACGACGGTCGACCTGCTCCTCGCGCTGCTTGACGCCGACGAGCTTGTCGATGTTCCGCCTACCGAGCTCGTCTCCGATAAGGCTCGACCCGCAGGCGGAATCGTGCGCTCGACCTCGCTCATAACTGGGAGCGAAGCCAGCCCCGGAGAAGCGCCCGACACAGGAGCCCCGCAGAACGCGGCCGAAAACAACACATCGCAACCGGCCGACGCCCCCACTCCCGTTGTCCACAACGCTACGCCAACCATCCCGGACGACGCAGCGCTGACCGCCGCAGGCCCGCCCGGCGATTTGACCATCGCCATCGCGATGCAGCTGACTGCCATGGCCGAAGACGAGCGCGACGGCGCGGCGTCCCGTGCGCAGGCCGTGTCCGCCCTACATCGCCTCGTAAACCGACTCCCGCCGACCGTCGCCGGGCAGCTCGCGCACCGCCTGGCTGCGGTGCACCAAGCGCCGCAGCTCTCGGAGACAGACCTGTGGGAGATAAGTACGGACAACCCATTGAGTCGGACACGATTCAGCACCGGTGGACGTGACCTCGCAGCATCTGCACTGGTGACATCCGCGAAGGCATTCGCCGCATCTCACGCGGACGGCCAGGTGACCGACGCGGACCGGGCCTTCGTGGACCACGCGATGGCGTCAGCCGCACGGCTGCTGCACGACGACCGCCCTCGAACCCGCCAACTAGGCGCCCTCACTGTCATCGCGGTCGCCACCGCCGCGCCGGAGTTCTCCAAACACGCGACAAGCTTGCTCTTTCATGGCGACGAGCAGGTACGGGCGCTTGGCGCCGCCCAC
>JAVXWL010000213.1:0-3904 GCA_032230565.1 Pseudonocardiales bacterium | reverse complement strand
CGTCCAGGAACGCGCCGCTGATCATGTCGGCGAGCAGTGTCGCCTGGGCGATAAGCAACCCGGAGACGGCAAGGCCCAGGGCCACACAGGCAGCGAGGTAGGTCCTGGTGGTCCGGGCGTACCGCAGCAGCCGCCGGTCCAGCGGCTTCACCGCGTTCGCGCGATACGGCGGTGCCTCTCCCGCTGACCTGTTCCAGCTCCGGCGTCGGGTGGCGAACGCACCTGGTCTGGGCCGCCCGGCACGGTGATCCGCTGTCTGAACACCCAGTAGGTCCACGCCTGGTAGGCCAGCACCAGCGGCAGGAAAAGCACCGCAACCCACGTCATGATCGTCAACGTGTAGTCCGTGGATCTGGCGTTGTCGACCGTCAGGCTGTAGGCGGGGTTCGTCGAAGGCAACACGTCGGGGTAGAGCGCAACGAAGAACGTCGCGGTGACCAGCGCGATGGTGGTGCCGCTGAGGGCGAACGCCCACCGCTCCCGGCCGACCCGGTTGACGACCAGCGCGCTCAGCAGCGCGGCCCCACCGAGTAGGGCGGTTACTGCGGTGGGGGTCTTGCCGCGCTCCACCTGGATCCAGACCAGGAAGACCGCGGTGAGAACGACGGCTGCCAGGCCGACCCGCTCCGCCACCTGGCAGGCCCGGACCTCGACGTCACCCGCGGTCTTCAGCGCAATGAACAGCGCCCCATGCAGGAGGAACAGGGTAAGCGTGGTGAGCCCACCGACGAGCGAATAGACGTTGAACAGGTTCCGGACGCCGCCGGCGTAGCCGAAATCCGCGTTGACCGGTACACCACGGATGATGTTGCCGAAGACGAAACCCCAGAGCACCGCGGGGACGACGCTGCCGAAGAGGATTGCCCTGTCCCAGTTGGTCCGCCACCTGGTGCTGTCGACTTTCCCGCGGTACTCGAAAGCCACCCCACGCAGGATCAGCGCGACGAGGATAACGAGCAGCGGCAGGTAGAAGCCGGAGAACAGCGTGGCGTACCACAGTGGGAACGACGCGAAGGTCGCGCCGGCGGCGACGATCAGCCATACCTCGTTGCCATCCCATACCGGGCCAATGGTGGAGATGAGCGCCCGACGCTCATCCTCGGCTCGGCCGAGCACTGGCAACAGCGTGCCGACCCCGAAGTCGAAACCTTCGAGGAAGAAATAGCCGGTCCACAGCAGCGCGATGGCAATGAACCAGAGGTCCTGGAGGTCCATACCGACAGTCCCCAGATCAATAGGCGAAGGTGGGCGGCCGCTCGGCGCCTTCCGGCTCATCCACCGGCAGCCCGGCGGCGGCGGAACGGCGCATCAGGTAGAACCCCACGACCGCGAGGGCACCGTAGATCACGGTGAACACGATCATCGACGTGAGCACCGTGGCGGCGCCGACAGAGGGTGAGACACCTGCGGCGGTTTGTAACTGGCCCCAGACGACCCAGGGCTGCCGGCCCATCTCGGTGAAGATCCAGCCGAACGAGTTGGCGAGCAACGGCAGCGCGATGCCGGCCAACGCAGCCCGGTGGAACCACCTACTGCCCGGATAGCGGCCGCGGCGAATCAACCACAACCCGACCGCCGAGATGATCGTGGCCAGCAGCCCCAGGCCGATCATGAGACGGTACGACCAGTAGGTAACCGGGATGACAGGCCGGTAGTCGCCCGGCCCGAACCTCTGGCGATACTGCGCCTCCAGGTCGTAGATCCCTTCCACCCTGCCGTTGAAAGAGCCGGTAGCCAGGAAGGAGAGCAGCCCAGGCACCCTGAGGCTCCAGATCTCCTTCGATCCATCCAGGGTGCCGATGGTGAACAACGAGAACGACGCAGGCTGCTCAGTGTGATAAAGCGCCTCGGCGGCGGCCATCTTCATCGGCTGCTGAGTGGTCATAATCACCCCCTGGCTGTGGCCGGACACTGCGACCGCGAGCCCGGCGACGACCGCCATCCACATGCCTGCCTTCGCCGCCGTGCGAAACGCCGGCGCATCAGCGCTGTCGCGGCGGTGCCACAGCTGCCAGGAGGCGATACCCGCGACCAACGCTCCCGTAGTCAGGAAGGCTGCGGTGACCGTGTGCAGGAAGGCGACCACCACCGTGGAGTTGGTGAGGACGGCACCGAAGTCGGTGAGCTCGGCCCGGTGTGTGGCCCTGTTGTAGCTGAACCCCACCGGGTGCTGCATCCACGCGTTCGCAGCGAGGATGAAAAACGCCGACACCAGCGAACCGAATGCCGCGATCCAGATGGTGCCCAGGTGCAAGCGAGGGCTGAGCCGGTCCCACCCGAAGACCCACAGCCCGACGAAGGTCGACTCCAGGAAGAACGCCAGCAGCCCTTCCATGGCCAACGGCGCGCCAAAGACGTCACCGACGAATCGCGAGTAATCGCTCCAGTTCATCCCGAACTGGAACTCCTGCACGATCCCGGTAACCACACCCACAGCTAAGTTGATCACGAAGAGAGTTCCGAAGAACTTCGTCAGCCGAAGATAGGTGGGATCCTGCGTGCGCATCCACGCGGTCTCCAGCCCTGCCACGACAAACGCCAACCCGATCGTGAGCGGAACGAAGAGGAAATGATAGATGGTGGTGATCCCGAACTGCCACCGTGCAAGGTCGAATGTGTTCACGAGGCTCTCCACCACCCACCTGCGTAATGTGCTCCCCGGCGCAGTCGTGGCACGTAGCACCGCCCGTTGGAGCCAGTCCGGCTCCCACCGACGACGAGCCGACGTTAAGCCCCTACGGATGGTGATCGCTTCGGCCTGTCAGAGCTAGGTGCGGGTGCCCAAGCTGGCCCGACAGCACAGGAGTCGCAGCATTCGGTGTGTCAGGCGTGAGCCGTCAGGCCATGACTAACGGCCAGCAATATCTGGCGTTGTCAGCACGAAGCCAGGCAGCTGCATCGGGCGCAGGCTGTTCAAGCGTGGAACCAGGCTGGGAGTCCTCTGGACCGGAACAGGGACATTGGAACCGATCAGCGTCGCAGCGACCCACGGAGGGGAGACGATGGCAGTCAAGTTGAACAAGAGGGCGTTCGATCACGCAAAGAACATGATCTGGACGGGCAAGTACGTCATTGACGACCGCGACGCGTGGAGCGAACACCAACCCTCCGCGCAGCAGGAGAACGAGTTCATTCGGGAGCATGGCTACGCCGAATACACCCGATGGCATCTCGGAATAGACGATGAATACGACGAAGAAGCCAAGGGTCGGTACAAGTTCCCCGACGGTGACTTCGTAAAAGTCCACCGTTGCGGGTTGCTTGCTGCGGAGTCGCGAGCCGGGCAACGAAAATACCACGACATAGAACTCGCGGTAGCCCATCTGCACGGCATGTTGGACGCGCTGAGGAAAACAACCTAAGGGCGCATCGGACTGAGTCCGAGCACATCAGACATACCTGCCCGGCCCAGCCGGCACATAGCGCGCATAGTTCGTACCATCAAGATCGTTGAAGACGCCATCCACGTGGTCGTCGCGGTGCTCCTCACCGCACTGGGAGTCGCGCTGATCGTCTACACAGTGCGTCAGATTGCCCTTGTCTTGGCTGGCCACTACGACGTGCCGGCGACCGTGCTCGCAGTCCTCAATGAGACCCTGCTGCTCTTTATCGTAGCGGAGCTGCTTCATACGGTCGCTATTGCGATCAAACACGGGGGCGCCCTGGATCCCGAGCCCTTCATCGTCGTAGGCCTAGTCGCCGGCATCCGCAGGGTGCTCATCCTGACCGCTGAAGCCGAACAGGCGTTTCATTGGAATCCGCAAGGGATAGAACTGTTCATCTTGATGGGTCTTATCCTGGTGATGGCGATCGCGACTCTGGTGTGGCGATACGCGATACGGCCACGCAAGCGGGTTCCGTAGATCAAATCGCGCGAGCGCTCGGCTGCCCGGGCAGGCTGGGG
>JAVXWL010000148.1:0-7391 GCA_032230565.1 Pseudonocardiales bacterium | reverse complement strand
CTGGTTCCAGGAGAACGTCCACTACAAGACGATCCTGAGCTTCGAGGATTCCAGCCAGTGGGCCCGCCGAGCCCCTGTGGTGCTGACAATCGCCACCCTCCTGCTCCTAGCCCTGAACAGCTCACCTGCACTCCGCCTCCCGAACTCAACAGCAGCGCTGTTTAGCCGGCTGCGGACAGCACTGCTGTTGAGTTCGGGAAGCACAGAGTCAGGCAGCGACGGCGACGATCCGGTGCGGCGGATGCTGGTGAGCAGCGCGGGGTGCTCGGCGTTGGCGTTGGCGCTGCTGGCGCCGACGCCAACGAAGTTCGTGAACCATTTCGGGGCGGCAGCGGCCGCGCCCACGGTGTTGCTCGCCGCCGCCCTGCTGCGCCCCCCGCTGCTGGCCGCGGTGCAGTCTGGTCTGTGCCGACATCGGGCCAGCGCCATCGCAGCCACCGTGGGGACAGCGCTGATGATCGGTGCAGTGTCCTGGAGCTTCGCTGGGCCCAACCTGTGGCGGCCCTACTCCGACCGCGGCCAGCCCTTCGGTGACCATCTCACCGCGTCCGCCGACCACCCGGACCTGGTGGGTATGCGACCGAAACTGGGACCTGTGCAGCTGGCAAACCCGCTGGTCTGGGTGGTGGTCGCGGTGGCCGCGGGCGGGTGGATGTGGTGGCGGCGGTGCCACAGTCGGGACTCGGCATTGACTCCTGACCGAGCGGTATTGCTGACCGGTTCGACAGCGATGATGGTGATGATCATCGTGGTGTTCTGGTGGGCGCCGTTGCGGCAGTACCCGGGTTGGTCGGTGGCCCTGTCCGCGGTTCGGTCGGTTCAAGGCGAGCCGTGTTCATTGGCCCGTGACGCCCAGGTCCTGGTCGATACCCCGGCGCAACCGGTTCCGGTCGGACGAGCGATCACCGAGGGTGGGTTCGCCACTACGGCAAGCCGGCCGTTACCCGAGCCGGTGCCCGCGCCGAATCCCGGCACGTTGGTCTGGCACGACGCCGTCAACACCGACCTGCGCAGCGACCCGGACACGAGCTCACTGACCAGCTCAGCGGGCCTGCTCGTGACGCCGTGGTTCGCGCTGCCGCCCGATGGTGGCAGCACCCTGTTGGTCCCGCTGCTCGGCGCTCGAGCCGCCCAGCAACTGACCCTGGAGTACGCCACAGCCGGTGGGCCGGATCCCGCTGTGGCGGGCAGCACGTCTCTGCGGCCGGACCCGGCGGTGCCCAGGACCCAGTGGCACCAAGCCGCCGTCGCCCTGGACCGGCTCGGCACGCGGCGACCGTCGAGCGTGCGGGTGGTGATCCGCGACTGGATGGTGACCGATGCCGACAGCTGGCTTGCGGTGGGCCAACCGCGGCTGGCCAGCTGGCGCCCGCTGACTACGTTCGTCGCCGGCCGGCCGGTGTACGTCGACCAGCTCACCGCGGCCCTGTTGCCCTGCCTGGACCAGGTCGGAGTTGCTCATGGCATCGCACGCGCGCCACAGGTACTGGTGCTCAGCGACGAAGATTTCGGCCGGGGCTTCCTAGATCTTGGATTCGAGCTGCACCGGGGCGGCACTGAGGTGCCGGTGAGCCGCTCCGGCACTGCCGTGCGGATGCCCGCCCGGCTGGTTCCCAGCGGGCCGCCCACATTGCCTTGGGGCCGGGTCGAGCGGGTCGTCTACGACCACCCCGTCGGGTTGGTCGATCTAGATGTCCACCCGGTCCGCAGGGCCGGCTGGACGCGCCTTCCCACCCTCGCCGCCAAGGCCTACCACGGAAACACCACTGACTGAACGCCTCGCGCCCACCGTTGGCAGGTATCCGGCGCAGCCGGTTGCGCATCCTTGGGGTTCGGGTAGAACCGCTCACTGAGGCCGACGCGGTCACCGCCGCGCGCCTATGGACGAGCACCTGCGCAGCAGGGTTGTCTCTGGCCGATCGGTGCTGCCTCGCCTTGGCCGCCAGATTGGACCTGACCACGGTCGTCGATGTCGTGAACTCGACGGTACCGACATTTCGGCGCCGAACCGTCCGGTGCTGTCGAGTTCACGACGTCGGGCGACGCGGAGCGAACAGCGGCCGCGGGTCGGTGTCGGTGTCCGGGTCGGCCAGCAGCAGCACCTCGTCACCGGCCTGCAGGACGGTGCCGCCGCGGACCGATACCAGGACACCGTCACGGTTGATCATGCTGATCCAGGTGTCTTCGCCCAGCGCGAGGTCGGCGATGCTGCAGCCGTCCGCGGGAGCGCCGGCGGCGACGTCGTAGCGGTGCAAACCGGTGGGTTCGTCGCGGAAACGCATGCCCAGCGCCCAGGGTTCGGGTTGCAGGACCCGCATGGGCACTCCCGTGTGATGGGCCACGGTGGGCACCAGGCCGCCCTGCACGATGACCGAGAACGCCACCACGACGACCACGATCTGGTACAGCCGCTCGGCCCCGGGCACGCCGGCGGACAGGATGTAGGTGCCCAGCAGGATCGGCACCGCGCCTTTGAGCCCGGACCACATCACAAACAGCCGCTCACCATCACTGATCTTGATGGGTAGCAGGAGCAGCCCGACCAGCATGGGGCGCACCACCAGGGCTAGCAGCACCGCCAAAGCCAGACCGACCCACCAGGCGGTGCCGTGAGCCAGCCCTGCCAGGGACACGGTCAGGCCGAGCATGGCGAACGCGACGATTTCCGCCAAGCTGGCCAACGACGAGTGGAACCGTTCGATCTCAGCTTTGTACGGCGCGCGCAGGTCCCCGAGCAGGATTCCGGCGACGAACACGGCCAGAAACCCGGAACCGTGGGCTAGGCTGGCCAGCCCGTAGATCGCCCCGGCACCCAACAGGGTCCGCAGCGGGTACAGCGCCCCGCTGGGCAGTGGCACCCGGCGCATCGCCACCGACAACGCGTACCCGGCCGCAACTCCGACCCCGGCACCAACGACCATCTCCAGGGCGAACTCGCCCACTCCGGCGCCCACGGCGTGCCAGCCACCGGTGGTTCCGGCAGCCAGCAGTGCGGCCATCGCGGCGATACCGACCGGGTCGTTCACCCCGGACTCACCCTCCAGCAGGGTGCCTGACCGGCCGGAGATCTCCCGGCGGCCCAACACCGAGAACACCACGGCCGGGTCAGTAGGGGCCAGCGCAACACCCAGCAGCAGCCCGGCCCGCCAGTCGAACCCGAACACCAAGTGCGCCAGCACCGCCACCCCCACCGCAGTGACCGCAGTGCCGACCACACCGATCCACAGCACCCCGCCGCCAGCGGCCCGGAACCGGCGCCAGCCGATGTGCATGCCACCGTCGAACAACAACAAGATCAGCATCACGGTGACCACCCGCTGCACCGTGAGAACGGGCACCCGCCCCAGCGTCGGCACCAGGTCCGAAGCGACCGCAGCGGCTACTAGAAAGATCGCTGGAGCCGGCACCCGGATCTGTTCGCTGACCCGGTTGGACAGCACCGCCAGCAACCCCGCCACGCTGATGAAAGCAATGATCACGCCGAACGGGACGACGTCATTCACCGCGGACCCCGACGCTGCACGGCGACCAGGTCAAGGCGGCAGACACGACGACCTCCTGAAGACATCCGACAGCTACTGCCGACCAGCCTTCCCGGCGCACCTGCCACTCACCCTAGCCACCACCCCGGCGAGGCCGACACCAACCACACGGCACAACCGCGCTGGTCGTACCCTGCCGCGGTGCCTATCCGCGCTGGCGGCGACGTCGGGAATCGCCGCCGGCTGGGATGGGTGATCGCGGCGCTGGCGCTGGTCACCGGGGTGTTGGGGATCCTGGTGACGCTCGCGCCGGTGATCGCCGACGATCCGGTGGTGAGCTGGCCACGTGCTGGTCAGCAACCCAGCTCCACGGTGCTGCCACTGTCGCCCTACCGCCCGTTGCAGCTCACCGCGACGGTCCCGTGTGTGACGCTGCGCGCCCTGGACGCCCGCCCGGGTGGAGGTGAGGCGCTGCGCACGTTGCCCGCCGACGTGGGCACCGCCCCGGGCGAGGGCCTGGTGGTGACGGCTAACCAGGGCGTCGTGACGGTCACCGCCTCCGGTGCCGAGGTGTTACGCCAGGCGCTGCCCAGCGGCCCCTGCTCCTACCAGGTACTCGCCGATGCGGCCGGGGTGCGGGTGACCCGGGACGGTGCCGGCGTCGGCACGCGGACCGATCTGCTGGTACCGCAGGTCGCTGAGCTGCAGACCGACGCGGTGCTGGCTGAACCGGCGATCCGGCAGCTGGGAGCCAGCGGTCTTTCGGTACAGCTGCACACCGACGCGCGGTATCAGTCGCATCCCACGTTGCTCAAGACGGCCTTGCTGATCGCGCACGGTCTTGCGCTGGCGGCGCTGCTCGTGCTGGCCTGGCGGTACTGGCGGGGGGCTGGACCGGGGCTGGTCCGACCGCGGCCGTCGTGGGCCGATGCTGTGGTCGTCGCGGTGTCAGGGTTCTGGGTGGTAGCGGGACCGGTCAACATCGACGACTCGTGGTATCTGCTGATGGCTCGCAACGCGATGCAGTCGGGCTACCTCGGCAACGTCATCTACCAGTTCAACGTCACCGAGAACCCGTTTGTCGCCAGCCAGTACGCGATGCAGGCCTGGGGCCACCTCGGCGGCGACTGGAGCCTGGGCTGGATGCGGTTGCTGCCCCTGGCCTACGGGCTGGCGACGTACGCCCTGCTCCGGGTACTGGTCGCCACGGCGCTGGGCCGGGTGGCCCAGCGCCCAATGGTGGCGTGGGCGGTGGCGGCCGCGCACCTGCTGTGGTGGCTGCCCTACGGCATGACGCTCCGCCCCGAACCGCTGATCGCGCTGGGCACCGCAGGGGTGCTTGTGCTGTCCGAGTTGGCCCGCCGGCGGCGCTCGGTGGGGGTGGTCGCCGTCGCCGTTGCCGTTGCCGCGCTCACCGTGACGGTGTCGCCCACCGGTCTGGTCGCCGCCGCGCCGTTGCTGGTGTGCCTGCCGTGGCTGTGGCAGTGGTGGCGGGCTGAGTCTGCGCTCAGCCGGATCACGGCGGTGCTGTTGCTGGGCGCGGCCGCCTCAATCGTCATCCCGGTCGGCTTCGCCGACGCCAGCCTGGGTGACGTGTTGGAATCGGTCGCGGTGCACCGCTGGTACTACCGTCAATACGCCTGGTACGACGAGTACCTGCACTACGCGAACCTGCTGGTGCCCGACGAGCGGGGGGCGTGGGGCAAGCGGCTGCCGGTGCTGTTGACGTTGGGTGTGCTGCTGGCCGTGGTGCTGGGCGTGGGGCGGCAGCCCGGCACCGCGGGGCGCAGCGGCCGGCTACTGGGTGAGGCAGCGGTGATCACCACGTTGGCCTTGGCCGCGCTGGCGCTCACTCCGACGAAATGGGTTAACCACTTCGGGGCCGTCGCAGCGCCGGCCACCGTGCTGCTGGCCGTTGCGCTGATCCGCTCACCGCTGCCTCGGCGGGCCGGCGCGGTGGCGATGGCCATCGGCAGCGCCGGCCTGGTGGCCGCCGTGTCGGTCGCGTTTGCTGGGCCCAACCTGTGGCGCCCGCTGTCGGACTGGGGTCAGCCCTTCGGCAACCACCTGTTCATCGACAGGCCCTACGAGCAGAGCCTGCTCGCGCCGTCGCTGGGACCGCTGGCGTTGCGCAACCCGCTGCTGTGGCTGGCCGTCGCCGCGGTGGGCTGGTGGTGGCTGCGCCGGCCGGCGCGGCTCGTGCTGGTCACTGCGACCGGCCTGGGCGTGGTGCTGATGTTGCTGGTGTTCACCGTCGCGCCGCTGCGCCAGTACCCGGGCACGTCGGTGGCGCTGATGAACCTGCGCGCGCTGACCGGCCGGCCCTGCGGCTTGGCCCCGGCGGTGCGGGTGTTCACCGGGGTTGCGCCTGGGTTGGGCCCAGCCGTCGGGACCGCGACGCTGACCGGCGACATGCGGGTAGCACCGCTACCGGAATCGGCGCCGGTACCGATCAGCGCACCGCCGAACAGCACGGTGTGGCACGACGACGTGCCCAGCGGTACTGGCATCGGAACCCTGCAGACTCCCTGGTACCCCTTGCCAGGTCACTTTGCCGTCGGCTGGGTGACCGTGCCGGTGCGGGGCAAGCTCAACCAGGATCAGCTGCTGGCGGTGCAGGTGGCAACCGGTGATCCGGCCACTCCTGGGCAGGTGCGTACGGTGCCGCTACCCGCCGTCGGGGACAAACCCGACTGGACGGAGATGACCGTGGCGCTAGCCGACGCGGACCTGGCCGCGCCGACCGCGGTGCGGGTAGTGGCCCACGACCGCGTGGCCGGTCCGAACAGTTGGTTGGCCGTGGCGCAACCTCGGCTGACCGCGCCCCGACCGGTCACCAACATCATCGCCGGCCGGCCGGTGTTCGCCGATCAGGTATCCGCGGCGCTGTGGCCCTGCGAGCAGCAGATCGCCATACGAGACGGCCTCGTCCAGCCTCCTTTGCTGCGGCTGCGGGCCGGGGACGGGCTGGAAAGGTCGATCCTTGACAACTCGACGTTCGCCGACAACGGCGGCACGTTGCTGCAGGTCGACCGCACCGCCAAGTTCGTCGAGCTGCCTTCGCGGCTCACCCCGCCGGGGGCTCCGACGCTGGGCTGGGGCCACGTCGACGAGGTCGTCTACCTTCACCCCGTCGGCCTGGTCGATCTGCGCGTGCGGGAGCTGCGACGCCCCGGCTGGACTCGCCTACCCACCCTGATCGGCCAGCGCTACACCGGCCGCGTCTACACCGGCTGATCCAAGCTCTCGACCGGCCCTGCGAGAGGTTCAGGCCACGCCGAGCGGACGGGTGTTAGTTCAGTGCTGACATCGACACCCATTTGTCCCAGGGCACGGTCCAGTCGTAGATGTCGCCATCTGCGGGGGACATCGCGATCCTGCTGCCGGTGACCTCGACCGGGTCGCCGAAGATCGCAGTGTCGAAGTACTCCTTGGCGTTGGCCGTGGACAGGTTGACGCAGCCGTGAGTGACGTTCGCCGAGCCTTGCACGCCGGTGGTCTCCGGGTTGGCGTGAATGAACTCGCCGTTGTTGGAAATCCGCACCGACCAGTGCGAGGGGAAATTGACATACCCGTAGGTCGGATTCGACATCAAAAACAGCGGGCTCTTGCTCATCACCACGTGGGTGCCGCTGCGGGTGACCCGGTCCGGGTCGGAGCCCAGGCCATAACTGGCCGGGAAGTCCATGACCACCTTGCCGTCGCGGACCACCACCAACCGGTGGCTGGTGACGTCGGCCTTGACGATCTGCGCCCGGCCGACGGTGAAGTGCAGGTTGAGGTCTTCCTGACCCCACATGCCGTCGCCGTGGTTGACCCCGTACAGCTTGGCGGCGACTGTGACCTGCGTGCCGGGCTGCAGGTAGTCCTTGGACCGCCAGTGCACCCGCGAGCGGCCGTTGTCGTCGG
>JAVXWL010000139.1:0-16993 GCA_032230565.1 Pseudonocardiales bacterium | reverse complement strand
ACCTGGGGTATCGAAACCTTCCTGGTACCCTGGGTCGAGACCACCGATGCGATGGTCCGGCTGGTGGATCAGGCCATGCTCTCGATCGGGCGCTACCAGCGGGGGGATCTGGTGGTGATCGTCGCCGGATCTCCACCGGGCACAGTCGGCTCGACTAACCTCATCCGGGTGCACCGCCTGGGTGAGGAGGATCTTGGCTGATACCGGCGATCCTGCTCCTGGATGGAAACAGTGGATCGAGGCTCCGCAGGCAGCTGATGGTGTGCCACGGGGTCATCCGGTGGTGGACCGTCTGGTGACCTTGCTGGATCTGGAGCGCATCGAGAACGACATCTTCCGCGGCGTCAGTCCCTCAGACTCCCCGTCGCGAGTCTTCGGCGGGCAGGTGGCGGGGCAGGCACTGGTTGCGGCAGGTCGGACCGTGCCGGTCGAGCGCAGCGTGCACTCACTGCACGCATACTTCTTCCGGTCTGGCGACCCGCGGGTGCCGATCGTCTACAACGTCGACCGGATCCGCGACGGGCAGTCGTTCACTACCCGCCGCGTCGTAGCGATCCAGCACGGCAGAGCGATCTTCACGCTGGCGGCGTCGTTCCAGCTACCCGAGCAGGGCCTGGAGCACGCCGATGAGATGCCCGAGGTCCCGGCCCCCGAACAGCTCGATGACCTCGCCAGCTGGGCACGTCGCAGCGGCGATAGCCGCCCTGTGCTCACGCAGCTGCCTCGGCCGTTCGATCTGCGCTACATCACCCCACCACCCTGGGCTGGCGTCCGAACCGAGGCTGGCCCCGGCGCGCGCGACCAGATGTGGATACGAGCCGACGGCGACTTGCCCGACGATGCCCTTCTCCATGTCTGCGTGCTGGCCTACGCCTCCGATCTGACCGTGTTGTGGTCAGTGGCCATTCCACACGGTCGTTCATTGACTGACGGCGTGATGGCCGCCAGCCTGGATCACTCGATGTGGTTTCACCGCCCGTTCCGGGCCGACGACTGGGTGCTCTGCGACTACACCTCACCCTCTGCGTCGGGAGGGAGAGGGCTGGCGACCGGACGGTTCTTCAGCCGGGACGGCAGATTGATCGCCAGCGCGGTGCAGGAGGGGGTGATCCGGGTCCTTCGCTAGTCGTCAAGCCCGTTCTCGCTCCTCGTTGACGCCTGCTCGCTCTAAAGGGGATACAATCCCGTCGATATATTCGCCTAACCCGGCAATATTTGACCGATCGTCAGAACTGGCAGAGGAGAAACCGTTATGGCTTTCGGAGAATTGAAGCAGCGACAGTCTGTCATGTGGGGGAACGGGCCCTATCAGCACATCACCGAAACAGTTACCGACATCCACGCTCGCGTGATTGAGCGCCTCGCCCCCCAGCGTGGGATCCGCTGGCTGGACCTGGCATGCGGGACAGGCGCGGTGGCCGAGCTGGCTGCCAAGGGGGGTGCGAGCGTGACCGGCGTTGACCTCGCTCCGGCGCTTATCGAAACGGCGAGGCAACGGGCTCAAGAGCAGAAATTCGAGATCGACTACCGGGTTGGTGACTGCGAGCGCCTCGACCTCGATGACGCTTCCTATGACAGACTGTCCTCGACTTGCGGAATCATGTTCGCACCCGATCACGCAGCGACGGCGCATGAACTGGCGCGCGTCGTTGTACCCGGCGGCCGGATCGCCCTTGCGAACTGGACGCCGGACGGCGGCCTGGGCCAGATGTTCAAGATGATGAGGCCATTCATGCCGACGCCGCCGCCGGACGCCGGAGATCCATTTTCCTGGGGTCGCGAGGAGGTTGTTCGCGAGCTCCTCGGCGACGCGTTTGAACTCGACATCGAGGAATGCGTCTCCACCCTTAACATCCCGACAGGTGAAGAATACTGGCAGCTGTTCTCGTCCAGTTACGGACCAACGAAAACGGCAGCGGAAGCGCTCGATGAAGACCGGCGCGATGAGTTCCATCAGACATGGGTCGACTTCTTCAACACGCACTACCGGTCGGACGGCGGCATCTCTCACCCGCGGCAGTACCTGCTCGTCGTGGGCGTCCGACGCTGAACGCCCTGCCCGAACACGGTGGGCTGGCGGCGGTTAGCGACGTTTGAAGGGCGTCCAACTAGCGGAGGCCGGCGGCGTCCATTCCGCGAAGCTCCTTCTTCAGGTCGGCGATCTCGTCCCGGAGCCGGGCAGCCAGCTCGAACTGCAGCTCCCGGGCCGCGCCCATCATCTGGTCGGTGAGCTGCTGGATCAGATCCGCGAGCTCCGCGCGAGGCATCGACGAGGCGTCCCGATCCTCCAGCACACCGGCGCTACTCCGCGTCCGGCCGGGCTCCCCGGCGGCACGTTTGCCCCGGGAGGCGTTGCGCCCGGATCCGCCAACCCGCACCGCAGCGATGTCGGAGGTATCATTGGCCTCGGCGTAGACGCGCTCGAGAATATCGTTGATCTTCTTACGTAGCGGCTGCGGATCAACCCCGCGTTCGGTGTTGTAGGCGACCTGCTTGGCTCGTCGCCGGTTGGTCTCGTCGATGGCCCGGCGCATCGAGTCGGTCACTCTGTCGGCGTACATGTGCACCTGGCCGGACACGTTGCGGGCGGCCCGACCGATGGTCTGGATCAATGAGGTTCCGCTGCGCAGGAAGCCCTCCTTATCGGCGTCCAGGATCGACACCAGCGACACCTCGGGCAGATCCAGGCCCTCGCGGAGCAGGTTGATCCCGACCAGCACGTCGAACTCGCCCAGCCGCAACTGCCGCAGCAGCTCCACCCGGCGCTGCGTGTCCACCTCGGAATGCAGGTAGCGCACCCGGACCCCAAGCTCAAGCAGGTAGTCAGTGAGGTCCTCGGACATCTTCTTAGTCAACGTGGTGACCAGCACCCGTTCATTGCGCTCGGCGCGGACCCGAATCTCGTGCACCAGGTCATCGATCTGGCCCTTGGTCGGTTTCACCACGACCTCCGGGTCCACCAGGCCAGTTGGGCGGATGACCTGCTCGACGAACTCGCCACCGGCCTGTGCCATCTCATAAGGCCCCGGCGTCGCCGACAGGTACACCGTCTGGCCGATCCGGTCCTGGAACTCCTCCCAGCTCAGTGGCCGGTTGTCCAGCGCGGAGGGTAGCCGGAAACCGTGCTCCACGAGGGTGCGCTTGCGCGAGGCGTCGCCCTCGTACATCCCGCCGATCTGTGGAACCGTGACATGCGACTCGTCGATGACGAGTAAGAAATCCTCGGGGAAGTAATCCAACAAAGTGGCCGGCGCCGAGCCGGCTGCGCGCCCGTCGATGTGACGTGAGTAGTTCTCGATGCCGGAGCAGAACCCGACCTGACGCATCATCTCCACGTCGTAGTGCGTGCGCATCCGCAGCCGCTGCGCCTCCAACAGCTTGCCCTGGTTCTCCAGGGTGGCCAGCCGGTCTGTCAGTTCGGACTCGATGCCCGCGATGGCGCGCTCCATCCGCTCGGCCCCGGTGACGTAATGGGTGGCCGGGAAGATTCGCACCTCAGGCACCTCCTGCACGACCTCCCCGGTGAGCGGGTGCAGGTAGTAGAGCGACTCCACCTCGTCACCGAAGAACTCGATGCGGACCGCTAACTCCTCGTAGGCAGGGATGATCTCGACGGTGTCACCGCGGACCCGGAAGGTCCCACGGGCGAAGGCGAGATCGTTGCGGGTGTACTGGATGTCGACGAGAGCCCGCAGCAGCGCGTCGCGTCCGACCTCACCTCCCACCGGAATATGAATCGACCCCTTGAGGTACTCCTGCGGGGTCCCGAGGCCGAAGATGCACGACACCGACGCGACGACAACGACGTCGCGGCGAGTGAGCAGCGACCTCGTGGCGGAATGCCGCAACCGCTCCACGTCGTCGTTGATCGACGAATCCTTCTCGATGTAGGTGTCGGTCTGCGGGACGTACGCTTCGGGTTGGTAGTAGTCGTAGTAGGAGACGAAGTACTCCACCGCGTTGTTCGGGAAGTAGTCCCGCAGCTCGTGGGCGAGCTGCGCAGCCAGGGTCTTGTTAGGCGCCATCACCAGCGTGGGCCGCTGGACCCGCTCGATGAGCCACGCGGTGGTGGCCGACTTGCCGGTTCCGGTGGCGCCCAGCAGCACGACGTCGCGTTCACCGCCGGTGATCCGACGCTCCAACTCGTCGATTGCGGCTGGCTGGTCGCCGGCCGGCGCGTAGTCGCTGATCATCTCAAACCGCGCTTGTGACCGCGGGCTGTCCGCCGGACGAAACTCGGAGCGGGGGAGCAGGTCGCGTGGAACAGTGACGGCTTCACTCATGGCATCGAGAGTAGGCCGGACCCCTGACAGTTTGTCCTCGCGTAGGGTCGATCGCTATGACGGCCCAGCACGGACCGACTGCCCAAACCGCACCGCACATTCACCCTCCCAAAGTTGAACTGTTCGACCTGGAGGCGATGACCAACACGGACCCCAAGGGGGTCGTCCGCGCTGTCCGCGAATACCGGGTCGAGCCATTCGGCCTCTACGTCGCGCGCGACGTCATCGGCCATCCGTCGATTCGCGCGCTGGAGTCCTGGCTGTTGCCCGACATCGGGCTGCGGATCACTGACTGGTTCTACCCTCCGGGCCACGAACGAGATTTTCAATTCTACGTCGACGTGGTGCACATCGACGTCGACCCTCGATGCTGGCGCACCGAGGACCACTACCTCGATCTCGTGCTCCGCACTGGTCACAGTGTCGACGTACTCGACACTGACGAGTTGCTGGCCGCGGTCCTCGCCGGGCTGCTTGACCGCTCAGCCGCGCAGGCGGCGCTGGCTACCACGTACCGGACCGTGGAGGGCCTGGCCCGGCATGGCTACCAGTTGGACAGGTGGCTGTCCACGGTGGGCGCCGCGCCGACCTGGAGCCGGCACTGACTCGGGTCTCAGCCCACCAGCCAGCCGGTCCGCGCGGCCCACCGCTGCGCTCGATCCAGCGCGCTGGCCACGAAGGGAGTCTTCGCGGTCGCGTAGGCGTCGATGCTGTCCCACTGCTGCGCCGCGAGCCGGTGCTTGAGCTCGGCGTACTCCCGAACACCATCGGGATGGGCTCGCAACCAGTCCCGCAGCAGTACGGCATCGCGCCAGGCGAGCGAGTCGGCTGGCCGGATATGGCAGTTGACTGCCCGCCCAGGATCGGCGTTGGTCGCCATCGCTTTGTCTCGGGTGGTGCCGTCGCGGGCAATGTCGTACCAACGACCGTCCCGCCGGATGAGTCCCGCGCCGAGCAGGTCGTCAGCGAATTGCTCCGCCGCAGCGAGGTCAGCGACCACCACTTGGATGTCCAGCACGTCCTTGGCCGCAAGGCCGGGAACCGCAGTAGAGCCGATGTGATCGACGCGGTGCGCGCGCCGGCCCGCCACCGCGGCAATCCGCGCGATCACCCGCTGCGCCTGCTCCGGCCATCCGGTATCCGGCGCGACCACGGCCGGAGTGCAAGCGCGCGCCACCGGGCGACGGTGGCGCAGGTTCTTCTCGAAAGGCACCAGCCGCTGGGCCCACAGCCGGTCGACTGCTGAGAGGATGTTGTCCCGGCTGCCGCTGTTGTCCAACCAGACGTCCGCGGCAGCGCGGTGCTGCCGGTCAGTGGCTTGGGCAGCGAGTCTCGCTGCGGCGTCGGATTCCGTCATGCCACGCTGTTCGACCAGCCGGCGTAGCCGCACCGCAGCGTCCGCGTATACCACGATCACCAGCGGGAATCCGGCCGCCATCCCGACCTCGACGAGCAGCGGGACGTCCTGCACCACGATGGCGTCGGCCGGCGCGGCCGCGATCAGCTCCGCGGAGCGGGCCGCGACCAGTGGATGCACGATCGCATTGAGTCGGGCTCGAGCTCCCGCGTCGCTGAACACCCGCGCCGCCAACGCCGATCGGTCCAGCGCCCCATCCGCGGCGAGGATTCCCTCGCCGAACTCGCCGATCACCGCGCGCAGACCGTCACTACCGGGCCTGACCACCTCGCGGGCGATCCGGTCCGAGTCGATGATCGACGCCCCGCATTGTGCGAGCCGGGCGGCGACCATCGACTTACCGGACCCCATGCCTCCGGTCAGCCCGACGCGCAGCATCGGACGATCGTGTGGCCGTTACCAGTTAAACGCTGCTCTGCTACACGCCGCCAGAGAGTTTCTCCCGCAGCGCCGCGAGTTGCTCGTCACTGGCGAGCGAACCCCCGGCGCCAGCATTGCTGGTGCTGCTGGTGCTGCTGGGGGTAGCCGCCTCCGCCGTCTCCGACGAGTAGTTCTGATCCTCAGCCACCTCAGAGTCAGCCTCGCTCGCCTTGACGACCTGCTTGCGGTGTTGCTCGAAACGGACCTGCGCGTCGGCGTAGGCGCGCTCCCACTCCTGACGCTGCTTGTCGTAGCCTTCGAGCCAGTCGTTGGTCTCCGGGTCAAAGCCCTCGGGGTAGATGTAGTTGCCCTCGCTGTCGTACTCGGCTGTCATGCCGTACTGCGCCGGGTCGAACTCCATCTCCGGGGACAGTCCCTCGTTCGCCTGCTTGAGCGACAGCGAGATCCGTCGGCGGTCCAGGTCGATGTCGATGACCTTGACCATCACGTCGTCGCCGACTTGCACAACCTGCTCAGGGATCTCGACATGTCGCTGCGAGAGCTCTGAAATGTGCACCAAACCCTCGATGCCTTCCTCGACTCGGACGAACGACCCGAACGGCACCAACTTGGTGACCTTGCCAGGCACGATCTGCCCGATCTGGTGGGTACGAGCAAACTGGCGCCACGGGTCTTCTTGGGTCGCTTTGAGCGACAGCGACACCCGCTCGCGCTCCAGATCGACGTCGAGCACCTCGACGGTGACTTCCTGGCCGACCTCGACAACCTCGCTGGGGTGGTCGATGTGCTTCCAGGACAGCTCCGAGACGTGCACCAGACCGTCCACCCCACCGAGATCCACGAACGCACCGAAGTTGACGATCGAGGAAACCTGGCCCTTGCGGACCTGACCCTTGGCCAGCTGGTGCAGGAACTCGCTGCGCACCTCGGACTGGGTCTGCTCCAGCCAAGCGCGCCGGGAGAGCACCACGTTATTGCGGTTCTTGTCCAGCTCAATGATCTTGGCTTCCAACTCCCGGCCCACGTAGGGCTGGAGGTCGCGGACGCGGCGCATCTCGACCAGCGAGGCGGGCAGGAAACCACGCAGCCCGATGTCGAGGATCAAACCACCCTTGACCACCTCGATGACGGTCCCGCGCACCGGTTCCTCGTTCTCCTTGAGGGTCTCGATATTGCCCCAGGCGCGCTCATACTGGGCGCGTTTCTTGGACAGGATCAGCCGGCCTTCCTTGTCCTCCTTCTGGAGAACGAGGGCCTCGACCTCGTCGCCCACGGACACGACATCCGCCGGGTCGACGTCATGTTTGATGGACAGTTCGCGGGAGGGGATCACGCCCTCGGTCTTGTAGCCAATATCGAGCAGCACTTCATCACGGTCGACTTTGACGATGGTGCCTTCGACGATATCGCCATCGTTGAAGTACTTGATCGTCTTGTCGATGGCGGCGAGAAAGTCCTCCTCCGTCCCGATATCGTTGATCGCAACTTGCTGCGGGGCCGGGGCGGTGGTGGTGTCGGTGGACATGCGGTGGGGTGCTCCGAAGGGATAGGGTCGAGCGGTCGGTGTTTGTCTCAACTGTTGTGACGCGTGCGCTGATTCCCCACTGCGCCAGATCAGCCACACCCGACAACTCACCCGACAGATCAACCTCACCCGGCGGATCACCCTCGCACTGGTGAACCTGACACCGAGCGAGCTGGTACCGAGCGAGCTTGACAACCGAGCTAGCTTGACGACCAAGGCTCGCTTGACAACCTGGGCAGCGCGAAACGACAGCGGAGTTTAATCCTACCCAGGCAGGAGTCAGACCAGCAAACCCGACCCCGGCGCTCACCTGCTTCGTGGTGAGAGACTGCCTCAGTGACGGACGCGCCGCAACCGGGCTACGACGATGACCGGATGATTCCGCTGGGCAGCCACTGCAGCGCTGAGGCGGTGTTGGGCACTGTCGGTGTGGTGAAACAGCTGGTCAGTGCGGCGGAGACGGTCGCAGCGAACCGTCGATGGTGGGACGCCGATGCCGCGGACTACCTCGCCGAGCACGGTGATTTCCTCGGTCCAGCGGATTTCGTCTGGTGCCCAGAGGGGCTTCGCGAGTCGGACGCCGGTCTGCTCGGCGAGGTGGCCGGTCGCCGCGTGCTCGAGGTCGGTTGCGGGTCAGCGCCGTGCGCGCGTTGGCTGGCTGCCCACGGCGCACAGGTCGTCGGCCTGGATCTGTCGGCGGCGATGCTGTTGCACGGGGTGCAGGCAGCCCACGAAACCGGAATCTCGGTGCCCTTGGTGCAGGCTGACGCTGGTCGATTGCCCTTCGCCGCAGGGAGCTTCGACCTCGCGTGTTCCGCGTTCGGTGCGGTGCCGTTCGTCGCGGACTCGGCCGAGGTGATGAGAGAGGTCGCCCGGGTGCTGCGGCCCGGGGGTCGGTGGGTATTTGCGCTGACCCATCCAATGCGGTGGATCTTCCCCGACGACCCGGGGGAGGTCGGCTTGACCGTGGTGCAGTCATATTTCGACCGGACCCCGTATGTCGAGGTGGACCGCTCCCGCAAGCCCACTTACGTGGAGCACCACCGCACCCTGGGTGACCGGGTCAGGGAGATCGTCGCCGCCGGTTTGGTGTTGGAAGACCTGATAGAACCGGAGTGGCCGCCAGACCTGCACCGGGAATGGGGCCAATGGAGCCCCCTTCGAGGCGCGCTGTTCCCAGGAACCGCGATCTTCTGCTGCCGCCGCGCCTGACCCGGCGCCATTAGCCAGGCGAATCGGGGTCTGGCTGCTTGCCGAAGCGCCATTCGGAGCCGAATGACGGTCTGGTGGCTTGCAGGAGCGCCCTCGGGGCCGAATGGTGGTCAGGGCCGAGCGAACTAGTGCGCGGCGTCGTTCCAGCTGTGGCCTAGGCCGATTGAGACTTCTAGGGGGACGTCCAGGGCGAACGCCGATCCCATTTCGCGTCTTACCAGGGCTTCCAGGGTGGAGCGCTCGCCCTCGGCGACTTCGAGTACCAGCTCGTCGTGCACTTGCAGCAACATCCGGGACCGGAGACCCTCAGCCCGCAACGCGCGTGCGACGTGCAGCATCGCGACCTTGATGATGTCCGCGGCGCTGCCCTGGATTGGCGCGTTGAGCGCCATCCGCTCGGCCATCTCGCGGCGCTGCCGGTTGTCGCTGACCAGGTCGGGCAGGTAGCGCCGGCGACCCATGATGGTGGCGGTGTAGCCGTCCAGCCGGGCCTTCTCCACGACGGTGCGCAGGTAATCGCGGACCCCGCCGAACCGGGTGAAGTATTCCTCCATCAGTTCCCGGGCTTCTTCGGTGGAGATCCGAAGCTGCGCGGAGAGCCCGAACGCGGACAGGCCGTAGGCCAGGCCGTAGTTCATCGCCTTGATCTTGGCGCGCTGCTCGCCGCTGACCGTCGTGGCGTCCACCGCGAATACCCGCGCGGCGGTGGCGGCGTGAAAATCATGCCCGGAGGTGAACGCCTCGATCAGCGCGGTGTCCTCGGACAGGTGCGCCATGATCCGCATCTCGATCTGGCTGTAGTCCGCCGTCATCAGTTCCGAATAGTCGCGGCCGACCACGAACGCCTGCCGGATCCGGCGCCCGGACTCGGTGCGGATCGGAATGTTCTGCAGGTTCGGCTCAGTAGAGGACAGCCGCCCGGTCGCGGCAATGGTCTGGAGGTACGTGGTGTGGATACGCCCGTCATCGGCAACGGTTTTCAGCAATCCATCCACCGTGGTTTTCAGCCGGGTCGCGTCACGGTGTGCCAACAGATGCGCCAGGAACGGGTGCGCGGTCGACTCATAGAGTGTCTGCAGCGCATCGGCGTCGGTGGTGTAGCCGGTCTTGGTCCGTTTGGTTTTGGGCATGTCCAGCTCGTCGAATAATACGACCTGCAGCTGTTTGGGCGATCCCAGGTTGACCTCCTTGCCGATCACCCCGAAGCAGTCCTGCTCAGCCTGCTTCACCGCTGCAGAGAAGCCGGCCTCCAGCCCGGCCAGCACGTCACCGTCAACGGCGATGCCAGCTGTTTCCAACTCGGCCAGCACCGCGAGTAGCGGAAGTTCCAGGTCAGTGAGCAATGACCGACCGGCGATCTGATCCAGCTCAGCATCCAGCGCCGTGGCCAGCTCAGCGACGGCGCGGGCCCGCAGGATCTCGTCGGAGACTCGGCCCAGGGTGTCTTCGTCCTCGAATAGGCTCGGTTGGGCAACCTCGCCGGGTTCCACCCGTAACTCCTTGCGCAGGTATCTCAGCACTAGATCGGCGAGGTCGAACGACCGCTGGCCGGGCCGGACCAGGTAGGCGGCCAGCGCGGTGTCGCTGGTCAGCCCCTCCAAAGTCATACCGCGCGCCCGCAACGCATGCAGCAGCGGCTTGGCGTCATGCGCGGCCTTTGGCACGGCGGGGTCGGCCAGCCACTGCGCCAGCGCCTGCTCGTCCTCGGGGGTCAACGTGCGCGGATCGAGGTAGCCCCCCGCACCGTCGGCAGCGGCCAAGGCCAGGTTTTCCAGATCCCCGGCGCCTCGCGCCCAGCTGCCGCGGAAGGCCAGTCCGGTGCGCTGCCCGTCCCGGGCGTGCGCATCCAGCCAGGAGGCCACCGCACCGGCCTCGATCATCTCGCCCCGGGCTTGGAAACCCTCCTCAGCTTCCGGCTCGGGCGCACTCAACGTGGCGAACAGCCGGTCCCGCAGCACCCGGAACTCCAGCTCGTCGAACAGCCGGTGCACCGCGTCGCGATCCCACGGTTGCAGCACCAGATCGGCGGGTTGGTCAGGTAGATCGACGTTCCGGACCAGCTCGGTGAGCCGGCGGTTGAGCAGAACCGAGGCCAGGTTCGCGCGCAGCGCGTCGCCGGCCTTGCCCTTGACCTCGTCCACTCGATCGATCAAAGCGTCCAACGAACCGAACTCACGCACCCACTTCGCCGCGGTCTTGTCTCCCACCCCTGGGATGCCAGGCAGATTGTCCGAGGGGTCGCCGCGCAGTGCCGCGAAATCCGGGTATTGCGACGGCGTCAAGCCGTAGCGTTCGGCGACCTCGTCAGGCGTGAACCGGGTCAGGTCCGAGACGCCCTTGCGTGGGTAAAGGACGGTCACCCGGTCACTGACCAACTGCAACGCGTCTCGATCCCCGGTGCAGATCAGTACCTGGAAACCCGCCGCTTCGGCCCGGGTGACCAGGGTCGCGATGACGTCGTCGGCTTCGTAGTTTTCCTTGGTGAGTACCGGGATCCGCAGGGTGCCCAGTACGTCGTGGATCAGCGAGACTTGACCGCGGAACTCGTCCGGTGTGGTGCTGCGGTTGGCCTTGTATGGGGCGTACGCCTCCGCGCGGAAGGTCTTGCGGGAGATGTCGAACGCTGCGGCGACGTGACTGGGCTGCTCGTCGCGCAGCAGGTTGATCAGCATCGAGGTGAAGCCGTACACCGCGTTGGTCGTCTGCCCCGTCGTGGTGCGGAAATTCTCGGCGGGCAGCGCGAAGAACGCCCGGTAGGCCAGCGAGTGGCCATCGAGTAGAAGTAGCCGCGGTGGAGTAACCGTCACGGCCCGCGAGTCTAGGCCGCAGCACCGACAGCCGGCTGGGCCAGCACCTAGAGTGGCGAGATTCTCGGCCTAGAAGGTTCCGCGTGACCACGTTCGGCGTCCCGTTTGAGGTCGATCCGGCCGTCACCGAGCTGATGGCCCGTTGGGCTGGCGAACAGCTCACCGAGCGGATGGAAATCAAGATCACCGAATGGGAGCCGGAGCGGGTGGTGCGGACCATGTCGGTAGCGCACAACCGCCAGTACTTCGGGCTGCACGGCGGGGCCAGCGCCGTGCTCGCCGACACCCTCGGCTCGATCGCGGCCTCGATGTGGAGCATGCCGGAGAAGGTTCCGATGGCGTAGCACTGTCCTGACCAGCAACGTCCGATCTGCACGGCCCGACTAACCCGCCTACTGCGCGACCGTCCTCCAGCTGGCCCGGCTGCGCGCATCGGACTCGTGGCGGACCTGCTGGCTAGGGTGCACTGCCAATAGCTCACTATGGGCACTTGCCCGGCTGGCGGTGGCTGCACCCACCGTGGGCCGACGTCTATCCCGTGGAGGAGGAGCACCGCCGTGCGACCAGCAGGGCCTGTCAGGTCGCCGGACGGGGTAAGGCCAGAGAAATTCGGCCTTACCCGGCCGGTTGCCGGTCTGCTGCGCGCGCTGATCGTCGCCCTGATTGCGATCGCCGCCCTGCTCGCGCTGGCCGTTCCGGCACTGGCCACCCAGCAACCCCCGCACGGCACATCATCGCAGCCAGCTCCACCCGAGCAGGCGGGTCTGCCGGTGAGCGGCACGTTGCGCAACGTCGACGGCACGTTGCTGGCCGGCGTCCGGGTGCAGGCGCTGGATGCCAGCGGACGGCAGGTCGCCGTGACGACGTCGGACACCAGTGGTCGCTGGGAACTGACCGTACCCACTGAAGGTCAGTACACCTTCCGGATCGATCGACAGTCCCTGCCGCCGGGCGTCACCGTGCTGCAGGGCGAGGTGGTCCGCGATGTGGCGCCGGGAACGTTGTCGCTGGTCGTGTTCCGCTTCGGCGCGCAGCGTGCCGGGCTGCAGACATCGGCGAGCGCCACGGTCCTGCGGGTGCTGGTCGACGGCATCCGGTTCGGCCTGGTCATCGGCATCACCGGGGTTGGCCTGTCGCTGATCTTCGGGACGACCGGGCTGACCAACTTCGCGCACGGCGAGCTGGTCACGATCGGAGCCGTGCTGGCCTGGACGCTGAACGTGCCTTTCGGGCTGCAGCTGATCTGGGCTACCTTGCTGGCCATCGTGGCCGGGGCCGTTCTGGGCGCAGCCACTGACCTGGCTATCTGGCGGCCGATGCGGCGTCGCCGGGCCGGACTTATCGCCCAGCTGGTGATCTCCATCGGGCTGGCGCTGGTGCTGCGTTATGTGGTGCTTATCTACTTCGGCGGCCGGTCGGAGTCGTTCGCCGATTACACCAGCCAGGTGGAACGCAACTACGGGTTCATCAGCATTACTGATAAGGATCTCGCCACGATCGTGATCAGCCTGGCGGTGCTGGTCGGGGTCGCCCTGCTGCTGCAACGGACGAGGATCGGTAAGGCCATGCGGGCGGTGGCCGACAACCGGGATCTGGCCGCCTCATCGGGCATCAACGTCGAGCGGGTCGTGCTGCTGGTGTGGATGTTGGCCGGCGCACTGGCCGCGTTGGGTGGCGTGTTGTTCGGGCTGTCCGAGTTGGGTGGCACGGTGCAGTACGAGATGGGCTTCAGCCTCCTGCTGCTGATGTTCGCCGGAGTGATCCTCGGTGGGCTGGGCACCGCCTACGGCGCGCTGCTGGGCTGCCTGGTCGTGGGAGTGCTGGTGCAGGCATCCGCACAGGTCATTCCGGTCGACCTCAAGTACCTGGGTGGGCTCGCTGTCCTCATCGTCATCCTGGTGATCAGACCGCAGGGATTGCTCGGCAGCCGGGCGCGGATCGGGTGAGCAGATGATCGACGTCGCAAGTCTGCTCGCCAACGGCGTCGCGGCTCTGGTCGGCCCGTCGGCGATTTTTTTCGCGTTGCTCGCGGTCGGCCTGAACGTCCACTTCGGCTACTGCGGACTGCTCAATTTCGGTCAGATCGGCTTCGCGTTGGTCGGCGGGTACGGAATGGGCATCGCGGTGTTGTATTTCGGTCTGCCGCTGTGGTCGGGAGTGCTGGTGGGCGTCGTTGCCGGGGTAGTCCTCGCGCTGTTGCTCGGAATCCCGACGCTGAGGCTACGCGCGGACTATCTGGCGATCGTCACGATCGCGGCTGCGGAGATCCTGCGGCTGATCACCCGGTCGACCTCGATGACCGATTTCTCCGGTGGCACGCAGGGTCTTACCGGCTACGGCGGCAGCTTCCGTCAGCTCAGCCCTTTCGACAACGGTCGTTTCTATGATTTTTACGGAGTGCGTTTCCTAGGCCAGGACCTGTGGGCGATCTGTGTGGGCTGGGCTGTCGTGGGCCTGTCGCTGACCCTGGTGCTCCTGCTGGTCCGCAGCCCGTGGGGCCGGGTGCTCAAGGCGATCCGGGAGGACGAGGATGCCGTCCGTGCATTGGGTAAGAATGTCTTTTCCTACAAGATGCAGGCGCTGGTATTGGGCGGGGTCTTCGGCGCGGTCGGCGGCATCGTCTTTGCGCTGACCACACAGTCGCTCACGCCGGACTTCTACTCGCCGCCGCAAACCTTTTTCGCCTACGCGGCTCTCATCATCGGCGGTGCCGGTCGGGTGTTCGGTCCGGTCATCGGCTCGATGATCTTCTGGTTTGTGCTCTCGATCACCGATAATTTTCTGCGCCAGGCCACCGCGGGTAGTAACCCATTGATCTCCTTCATCGATAATCAGGATGTCGGCGCTATCCGGTTCGTTCTGGTGGGGATGGCTCTGGCGGTGCTGATGGCGTTCCGACCGCAGGGCATCTTCGGTAAGCGGAGTGAGGTGCTGCTCGATGCGCGTTGAGCTGCCAGCCGAGGTGCCCGCGAAGCCGGGTGCCCGCAAGCCTGACTCGGTGCTCGTGATCGATTCGATCACCCGCTCATTCGGCGGTGTGCGGGCTGTCGACGTGGCTCACCTTGAATTCCAACGGGGCTGGATCACCGGCCTGATCGGTCCGAATGGTGCAGGCAAGACCACCCTGTTCAACCTGCTCACCGGTTTCGACCGGCCCGACACTGGTCGCTGGACCTTCGACGGGATGCCGCTGTCCCGGCTCGCCCCGCACCAGGTGGCTCGCCGCGGGGTGGTGCGCACGTTCCAGCTCACCAAGGCGCTCGCCAAGCTCACTGTGCTGGATAACATGCGCCTGGCCGCCCCAAAGCAGACCGGGGAGCGGTTTGTCGGCGCCCTGATCGGTTCCTGGAGACGCCAGGAGCAGGCCAACACGTGCAAGGCGATGGAGCTGCTCAGCCGGTTTCAGCTGGATGCCAAAGCCCACGATCTCGCTGGCTGCTTGTCCGGTGGCCAGCGCAAGTTGCTGGAAATGGCCAGGGCCTTGATGATGGACCCGACCGTCGTGATGCTTGACGAGCCGATGGCCGGGGTGAATCCCGCGCTTACCGAGAGTCTCCTGCAACACGTCAAGTCGCTGCGCGATGACGGTATGACCGTGGTGTTCGTGGAGCACGACATGGACGTCATCCGCGAGGTCAGTGACTGGGTGGTGGTGATGGCCCAGGGCCGGGTGATCGCCGAGGGCCGGTCCGAGGCATTGTCGTCTAATAGGGCGGTCGTCGACGCTTACCTGGGCTCGCACCATGACCAGGTACTGGAGTTCGACGCCGACGGCAACCCGGTAGGCCAGACGGCGATGCTTGTAGCTGAGATCGAAAGCGAACTAGAGGCGGCCATCGGTCGCGGTCAGGATCTGTCGGCGTGACCGCCTCAACCGAGGGATCGATCGGTGTTGGGCCCTCGCCCGCCGAGCTGGCCGCGACCCCGCAGCGCCACCGCGAGCTGGCCCGAGGCGCGCTGCTGCGGACCGACGACCTGGTGGTCGGCTATCTGCCGGGGGTGAACATCTTGCGGGGGTGCAATTTTTACCTCCGCGAGGGCGAGATCGTTGGCATCATCGGGCCCAACGGTGCCGGCAAGTCAACACTGCTCAAGGCGATGTTCGGGCTCATCCCGGTGCGCGAAGGCGCGGTCACGCTGCGCGACGTCGACATCACCGCCGCCAAAGCGCACACGCTGGTCACCAAGGGTGTCGGCTACGTGCCGCAAAACAACAACGTGTTCGCCTCGCTGACCATCGAGGAGAACATGCAAATGGGTGTCTACCTGCGGCCGCGCAGCTTCAGCACGAGATTCGACGCGGTGTGCTCGCTGTTCCCGCTGCTTGGTGAGCGGCGCAAGACCAAGGCTGTAGCGCTGTCCGGCGGCGAGCGGCAGATGGTCGCGATGGGCCGGGCGCTGATGATGGAACCCGCAGTCTTGCTGCTCGACGAGCCCTCCGCCGGATTGTCACCGATGTTCGCCGACGAAGTGTTCGTACGCTGCAAGAAGATCAATGCAGCCGGCGTGTCGATCGTGATGGTCGAGCAGAACGCCCGGCGCTGCCTGCAGGTTTGCGACCGAGGTTACGTTCTTGACCAGGGCCGCAACGCCTACACCAATACCGGCCCTGCCCTGATGAAGGACCCGAAAGTAATCGAACTCTACCTAGGGACCCTAGCCGGTTCCCGCGCCGTCATACCGCATTCAGCGATCTGAGTGGGGTTATTCGACACTCCGGAACCCCACTGAGCCGCTGGATGCGGTGTCACCCTCGTCAGTGGCCCACTACGCGGTACTGGATCGCGGCGTCGTCGATCCTGTTTTGGGCGTTGAATTTCAGGATTCCGTAGGAGCCCACGGCGCGCTCGCCGGCGGCGGTGAAGTCCAGGGTGCCGGTGACACCGTCGTAGTCAGGATTACCACCGCTGTCGATGATGTCTCGGCACTGCCGGAAGGTGGTGCATTTCTCACCGTCCTTGGTGATCTCGTTGATCTCCGAGGCGATATCGACCCCCTTGGTCGACTTCGCCCGCTCGGCAGCCAACGCGACGGTGACGACGGCGTCGTAGGCTTCACCGGCGTAGTTGGTGTCGATCACTCTGGGATCGTCGGCCCGAAGCCGTTGCTCGAAAGCAGGTGACAGCTTGCTCAACGGAGCGGTGCCCTTCATGCCGTTGAGCAAGCCCGGCGGCAGCCCCATGCCCAGCGCGTTGCCCATGTTGCCGTCGGTGCCATAAACCAATTTCTGTCCCGGCCCGATGCGTACCTCGCTCATCCGGGTCAGGATCTTCTTCGACTCGTCAAAGCCGATCACCGCGACTGCGTCTGGGTTGAACTGCCGGACGTCGTCGATCTCGGTGTTATACGACGTCGCGTTCGGATCGTA
>JAVXWL010000127.1:0-14459 GCA_032230565.1 Pseudonocardiales bacterium | reverse complement strand
GATCCACAGCGTCCGTGTAGATGATCACAACGTCCATAGGGGACAATGCGGATGATCTCTGTCTGTCCGCAGCTTGTCCGCAAGACGTCCGCAGAGGGTTAACGGTGGCCAACGCTGCCAAACGGGAAAAAGGCAGATCAGACCGGGTCTGACGACGTTAGCGCAGGCCGGAAAACTCCATGATGCAGTCGTAGAAGAACCGCACGTTCCCCGACCCTCACCCTCTGAATTGGAAAACACAATTGTAATGGTCCTTCGGTACACCCCCCGATCCGGATGAGTCGAACGGCGCCAGCTGGAAATGTCATGGCGCTCTCGCCCTGCCAGCCGAGCCGAGTTAGCGGCTGCGGTGACGCTGCACTGCGGCGGTGTTGGGGTAGCGAAGCGTGCAGTACCGACGGCGGCCGTTGCGCGAGGTGTCGACAAAGGCGGTGGTGCAGCCAACACGGGCGCAGCGACCGAGCCGGTTGCTGGCGGCGAAGCAGGTCACGTATGCAAGCCCTGCGGCGGTGATGGCTTACACCCGAGAGACCAGGTCGTCTAGGGAGCGGTGATGCATGTGCGGCCGGTGACCGTCGTGGACAGCGATGGAGGGCTTGCTGGCCGCTACGGCGAGCAGCTTGTGCACCAGCTGGCACTGCTCGTAGACGTGGCGGCACCGAAGCACAGGGCGAGGCGCGCGGCCCATCTGAGCAACCGCCTGCCCCTTGGTCGGGGAGTGGGGTCCGGATTGGCAATGCCGCGTGCGCGCAGCACAGCGTGGTTGGCGCGGCCGGGCTGCTCCTCATCCGAATCAACAGCTTGCAGTTGGTATCTGCAGTGGCGAAGGACTTCTTCTTGACCTACTTCCGCGCGATTTCCAGAATCCCGATCGGTGTCGCTCAAGCCTGGAACTGCTTGGCCCGCTCGGGCTATGTTCTCCTCAACCGACGCGTCGGCGAACTATTCGGCGATTGGAGCGGCCTGGCGCTAGCCTTGATCGCTGGCGCTGTCGTTCTCACTCCGATAGCGGCTATCACTAGCGGCGAGCAACTGACACATTGCGACGTCCTCAACCGCGACCTTCGCAGCCCTGTGCGTCCCGCCGACCGCCAGATCGGCTAAGTGTCAGCTGGCCCGTCAGGACGCCTTCAGTGTCAGCTGCGGCGGAGGCGGCTCGCGGTCTTTGATCGACGTCGCGTACCGGTCGACGTATTCTTGTCCGGACAGCTCCATCAAGCAGTACATGATCTCGTCGACCATGGATCGTTCGACAAATCGGTCACCGGCCAGGCCCGCGTAGCGAGAGAAATCCAGCGGTGCACCGAAGCGTATTTGTACGGGATGCGGTCGCCACATTTTTTTGCCGATAGGGCTGACTTTGTCCGTGCCGACCATCACCACCGGGATCACCGGGACACCGGCCTCCAGCGCCATCCGCGCGACGCCTGTCTTGCCTTTGTACAACCGGCCGTCCGGAGAGCGAGTTCCTTCTGGATAGATACCGAGCAGCTTGCCATCAGCTAACAACCGCACTCCGGTGTCCAAAGCCGCCTGAGCGGCCGACGCACTGGAGCGGTCAATGGGCACCTGACCGGCCGCGCTAAAGAACTGCCGCTTGAACCATCCCCGCACTCCAGGAGTGGTGAAGTATTCTCGTTTGGCGAGAAACGTCACCCGGCGACGGATCATTAACGGCAGAAAGAAGGAGTCAGCGACGGCGAGGTGATTGCTGGCCAGAATGGCACCACCGCGATCGGGGATGTGCTCGGCACCCTGAACCTTCGGGTGGCAGGTCAACCGCATTAACGGGCCGAGCAGCACGTATTTGAGAAGCCAGTAGAACACCGCCAACCGATCCTTCCCTTGCCCTCGCGGGCCGCGTCGCCAACCAGCGTACGGAGCACGGTATCCGGGGCACAACGGCCGCGCCGCACCCTGACGTACGCAGCTTTCCAGCACGCGGGTTCGATACAGCATTCAGTGCGCGCCAAACCCGGTACCGTCAGGCCCGCAGCGAACCCACCTTGAGCACGGAGAGTGGTGTCTTGAAGTTGCCCTTCACGGAGCCGGAGGAACCTCGCTGGCTAGCGAGCGACGCAGATGAGGACCATTTCGAGCCGCCGGAACCGGCACCACTTCCGGTACCGCGGGCCCGCACGGTAGGCGGCGCGCTCACGATCACCGTCGGCGTGCTGATGCTAGCGTTACCGAATGTGATGGATCTCGGTGCGCGGGTGGCAACACCGCTGGGCCTGCTCGCCATCACCGCCGGGGTCGGCTGGCTGGTGATCGGCCTGCGGCCCGACGCGGCACCGGAAGGACCCGACAATGGAGCGCAGCTTTAGCCCTCGGCACCCCCGGTTCACGCCTCAACCCGGCGCTTGAGCTCCTTCAGCGCGGTGTCCATGATGACCTTCTCGGCCTTGCGCTTGATCATTCCGATCATGGGAATCGCGAGATCGACTGTGAGGCTGTAGGTCACGTTGGTCGCCGCGCCGACGGGTTGCAGCACATAAGAGCCGTGCTGAGCCTTCTGCAGCTGGCCCTCGACCAGTTCCCAGGCAACTGTGAGCCCGTCGAAGGACCACACGTAATCAAGCACGTACTCGTCCTTCACCAGGCCGGCGTCCAGCGAGAATCGGACCCGCTCCGCACGATCGTCGGCGCCCGGAATCACGACCTCGGCCTTCTTCACTGCCAACGCCCATTGCGGGTAGGCGGGGAAATCAGCAATCACGTCCATGATCTCCTGAGGATCGGCGTTGATGACGATGGACTGGGTTGAATGGTCGGACATGCGGCGCAGGTTACCCGGCACGTCGCCACCCCGAGTGGTCACCATCGCAACACGTGCGGCGACCCAGTCCGCTGGAAATGCCCGACATTGATGCATTCGGTCCGCCCCACCCGGACCCGCGGAGCCAGCGGCTGATGCACGTGCCCGAACACGGCGATCCGCGGCCGGTCTCGATATATCACCCTCAGCAGCTGCTCGGAGCCGAGCTCGGGCCGTCGGGCCTGCACGTCGTAGAGCAGCTCAGGAACCGCAGGCGGGATATGGCTGCACAGCATGTCCACCCGCCCGAGCGCAGCGACCGCCTCCGCGTACTGCTGCGGAGTACGCAGGTACGAGCGAAAGACCGGGTCGCGGCGCGGGGAGACGCCGTCCGGTAATAGACCTCCGCCCACGAAACCGCATCGCAGACCGCCGATTTCGACGGTCTGCCCGTCGAGCAGATGTAGTCCCGAGCGTGCGAACCGCGGCCACAGCTCGGGCAGGTCCACATTGCCGGGGGTGACGTACGCCGGGATGGGCAGTACCGCGAACAACTGCTGATACTGCTCGACGATGGCCTCACGGACGACATCGCGGGAATCCGGGATCTGGCTCCAGAGCTGCCGCACGAACGCGTACGCCTCGCCCGGTGCTCCGCCGGAGCGCAGTTTCGCGAACCGGCTTACCGCACCAGGTCCGAACACCGAGCCGAGAATCCCAGCGGAGTGGTCGTGGTAGTTCACGAAGTCGATCAGGTCTCCGAGCACCAGCAGTGCATCGGCGCCCGCGCCCGCCTTGGCCAGCGCATCCGAGTTACCGTGCACGTCGGACACCACGTGGACCCGCACGATCAGGCAGGCTACCCGGCGCTGGTATGGCGCGATACGTTGCGGAGTAGTACTGGGCAAAGCCGAGCTTCGGAGGTACCCGTGCGGGAGTTCACGGTGCCCGCCACCACTACGGTGGATGACGAGGAGAACCTCACCGATGCGGTGTGGGCGAATGCCGAGCGCTTCGCCGGCAGCGTCAGCTTCCGCCGCCGGATCGACGGCGGCTGGATAGACGTCACGGCGCGGGAATTCGCCGATCAAGTGACCGCCGTGGCCAAAGGTCTCATTGCAGCGGGCATCGAGCGCGGGGATCGAATCGCGCTGATGTCCAAGACTCGTTACGAGTGGACACTGCTGGACTACGCGATCTGGGCGACCGGGGCATCCACGGTGCCGATCTATGAGACATCTTCGGCCGAGCAGGTGGAGTGGATTTTTTCCGATTCGGGCGCCAAAGCGGTCGTGGTCGAAAGCCCTGGTCACCGCGAGATGATCCAGGGTTTGATCGATCGATTGGGTGGACCGGCTCTGGTGTGGCAGATCGACCAGACGGCGGGCACTGGCAAGCCGGCTGCAGCGATCGACCAGCTCACCACGCTGGGCGCTGAGATCAGCGATACCGCTGTGCGCGAACGCGCCACCATGGTGGGCGCCGAAGATATGGCGACACTGATCTACACCTCAGGGACGACCGGCCGACCCAAGGGCTGCGAAATCACTCATCGCAACCTGCTCGCCATTGCCCGGTCCGCGGTGTCAGAGTTCACCGGTTTGATGCAAGCGGAGAACTCACTGCTGCTGTTCCTTCCGCTGGCACACGTGTTCGCCCGGATCATCCAGTGCTGCTGTGTGTACGCCCGGATCACCCTCGGCCACACCCCGGATGTGAAGAACCTGGTCGCCGAGTTGGCCGATTTCCGACCCACATTTGTGCTGGCGGTGCCTCGAGTTTTCGAAAAGGTTTACAACTCGGCGAGGCAGAAGGCATATGCCGACGGCAAGGGCCGCATTTTCGACATCGCCGCTGCGACCGCAGTTGAATGGAGCCGAGCCCAGGAAGCCGGCGGAGCTGGGCTGGCCTTGCGCGCCAAGCACGCCTTATTTGACCAGCTAGTCTACGCCAAGCTCCGGGTTGTGCTTGGCGGCCGGTGCCTGGCAGCCGTCTCCGGTGGCGCCCCCCTGGGCGAGCGACTCGGACACTTCTTCCGCGGTGTCGGCGTGCCGGTATTGGAAGGCTACGGGTTGACTGAGACCAGCGCGCCCGCCGCGCTAAACACCGAGAAACACGTCAAGATCGGCACCGTGGGTCGGCCATTGCCTGGCGTCACGATCAGGATCGCTGACGACGGCGAGGTGCTGATCAAAGGCCCCGGTGTGTTGCGCCGGTATTGGCACAACGATCAGGAGACTCAGGAAGCTCTCAGCGACGGCTGGTTCCACACCGGCGACCTCGGGGAGCTGGATCAGGACGGCTTCCTACGGATCACCGGTCGCAAAAAGGAGATCATCGTCACGGCGGCAGGCAAGAACGTCTCCCCGGCAGCGTTGGAGGATCGAATCCGGGCCCATCGCCTGATCAGCCAATGCATGGTGCTGGGCGACAAGCAGCGCTTTATCACCGCGCTGATCACCCTCGATGCCGAGACCCTCCCAGCTTGGTGCGCCGAGCACCACAAGCAGCCCGGTAGCTCGGTCGCAGACCTGGTTGATGACCCAGATCTGCGCGCCGAGGTGCAGCGCGCGGTCGACGATGCGAACAAGACCGTTTCCCGGGCCGAGGCGATCCGCAAATTCCGCGTCCTGCCAGATGACTTCACTGAGGCCGGTGGCCAACTCACGCCGAGTCTGAAGGTCAAGCGTGCCGTAGTGGCCAAGGAGTTCGCCGCCGAGATCGAGGCGCTTTACGCCTAGCCGCCCAGCAGCAGCTGCTGCAACTGCTGCTGGCGGCAACCCCAGTCCCAGCTCTGCAGCATCCAGCGCCGTCCGCGGCGACCCATCGCCGCGGCCGCCTCGGGATCGGCAAGCAGGGTCGCTACGGTTCGAGTTACCGCCGCTACGTCACGGCCGTTGACCAACTCACCGGTGTCGCCTACCCGGACGGTCTCCGCCGCCCCGCCGGCGTTGCCAACCACCAGTGGCAAACCGGTAGCCGATGCCTCGAGGAACACCAGACCGAACCCCTCAACATCTAGCCCGTGACCACGCGTCCGGCAGGGCATAGCGAAGACGTCGCCAGCGGCGTAGTACGCGGGCAAGTCAGTCCACGACACCGCTCCGGTGCACACCACGGCGTCAGAAACACCGCTCGACTCCGCCAGCCGGTGCAAGGCTGGTCGCCGGGGTCCGTCTCCGACGAGCAGCAGCACGGCCCCCGGGACCTGGCGGCGGATTGCAGGCAATGCCCGCACCAGCATGTCTTGCCCCTTGCGAGCCACCAGCCGGGACACGCACAGCACGACCGGGGCGTCGCCCAGCCGATGGCGTCGTCGGATCTCCGCGCGCGCCCCGGGGTCCGGGTGAAACGTTGTGCAGTCCACGCCCGGCGACAGGATCTCGAGGGCAGCCCGGGGACCGAACGCCGACGCAACCCGGCGACGGGTGTACTGGCTCACGGCCGTCACCACGTCGGCGTCCGCGCCGATCCGGCGAAGTGCCATCCGGCCGGGGGGAACCATCGACCAGCCCACCTCGTGTCCGTGACTGCTAGCCACCACTCGTTGCGCTCCGGCGCGACGCAGTCCCGGTCCCAGTAGGGCCAGCGGGGCTGCTGCGCCGAACCACGCGGTCTCGCAGTGCAACTCCCGCAGTAGCCCGGCGGCTCGCCGAAGTACCGCGGGCGTGGGAATCATGAGCGGTCCGTGATGCCGGAAAACCGGAAAGGGCAAGCGTGCATCGAAAGCCGCCGCGTCGGGCCAGTCCGGTGCGTAGACGGCGATCTCGCCCTCGGGCAACGCCATCACCAGTTGGTGCAGGTACGCCTGGATCCCACCGGGTCGGGGCGGAAAGTCGTTGCTCACCAGCAGGATCCGTGGCACCAGCCGGAGAGTAGCGGTGAGGTCGCGCGCGGTATGCAGCTGGTGGGTCAGCCGATCCGGCTCATCGCGGTGACCTGCCTCCACGGCACCGGGACAACCTTCACGACGTCACCGCTTTGCGGTGCGTTCACATAGAGCCCGTCCCCGACGTAGATGCCGATGTGGCTGATCGGGGAATAGAGCGCGATGAGATCGCCCGGCTGTAGATCGGAACGCCCGACGCTACGACCCATCCGGGCCTGCTCCTCGGCGGAGTGCGGCAAACCGGGCATCCCCGCCTGCTCGAACGCCCACTTCACCAGTCCCGAGCAGTCGAATGTGATCGGGCCGTCGCCGCCCCAGACGTAGGCCGAGCCTTGCTTGGTCAGCGCTATCCGCGCCGCTTGGACCGCTGTACCGGTGCCGACCAGGTTGATCGGAAAGTGGATGTTGCCGCCGAAGAGGTAAACGGCGCGCTCTTGCCGGGTAAGCTCCGCGAGGCGTTTCGTGACGACCTGAATCTGGCGGTCCATCTCGACCCGGGAACGGGTGAGATCGCCTTCGAGCCGGGCAGCATCTCGTTCAGCTTGAGCCGCCCGCGTCGCTGCGTCGCTCGTCGAGTGCTCCGCATGCTGGGTTTGCGCGACGGCGCCGGTGAGCCGGTCTAACGCCTGCTTGTTATCCGTCGCCAGCATATCCAGCGCCGACATCTGGTCCAGGAAATCCTGGGGGGAGTCACTGACCAGTAGAGCGGACAGCCGGTTAAGTCGCGCACCCTGAAATGAGGCTTTGGTTAGCAGGTCGACTTGACCGCGGTACTGGCCCTGGACCGCCTTGGCGCGATCTGCGGCAGCCTGAGCCGCGGTGGCGTCCGCTCTGGCCTGTTCGAGGTCGGCACGGCGGGCGCTCAACTGGTCGCGGGCGTAATGCCACCTTTCTGTCAACACCTCGGCCTGCCGGTTCAGCTCCGCAAGCTGCTGCGCGGCATCTCCGGGAACCGCGGGGTCGGCCGTGGCTGAGGTGGGCGCCAGAGCCACCAGCGCAGCCACGGCTGCGGTGGTCATCACAGCCGAGACGCTGCGCTTGACAACACCGCGCTTGCCTACACCGCGCTTCCGATGATGCGGCGACACGACGCGGCTATCTCCTCTCGTAGACCGCCTACCGTGCCGTCCAGGTCGGACGGCACCTACCGCAGAGTCTCGGGAAGATTACGAAAGGTCACCAACGTTGTCACCATCGGCGAGCGAGGTATGGGGCAGAGCGGCCGCTGGGCACGATGGGCGTCTCCGTGGCCAGCGCGGTATTCAGCGCGGCCGATCAGCTAACGTGTCGTCTGGACCGTTCACAGTCAGTTGCGGACCGCTCGGCGCTATCGCGCAGGTGACTCCGAACACGGGGAGCCTCCCCCGTCGTTTGGCCATTTCTGTCCGGATCCACCAGCTGCAGGTGAGGCACCATGCCAGCCTCGGCCAAAGTGTCCAGGGCTAGCCGCTCAGTGCCGTCCAACTCCAGGCTGCACGGTGGAGCTCCGAGCAGCACGGTGATGACGCAGTCCTGGCAGGCAAGGCCGCGCACCTGGCACCGGTCGCAATCCACGATCATGTCGGGCTCCGTCTCTGTCGTGATCTAGTCCTACTGACGGTAGAAGACGACCCTGACAATGCCGGATGACGCACTGGCCCGAGGTACCGGTCGCACCTTTTGTTCCGGTGTCCGGATGGCGCTATCAACCAATCCGGCGGATAGCCGTGACGTCCCGCCATGGGACTCTGGAGACTTTGACGACGTCGCCGCTCTGCGGCGCGTTGAGGTAGAGCCCATTGCCCACATAGATACCGATGTGGCTTACCGGCGAGTACAGCGCGATGAGGTCTCCTGGTAACAAACCCGAGACCACCGGGGCGCCCACTCTGGATTGGTCGTAAGCCACCCGCGGCAGGCTAACGCCGACCTGACGGTAGGCCCACATCACCAAACCTGAGCAATCGAAGGTGGCCGGCCCCTCCGCGCCCCAGATATACGGTGCTCCTTGCCGGGTGAGGGCAACCCGAAGGGCCCTGATCCCGATGGTGTCACCCACTATGTCGAGCGGGTAGTCGGTGAATCCTTCGGCGGCGTAGTGGGAAAACTCCTCCGCGGTGAGCTTGCCGAGGCGCTCCTGTACCAGATTGATCTGGCGACCCATTTCAAGCCGGGCCTGGGCGACGTCACCCGCTATCCGAGCGGCGTCGAGTTCCGCGACGGCCGCACGTGTCTCGGCGTCGGTGGCACCAAGCTTGGCCTGCTCGGTGCGGGCTACGGCGGCTGCGAGCTTGTCCATCGCTGCCCTGTTACTCGCCGCCAGCACGTCCAAGGCGGACATCTGGTCCATAAACTGCTGTGGCGAGTCGCTGATCAGCATTGCGGTCAGGCTGCTGATGCGGACACCCTCGAAGCTGGCGCTGGTCAGCCTATCCACCTGCGCACGGAATGAGCTTTGAGCCGCGCGGGCCTGATCGGCGATAGCCGTGGCGCCCGCTGCGTCGCTATGCGCTCGGTCCGCATCGGCTCGACGGGCCTCCAGCCGGTCGGTGGCCAGCTTCCACTGCTCGGTGATCACTTCAGCTTGACGGCTCAACGCTCGAGCCTGCACAACGGCGCTGCCAGGATCGGGCGCGGGGCCGGGGGCCGGATCGGCAGCTGCAAGTGCTGGTGGCATGCTCAGCACGGCAGCGAAGGCCACGCCAGCCGCCACGCTCCGAAGCACGCAGTTGCGACGATGGGACACCACCCGCGGCCATCTCCTATTCTCGGACCATCACGTCCGGCGGCGTGACTGCAAACGGGAGAGGTCCCCCCGCATGCCACCTAACGGGCCCCGGGGCACATCGGCGCGGATCTTCACTCCGAAGGCGCCAGTAAGCCGCCCAACCGTGCGATTTCGCCGACGTTCGTTACAGTGCGTTATATTCCTCGGGGGTCCTCGGCACGGTCCGTGACAGCGCGGCATGCCTGCCGGCGCCGATCAGCGAACAGCGGCGGACAGCGCGGCGGTCAGCGTCGTCCAGCGCTCCAACATCGCGGCCGTAGCGCCGGAGTCAATGGCCTCGGTGGCGCGCTGGACCATCTCACGGACATCAGCTACCAGATCACCGACCGAACCTCGGTGCGCGACAAGCGCCGCACCAGCGTTGAGCAGCACGGCGTCTCGCACCGGTCCGGGATCGCCGGCCAGCACACGCCGCACGGCATCTGCATTGGCCGCAGCATCGCCACCGCGCAGGTCCGAGGCGCCAGCCACCGGTACGCCCAGCGCAATGGGGTCCAACTGATCACGCCGTACCGCGCCGCCGTCGACCACCCACACCGAGGTAGTCGTCGCGGTGGTGATCTCGTCGAGCCCGTCGTCGCCGCGGACCACGAGGGCGGTTACTCCACGATCGGCAAGCACCTGGGCCATTACCGGCGCCATCCGAAGATCCGCGCACCCCACCAGAGCCGCGCCCGGCTGCGCCGGGTTGATCAGTGGCCCGAGAAAGTTGAAGGCAGTCGGGACGCCGATTTCCCGACGAACCGTGGCCGCGTGCCGCATCGCGGGGTGGTAAAGCGGTGCGAAGCAAAATCCGATCCCCGCCTCGGCGACGCACCGTGCTACCTGATCCGGGCCTAGATCAATCGCCACGCCGAGCGCCTCGAGCACGTCGGCAGCGCCGCACTGTGATGAGGCCGCGCGGTTGCCGTGCTTGATCACCGGTGCACCGGCAGCGGCGGTCACCAGCGCGGCCATAGTTGAGATATTCACCGTCTGCGCTTGGTCGCCCCCGGTGCCGACCACATCGACTGCCCGCTGTGCGACGTTCACCCGGTGCGAATGCGACAGCATGCCGTCGGCCAGACCGGCTATCTCCGCCGGAGTCTCGCCCTTGATCCGCAGCGCTACTACGAACGCGGCCAACTGCGCCGGCGTGGCCAGACCTGACATGACTTCGTCCATCGCCCACGTGGCGTCGTGAGCATCGAGATCTGTGCCGGCGATCAGTTGGCCGAGCAGTGCTGGCCAACTGCGGGACCGGGTCGGCGCCACCATGCTGCCCGCCTCAGCCGTTCGCTGCCTGCGGCCGGCGGCTGCGAAGCACCTCGGCCACCGTCTCGGCCGCGGTCAATGGATCCAGCGGATGGACGATCACCGCGTCGGCCTGCGACCACACTGCCAACCAGCGGTCATCCCTGCGCCGTACGGCGATGATCACCGGCGGACAGTGCCTGATCTCGTTCTTGAGCTGCCGGGAAATACCCATCCCACCCGTCGGTTGCGCCTCACCATCAAGAATCGCCAGATCCACCCGTCCCGCGTCGACCTCGGTCAGCACCTCAGCGATGGTCGCGGCCTCGATATAGGTCACCCGGCCGACGTCCGCTGCAGGGCGCCGTCCAACAGCGTTGATGATGGCTTCGCGCACCTCTGGCCGGTGACTGAAAACGAGCACGGTGGTGGTCTCGCTCGAGGAGTTCATGGATTTGGTCGAGGTCCTCGGTGTCGGGTGTCCCCGGACGGCCTCGCAGGTGCCCGGGTGCACCACGCGGCATCAGCGGGTCGGATGGCTTGCCAATCGTATACGGGCACTGTCGCACACAACGGCCGGCTCGCGTGCCGTGACTCTGTGTGTCACGATACGACCTTGTATACCGCCGTTCGGAGAGCAGACCGCGTTAGCCTCGTCACTCTTCGCGGCACCCATCGGCCCCGGTCCCGGCGCGGCCGAGACCGTTCGTCATAATGCTTAGCGTGACCCCCTCGTCCAGCCTGGCTGCGCCCTCCATTAGCCAACGGGTGCACTCGCTGAACCGGCCCAACATGGTCAGCGTGGGCACGATCGTCTGGCTGTCTAGCGAGCTGATGTTCTTCGCCGGTCTATTCGCGATGTTTTTCACGGTGAAGGCGGAGCATGACGGCCCGTGGCCGCCGGATCTGGCATCCACCGGGGAGCCGATCCACCTCGACGTGCCCTACGCGCTGGTGATCACAATCGTACTGGTCGCCTCGTCTTTCACTTGTCAGTGGGGAGTGTTCAAGGCCGAGCAGGGCGATGTCTTCGGGTTACGGCTGTGGTACTCGATCACGTTCGTCATGGGCCTGTTCTTCGTGCTCGGGGCCGCCAACGAGTACCGCATGATGATCGGTGAAGGCATCACCATCCCATCGGGAGCCTTTGGGACGGTGTTCTACCTGCTCACTGGGTTTCACGCGCTGCATGTGACCGGCGGCCTGATCGCGTTCATCTTCCTGATCGTCCGGACGAAGCTGAGCAAGTTCACCCCGGCACAGGCCACCTCGGCGATCGTTGTGTCGTATTACTGGCACTTCGTCGACGTGGTGTGGATCGGATTGTTTGCCGTTATCTATATCTTGCCCTGATACCGGATCTGGGCCGCTGAGGGAGGCCCCGATCCGGCTAGCGCACCGACCCGGAAACGAGACAGCAGGGGTAGCCGAGACCGATGAGCAGCGACACACCCGACGGCCGATTGGGCCCCACTGGATCGAACCTTCCTAGGGCAACGGGCCCAAAAACGCAACGGGGCGGACATAGCCGCTTGCGTCGGAAGTTGTCGGCGATGCTCGCACTCGCCGTGGCGCTGTTGTCCGCCGGCGCCCTGTACGTGGTGTTCGCTCCGCAGGCCCAGACCGCGCGCGCCCAGGAGGATCCGGCGCTGGTACGCCAGGGCGAGCAGCTCTACAACAACGCCTGCATCAGCTGCCACGGGATGAACCTGCAGGGTGTGAATGCTCGCGGGCCAAGCCTGATAGGTGTTGGCGAGGCTGCGGTCTACTTTCAGGTTTCCACTGGGCGGATGCCAGCAAGCCGCCAGGAAGCCCAGATCGCCGAGAAACCGGTCAGGTTCACCCCCCAGGAAATTGACGCGCTGGGCGCCTTCGTGCAGGCCAACGGCGGCGGCCCGATTGTGCCGAAGGACAGCCTCGCCGGCGGCGACGTAGCGCGCGGCGGCGATCTCTTCCGGCTCAACTGCGCGTCGTGCCACAACTTCACCGGACGCGGTATCGCGCTGTCCTCCGGCAAGTACGCTCCCGCGATCCAGGGAGTCAACGCCCAGCAGATCTACAGTGCGATGACCACCGGACCACAGAGCATGCCCCGATTCTCTGATCGGCAGCTGACTCCGGAGGACAAGAAAGACATCATCGCCTATCTGCAGTCCGACCGAAATAACCCGGGTGGCTACTCCCTCGGGGGCTTCGGGCCGGTCCCGGAGGGTCTGATCTCCTGGATTGTCGGTATCACGGCGCTGGTCGGAGTAACCCTGTGGATCGGATCGAAGGCATGAGCAGCCACGGGGGTGGGGGGCCAACTGGGCAGCGCAAGCTCCCGAACGATACCGACCTGTCGACAGCGAGCCGCGAAGAGCTGGTCCGGCTGGGCTCGGCGCTGGACGGAGTGACCATCGAGCACCGGGAGGATCCCTTCCCGGTGCCGGGTACCCGTGCGGAGAAGCGCACCGAACGCAAAGTCGCGCGGTGGTTCTTCATCGCTGCGTTGGCCGGGCTGGGTTTCCTGGCGGCTTACCTGTTCTTGCCCTTCGAGTACGTCCCGCCGGAGAGCCCACGCCACCTGCTCTACTCGCTTTACACGCCGATCATCGGAGTGCTCTTCGGGCTGACCATATTCGCCATCGGGGCCGGGACGATCGCGTACGCGAAGGATCTGCTACCGCACGAGACTGCGGTGCAGGACCGTCACATCGGTGGCTCTGCAGAGGTCGACCGGCTGACCACCGGCGCGATCCTGGCCGACTCTGCCGCCAGCAGCCACATCGGTCGACGATCCGTGATCAAACGAGCGGCCGCGCTCGGCGGTGGCGTTTTCGGCATCGGCCTCGGCGTCTTCGCCCTGGGCGGTCTGGTGCGCAACCCGTGGAAGGGTGGAAGTCGCGCCGCGCTCTGGGTCACGCCCTGGGCCTCGGACAATGGTGAGCCGGTGTTTCTTCGCTATGACTCCGAACAACTCGCCCTGGCGCGGCCAGAAGACCTCGCAGCGGGCAGCATCGCAACGGTTTTCCCGTACAAGCGATCCTGGTCGGAGCAGGAGGCGCACGATGCGCTGCGCGCATCCGACAGCCCGGTGATGCTCATCCGGTTGCACCCTCAGCAGGCAACCCAGGTAATCCAGCGCAAGGGCCAGGTTAACTTCCACTACGGCGACTACTACGCGTACTCGAAGATTTGCACCCACCTGGGCTGTCCCGCTTCGCTGTACGAAGCTCAGGACGCTCGGTTGCTTTGCCCATGCCACCAATCGCAGTTCAACATGCTCGAGTACGCGAAGCCGATCTTCGGTCCCGCTACCAGAGCCTTGCCACAGCTGCACATCGACGTGAACGATGAGGGTTACTTCTACGCCAAGGGCGACTTCATCGAGCCCATCGGACCAGCGTTCTGGGAGCGGAGGTCATGAGCGCGATGACAACGCCGACCAAGGCGGGCAAGGCAGCCGACGAGCTCGATCAGCGATTTCACTTGGCCGCCGGCATGCGCCGGCAGATCAACAAGGTCTTCCCGACGCACTGGTCATTCATGCTCGGCGAGATCGCTCTGAACACCTTCATCGTGCTGCTGCTGTCCGGGACATACCTCACGCTGTTCTTTGACCCGTCGATGGAGGAGGTCAAGTACAACGGCGTCTACCCCGGCCTTCGTGGGATCGAGATGTCCCGGGCGTACGAGTCGACCTTGCAGCTGTCCTTCGATGTCCGTGGTGGGCTGTTCATCCGCCAGGTGCATCACTGGGCGGCATTGCTGTTCGTCGCCGCCATCGTGGCCCACATGTTCCGTACCTTCTTCACCGGTGCGTTCCGCAA
>JAVXWL010000005.1:0-3545 GCA_032230565.1 Pseudonocardiales bacterium | reverse complement strand
CCGCCCTGGTGCCGGGTCGTGATCCGACCGTAGGAGTTCCGACCGCCCTTGCTGTGCAGCGGCCGGACCAATGACTTCTCCGGGTGGTCCCGGGTGATCTCGGCGAAGTCGGCGACGCTGGAGCCGCGACGGCCCGCGGTCGTCGGCTTGTACTTGCGGATGCCCATGTCTATCCGTCCTCGCTCACGCGGCCGGCCCGCCGAAGATCTCGATCGGCTTACTCTCCGGCGACAGCGTCACGATCGCCCGCTTGGTGTCCTTGCGCTTGCCGTACCCGAACTTGGTCCGCTTGCGCTTGCCCGCGCGGTTGAGGGTGTTCACGCTGACCACCTTCACCCCGAAAACCTTTTCGACCGCGATCTTGATCTCGGTCTTGTTCGCGTGCGGAGCGACCAGAAAGGTGTACTTGTGCTGGTCCAGCAGGCCGTAGCTCTTCTCCGAGATGACCGGTCTGCGGATCACGTCACGGGGATCGGGGATCATCGCACTGCCTCCTGCACTGCGCCGCTGGCGCGCCCGCTGCGCCCGGCCAGGAATGCCTGCAGACCGTCCGCGGTGAACACCACCTCGTCGTTGCTCAGCACGTCGTAGGTGTTGAGCTGGTCGGCGGTCAGCACGTGCACCGAGGGCAGGTTGCGCACGCTGAGCCGACTCATCTCGTCGGCGCGGGTGATCACCACCAGCAGCTTGGTGCTCCGACCGGCCAGCGAATCCAGGACGGTGCGAGCTGTCTTAGTCGACGGCGCGTCGCCGGTGACGAGTGCGGAGATCACGTGCACCCGTCCGTCGCGGGCCCGGTCGGACAGCGCACCGCGAAGCGCGGCCGCTTTCATCTTCTTCGGGGTCCGCTGGCTGTAGTCGCGCGGGTGTGGACCGTGCACGATGCCACCACCGGTGAACTGCGGCGCGCGGATCGAACCCTGGCGGGCGCGTCCGGTGCCCTTCTGCCGGTAGGGCTTGGTGCCACCACCGCTGACATCGCCTCGGGTCTTGGTGCTGTGCGTGCCCTGCCGCGCCGCCGCCAACTGGGCGACCACCACCTGATGCATCAACGGGATGTTCGCCGGTACATCGAAGATCTCGGCGGGCAGCTCAGCGGTGCCCGCAGTGGCACCGTCGGGGGTTCGAATATCAACTCGACTCACTGCACACCGCCTTTCGCTGCCGTCTTGACCAGGACCAAGCCGCCCTTGGGACCCGGCACCGCGCCCTTGATCAGCAGCAGTCCCGACTCCGCGTCGACGCGATGCACCGTGAGGTTCTGGGTGGTCACCCGGACATGACCCATCCGGCCGGACATCCGGGTTCCCTTGAACACCCGGCTCGGGGTGGCGCAGCCGCCGATCGAACCCGGCGAGCGGTGCTTGCGCTGGGTGCCGTGGCTGGCTCCAAGGCCTTTGAAGCCGTGCCGCTTCATCACCCCGGCGGTGCCCTTGCCCTTGCTGGTGCCGACCACGTCAACCACGGCTCCAGCGGCGAACACCTCGGCGGTCACCTCCTGGCCGATCTGGTACTCCGCCGCGTCGACGGTGCGCAGCTCCACCAGGTGACGACGCGGTGTCACACCGGCCGCGGTGTACTGCCCGGCCACCGGCTTGGTGACCTTGCGCGGATCGATGGCGCCGTAGGCCAGCTGCACCGCGGGATAGCCGTCCTTTTCGGGGGTTCGGATCCCGATCACTACGCATGGTCCGGCGGCCACCACGGTGACCGGTACGATCCTGTTGTTGTCGTCAAAGACCTGGGTCATCCCGAGCTTGGTGCCCAGTATTCCCGTCACGGTCCTACCGACCTGCTCCGAATCAGTCGCTGTCATCGCCCGGCCTTACTGGATGTTGACGTCGACGCTGGCCGGCAGGTCGATGCGCATCAGCGCGTCCACCGTCTTGGGCGTCGGGTCGAGAATGTCGATCAGCCGCTTGTGCGTGCGCATCTCGAAGTGCTCCCGGGAATCCTTGTACTTGTGCGGGGAGCGGATGACGCAGTACACGTTCTTCTCGGTCGGCAACGGCACCGGTCCGACCACTCGAGCTCCGGTTCGCGTCACAGTTTCGACAATTTTGCGCGCGGAAGCGTCGATCGCCTCGTGGTCGTAGGCTTTGAGCCGGATGCGGATCTTCTGTCCCGCCATGGTGGCTTGCCGTCCTGTCAGTCTCGTGCCGCGGATCTCGTCGTACGGGCCAGGCGTGGACTGGCACTTCAACCCAGTCTCAGCCCTACCCCGCACCGGTCCCCGAGGTCGGGTGTGTCGCGCTCGGCGGCCAAATCTGTGTCGCAGATCGGTGCCGCTGATGGTTGCTAGCCGTGCTATCCGCGGAAGGTGCGCGCATGGCAGCGAACCTGGATCCGCTGAACCGGCTGGTCGTATCGAGCAACCGGTTCATAGTAGGCGATAGGTGATCGCCTACCAAATCCGGGGAGGACCCGCCGACACCCGGTCGGCGGGTCCTCACTGTCTCAGGTCAGGATCTTGGTTACCCGGCCGGCACCGACGGTGCGGCCGCCCTCGCGGATCGCGAACTTCAGGTTCTCGTCCATCGCGACCGGCTGGATGAGCTGCACCACCATCTCGGTGTTGTCGCCCGGCATGACCATCTCGGTGCCTTCAGGAAGCGTCACAACACCGGTCACGTCGGTGGTGCGGAAGTAGAACTGCGGCCGGTAGTTGTTGAAGAACGGCGTGTGCCGGCCGCCCTCGTCCTTGGACAGGATGTAGACCTGAGCCTCGAACTGAGTGTGCGGGGTGTTGGTGCCCGGCTTGATGACGACCTGGCCGCGCTCGACATCCTCGCGCTTGATACCGCGAAGCAGCAGGCCCACGTTGTCGCCGGCCCGGCCCTCATCGAGGAGCTTGCGGAACATCTCGACGCCGGTGACGGTGGTTTTCTGCGACTTCTCCTTGATGCCGATGATCTCCACCTCCTCGCTCACCTTGACGATGCCGCGCTCCACCCGGCCGGTGACCACAGTGCCGCGGCCGGTGATGGTGAAGACGTCCTCGATCGGCATGAGGAATGGCTTCTCGACCTCGCGCACCGGCTCCGGGATGTTGTCATCCACCGCATCCATCAGTTCCAGGAGCTTGGCACCCCACTCGGCGTCGCCCTCGAGCGCCTTGAGCGCCGACACCCGGACGATCGGCAGGTCGTCGCCGGGATACTCCTGGCTCGACAGCAGATCACGGACCTCCAGCTCGACGAGCTCCATGATCTCCTCGTCGTCGACCATGTCAGCCTTGTTCAGCGCAACGACGATGTAGGGCACGCCGACCTGGCGGGCCAGCAGCACGTGCTCGCGGGTCTGCGGCATCGGGCCGTCGGTGGCGGCCACCACCAGGATGGCACCGTCCATCTGGGCCGCACCGGTGATCATGTTCTTGATGTAGTCCGCATGCCCGGGGCAGTCGACGTGGGCGTAATGCCGCTTTTCGGTCTGATACTCGACGTGCGCGATCGAGATCGTGATGCCCCGCTGCCGCTCCTCGGGAGCCTTATCGATGCTGTCGAACGCCGAAGCCTCGTTCACGTCCGGGAACTTGTCGTGCA
>JAVXWL010000252.1:0-15408 GCA_032230565.1 Pseudonocardiales bacterium | reverse complement strand
TCTGCGGCCCGGTGAACGACCGGCCCGCCGCGTAGTAGTCAGCGGCGGTCTTGGTGCGATGTGAGGCCCGGAACACGATCACCAGGGTGACCAGCACGAAGAAAACGAAGATCCCGCCGTTGAGCAGCGGCGCCCCGACGGCGTGCTGGACTAACGCTGCAATCACCAGGCTCCTCCCTCGACCCGCTTGCAGATCACGCTGCTGACCGGGTCGAGATTGCGGCTCGCGAAATGGACATAAACCGTCGTGATGGCGAAGGTCGAGGCGAACTGGAGCAAGCCGAAGATCAATCCGATGTTGACGTTGCCGACCACCTTGATGGCCATGTAGTGCGGCGCGAAGGCTGCCAGCACGACGTACAGGAAGTACCAGGACAGGAAGAACGCGGTCATCGGGAGGACGAAGCCGCGGAATCGCTGCCGCAGCATGGCGAAGTCCATGCTGGTGTGGGCGGCGGCCCAGGGGTCCGCCGGTGGCGGCGTGCCCACACCGCCGATGCGCTCGGTGGTGCTCATGCAGACACCTCCAGGGCAGTGATGATCATGCCGATGCTATCTGCGTTGTGAGGACCCGGGACACCCTAGTAGCAGGTTGTTCACCGGCGTGCACCGCGTCGTACGCCCTTCGGTATGCAGCGGTGATTACCGACGGTGCCGCCCACCACGCATCCGGGGCAGCGCCACTATTCCGATGCGGGGAGCTAGCTGGCCGGAGTCCCGGTCCTCGGACAGGCCCAACCGGTCTGGTGCGTGCAGCCGCAGCAGGATGCGAGAGACGTCGACCGGGATCCGATCACTGGTGCGTTGGCTGACCACCACCATGGTCAGGAAGGCCAGCGGTACGGTGAACACAGCGGGCTGGGCCAACAGTGTCTGCCACTCTGGCGGGAGCACACCGGCCGCGGCCGGCAGCACTGCGGCGAACGCCAGCCCGCCGCCGGCCACAATGCCGGCCGCCGCGCCGACGTCGGTCAGCCCGCGCCACCAGATACCCAGTACGAGCAGCGGGCAGAACGATGAGGCGGCCACCGCGAAAGCGAGTCCCACACCTTGTGCCAGATCCAACGATGACACCGCGAGCACGAATGCCAACGGCACCGTCCAGGCCGCCGCGGTGGCTGTTCGGAAGTCCCGCAACCGACCGGGCAGCACGTCGGTGGACAACACTCCGGCGATGCTGACCACCAGTCCGGTAGCGGCGGAGACAAAGGCGGCGAACGCCCCCGCCGCGATCAAGCCACCGAGTAGCAGGCCTGGCCATCCGCCCAACGCGGCGCGTGGCAGCAGCAGCAGCGCAGCATCGGTGTTGCCGCTGACCAGCAGCTCCGGGACGTAAAGCCGGGCGAGCCAGCCGGAAACCATCGGGAACAGATAGAAAACTCCGAGCAGCGACAGCACCAGCAACGTGGTCCGGCGCGCCGCTCGGCCATCGGGGTCGGTGTAGTACCGACCCAGCACGTGCGGCAACCCCATGGTGCCCAGCAGCAGCGCCACGATGAGCGAGTAGGTGCCCAGCAGCGGATGGCCGCCGGTGCCCATCGGACGCAGCCATCTGTCGTTGTCCAACACGGCACCTCTGATCACCGGAGCCCGGCTGCCCGCCTCGAAGTGCAGTGTGGTGTTCTTGGCGACCCGATGCTCCCCCGGCCCCCAGTACACGGTCCCGTTCGCGAATCGTCCGTCCTGGCTTCCCACTGCTTTGACCACCATCGGTGCAGCGACTTCCAGCACCACATCGCGATCGAGGGTGATATCGACGACATGGGGAAAATACGGCAGCGCCGAACCACCCAGCGAGTCCCCCACTCCCGGCTTTTCACCGGCACTGTGAATCAGCAGCACGAAGACCGGGATGGCGAGCGCGGTCAGCTTTATCCAGTACTGGAAGGCTTGCACGATGGTGATCGAGCGCATCCAACCGGTGTAGATGTTCAACGTCACGATCACCATGACCACCGCCGCACCGACCCACTGCGGCTGTCCTGTCACCGCATGGAGGGTGAGCCCGGCGCCCTGCATCTGCGGCACCAGGTATAGCCAGCCGATGACGATCACGAAAATGGTGCAGACCCGGCGCAGCCCTACCGAACCTAACCGCGCCTCGGCGAAGTCGGGCAGCGTATAGGCACCCGATCTGCGTAGCGGTGCCGCCACGAAAAGCAGTAGCGCGAGGTATCCCGCGGTGAACCCGACCGGGTACCACAGCGCGTCCACCCCGCCCTTGAGCACCAGACCTGCGATTCCCAGGAACGAGGCCGCGGACAGATACTCGCCGGAGATCGCCGCGGCATTCCAGCGTGGCCCCAGCGCTCGGGAGGCGACCAGGAAGTCCGAGGTCGACCGGACCTTCGACCCGTAAAGCCCGGTGAGCATGGTCGCAGCGGCAATCACGACCATCGCACCGATGGTGACGTAGAACCTAGCTTGCTCAGGCACGCTGACGTTCAGTTCTCGACCATATCGGCGAAGTCTTGCTCGTTACGGTCCGCGCTGCGGTTGTAGGACCAGTCCACCGCGACGAAGAACGGGTAAACCGCAAACCCGAGCAGTAACCACGGCAGCCGCAAGCCCAGGACGGTGACGGTGCCCAGCGACGGCATCAGGAACAGCAGCGGGATACCCGCGAGCACCACCACGGTGAGCAGCATCAGCCGGATCGACAAGATCAGCTGCACCCGCACCAACTGGCGGACCAGCACCTCGCCGACGCTGGTCTGATCCTCCAACTCGGCGAGAGTTCGCACCACCCGGCGGCTACTACTCCGCTTGGCGAGCACGATCCGCTCCCGCTTGCCAAGCTTGATCTTAGCCGCGACCGGGTGGCCGTTGGCCTCCCGTGCCTTTTCTGCGGCCTCCGCTTCCTGGGCCGCCCGCGTCAGGGTCTCCCACGGGTCGTCATCCGGTCCGGCCGCGTCAGTGCTCATTGTGGACTCATCGAGACTCTATCGCCGACGCATTGGCGGACTCATCACAACTCATCGGGATTCATCGGAGCTGCTCGGGAGGTCCAGCCCTGTTTGGCCGCGCGAACCAAGCGGTCTTTGAGCTCTCGAGTGTGCCGCCGGCTGACCGGTAACTCGGTGGCGTCACCTCCGTTGCCCACCCGCACCACGTAACCCGACGCCGACATGCGCAGCTCGGTGACCAGCGGCAGGGAGACCAGAAAGGAACGGTGGATCCGCACGAACCCGGCGTCCGACCAGCGATCTTCCAACTGGGACAGCGGGATACGGACCAGGTGGCTGGTGCCCTCACCGGTGTGCAGCCGCGCGTAGTCCCCATGCGCCTCGACCCAGCGTACCGACGAGCGCGGCACCAGCTTGGTCGTCCCGGCGAGCTCTACCGGGATGACCTCGTCCTCGCTGCTGGGATCCGGTCCGGGGGCGGACGCGTCGCGCCGGGAGGCCACGATCCGTCGCATGGTGTTGGCCAGTCGCTCTCGGCTCACCGGCTTCAACAGGTAATCAGCCGCGCCGAACTCGAAGGCGTCGAGAGCCTTCTCATCGTAAGCGGTGGCGAAGACGACCACCGGTGGGTTGGGAATCGCGCCAAGCAGGCGGGCCAGCTCCAGCCCGTCCAACCCGGGCATCCGGATGTCGAGGAACACGACATCGATCTGGGGCTGCGACGTTCCGTTGGAGCTCCGGTTGTCGGGACGCAAGACCGACAATGCCTCGGTGGCGTTGGTGGCCGTCAGCACGGTGCCGATTCGCGGCTCGGCTTCGAGTACTTCCACCAACATGGATAGCGGACCCGGTTCGTCGTCCACGGCGAGCACGACGAGCCCCGGGTTGTCGTCGTTGCCGCTCATCGACCGCCTTTCCGCCGATCCAGTGTGCCCCCATCAACCCCGGACCATCAATCCTGCACATGGCCGGTATCGATGTCCACGGTTGGCGGATGGGTGCCCTTCGTGGTACTCACAGTGATCAAGCGACGCTACAGTCCGTAACGGGACCAGGTCGCGCGGTGCTCAAGCGCTTCGAGCATCGCCAACACGGACTCCGGGCCGACGCGCCCGCTCAACGCGGCCGCTGGAGGTCCGATCCCCAGCCTAGCCAGCAACGGGCGGCGCGCCTCCACCGTGATGATCTCCGCGTCCGGATATCGCTTGACGATCTCCCCACGCATTGTGCCGAGCCGGTCGATCAAACCCAATTCCAGGGCCCGGCGACCGCTCCACACCTCACCGGTAAACAGGTCTTGCTGACCGGTCACCAGCCGATCACCGCGGCGCGAACACACCCAGTCACGGAACATACCGTGCAGCTCGGTCTGCATGCTACGCAACCACGCCACGTCGTCCTCGCGCTCAGGCAAGAACGGGTCAAGCCGGGATTTATTCGCCCCGGCCGTGTACAGCCGCCGCTCGACTCCGAAGCGCTCGAGCAACCCGTGCAGCCCGAAGCCCCGGCTGACCACGCCGATGGAGCCGACCAGCGACGTCGGGTGAGCGACGATCTCATCAGCGGCGCAGGCGAGCCAGTACCCACCGGATGCGGCGACGTCCTCGCAGAACGCCAGCACCGGCACGTGCTTAAGATCGGCGAGACCGCGGATCCGATCTGCCACCAGGGCCGACTGGGTGGGCGAACCTCCCGGCGAGTTGATCAGCAACGCCACCGCCCGCAGCCGGTCGAAGGCGAAGGCCCGGGTCAGCACCGACTCCAAGACGGACAGGTTGATCACTCCGCGACCAAGTGGTGCCGCCGTCGGTGTAATCACGCCGTGCAGTTTCACCGCAGCTACCACCGGGCCACGCTCGCGCAGAGTGCCGGGCAGCGGCAGCCGCGAGGTCAGGTCCTTGACATCCATTCGGCCAGCCTACGACGGCGTACCGACATCGATCAGTACCCGGCTGCGCTCCCCCCTCATTCACCCCGTCACCTCCCATGCCCAGACCCCCGCCGTCACCGGGCACGGCGCTCACCGGCATGGGCGGTCCGATCAATAGCTAGGCGCTTACGGGGGGTTGGGCGCGAGATGCGTTTGGTGTGGGTGGGGCGATGGCGCGCACGCCGCGGCTGAATTTGGGTACCCGCATGCTGACCTTGGTGCCCATCCCTGGCCCGGTTTCGACCACGAGCCCGCATTCCTCGCCGAAGGCCCCGCGTAACCGATCATGAACGTTGCCCAGCCCGACATGCGCACCCGTGACGTGAGAGTCGGTCATCTCGTCGCGCAGCCGGTCCGGATCCATCCCAATGCCGTCGTCCTCGACGCTGATGAGGCAATCGGATCCGGCGTCCTCAGCGACGACCGACACGGTTCCGCCGCCGGGTTTACCCGCCAAACCGTGCCGCACCGCGTTCTCCACCAGCGGCTGCAACGCCAGGAACGGCAACACCACCGGCAGCACCTCGGGCGCGATCTGCAGCCTCACCTGCAACCGCTCCCCGTACCGAGCCTTCTCCAGGATCAGGTAGCGGTCGATGTTGTTGAGCTCCTCGGCAAGCGTGGTGAACTCGCCAGCGGAGCGGAAGGAGTACCGGGTGAACTCGGCGAACTCCATCAGCAGCTCACGGGCTTCTTCTGGGTCGGTGCGGACGGTCGAGGAGATCGTGGTGAGCGCGTTGTAGATGAAGTGCGGGGAAATCTGCGCGCGTAGCGCCCGCACCTCAGCGTGCGCCAATCGGGACCGAGACTCATCGAGCTCAGCGAGCTCCAGCTGGCTGGAGACGTACCGCGCAACCTCCGCTGCAGCCTTCATCACGCCGGCCGCGGCGGGCCGTTGGCTGACCACGCCGAAGGTCCCGACGACGCCGCCGTCGACCTCCAGCGGGCAGACGACGACGGCACGAATCGGGCAGTCGGCGCGCCCACAGTCCATCTCACGCTGGCTGCGAACCTGCTGACGTCCGGTACTCAGCGCCTCCAGCGCCGCCTCGGCGACCCATTCGGCATGGTGCTGAGCCTCGCCATCCCAGGCCAGCATCACGCTTTCCTCGTTGGTCAGCGCGACGGCTGAGCAGTTCAGCAAGGCCCGCAGATGCGGCGCCGCAGCAGTCGCCGAGGCGGCCGACAACCGATCCCGCAGCGGTGGTGCAGCCTGCGCCATGGTGTGCAACGCGGTGTAGGTGGCGCGATCGGCGTCACTGCCGAATGGCTGGCGCCGTCGCCTCCGGAGTATCAACCCGGCAGCGAGCACCACAGCGAGGACGACGGCGCCCACCATCGCGAGGTGGCCGAGCTGGTTCACCAACCCATAGTCGCGGTCGCGACCTCAGGTGACAACGGCGGGTCAGCGCGCCGTTAGCCGGGCGGGGCGCAGGATCTTCGCAGCAGGGTCTCGGCCGCCTTCGGCCAGTTCACTCCAGCGGTGATCCACGGCATCGCCGCCTCGGCCGAGTGGCCGGCCTGAACCCATCGCGCGGCCACCACCATGGGGTGATCCCATCCCGGGTCGACGACATCGGCGAGCAGCAGCGCCAGCCGCATCACCTCGGGGTCACGAGTGACGTAGCCGATCAGCCGCCGGCTGCGGGTCCGCGGCGCTGGTTCTCCTGGGTCGACTGGGAACAGCAGCAGGCCGTGCTCGCCGAGCAGGTCGGCGGTCTGGCGTTCCGGAGCCGGCTGCGGGGTGGGCACTCCGGAGGGGATCCACTCCACCGGGCGGCCCAGCACCCCTTCGTCGACCGACCGGAGCTCCACCGTCCACGTCATTCCCACCGAGCGACACCATGACGCTGTCATCACGCAGTTACCGGGGACTCTCCGTTCCGCTTGGGAGCCGGCAGGGCGAGTTGGGGGGGCAGATCGCACCACACGGCAAGCGAACCCCTAGCGAACCGGACGCGCCACCGCAGCACGGGTGAACCGACTCTGTTCACTCAGATGGCGCCATCAGCGAACCAGCCGGGACAGCCGGCGATCGGCCAGCGGCTTGCCGCCGGTCTGGCAGGTCGGGCAGTACTGGAAGGCGCGGTCAGCGAAGGACACCTCCCGGACGGTGTCGCCGCATACCGGGCAGGGCAGACCGGCGCGGGCATGCACGGCCAGGCCGGCCCGTTTCTCCGCCTTGAGCCGGGCGGCGCCCTGGCCGACGGAGCGGGCTACCGCATCGCGCAGCACCCGCTGCAACGCCTCGTGCAGCCGGTCCAAGCTGTCGTCGGTCAATTTTCCGGCCGTGGCGTAGGGCGACAGCCGGGCAGCATGCAGCACTTCGTCCGAGTAGGCGTTACCGACTCCGGCGATCATCGTCTGGTCGGTCAGCGCTGTTTTAATCCGCTCGGTGCGTCCACGGAGCACCTCTGCGAGCCCGTCGCGGGACAGCGTCAGAGCGTCCGGGCCGAGCCGGGCGATCGCCGGCAGATCGCAGACGCCCGCCGCGTCAACCACGACGTAGGCGGCGAGTCGCTTTTGGGTGCCGGCCTCGGTGAGGTCGAAGCCCATCCCCCCGCTGAGATGCACCCGTAGTGCGATCGGCCCCTTGCCCGGGCGCGGGGCGACGGCGGGCAGCGAGTCCGACCAGCGCAGCCAGCCGGCCCTCGCGAGGTGGAAGACCAGCGCGGGCCCGTCGGTGTGCACAGCGAGAAACTTGCCGTGCCTGGTCGCGGTGGTCACCGGCCGTTCATTCAGTGCGCTCACCGGCGGCAGCACGGTCTTGAGCACCGTCAAGGATGCGACGTCGACGCGGGTCACGATCGCGCCGACAGCGTGCTCGCGCAGATGATGCGCCAGCGCCTCGACCTCAGGCAGTTCCGGCATACCTCCCAGTGTGCGGCATCCGATCGAACCTAGGCGTAGGAACTCAAGAATCGCGAACCGGTGGGATGGGCTCGACCCGCACGAGCGACCCGTTGCTGTCATCCGGGGTGCCTGTCTTTTTGAGATCATCAACAATCTGGTAAACCGACTCCCGGGCCGGGATCATGCCGCGTACGACCTCTTCCCAGTGCTCACCGTCGGTCCCCACTGGTCCATTGGTGTGCACCCTGATGAGCCAGGGCCGTTGCATCGCCCACGACACCGGCAGCATCAGCAGAATCAGAAACACCAGCATTACGAACCAGGCTGGTTTGACCACCTCGGCCGGGGTCCAGAACACCACGAACAGCGTGAGCGCGACGAGGACGACCAGCATTATGAGGCCGTGGCCGAAATCGGTCATGTCATGCTCGAACTGCTCGGTCATCGCCCGTCTGGTCCAGCTGATGCTGCTTCGGACCCACCAGGTGCGCCCATCGGCGGTCCGCACCCTTCGAATCATGATCCGCCTCCGTATCTCGTGGCACACCCGCGCCGGCGTCTTGCGGGGATACCCGCCGGGTGGAGACACTTAGCGTAACGTTGAACTGACCACGATCGACGCGGGTGCGATGCTGGCCGACTATGACCCAACCACCCTCGTTCACGCGCCGCCGGGAAAACTTCACCTGCCTGCGCTGTGGGACGCCGGTTCGCGGCAGCGGCTACACCAACCACTGCCCACAATGCCTGTGGTCGCGGCACGTCGACATCAACCCTGGCGACCGGGCCGCCGAGTGTGGTGCACCCATGGAACCGGTTGGGGCGCTATCCGAGAGCGGCGAGATCGTCGTGGTCCACCGATGCCTAAGCTGCGGACACACCCGCCGCAACCGCACCGCACCCAACGACGACCGCCAGGCACTCCTAGCCCTATTCGGCCGTCCAGTCCCCGACCCCCGCTAGCTGCGGCTCTGTCAAGTGGAACCTTTTGGCAGATGTGAGCGCCCGGACACCGCCAACTGGAACCTTTTCGCAGGAAGGGATCCGAGCGGTTACCAGCGTTGGGCGGCGTGTCGTCGAGTGTGAGAGGTGCTGCGGTGCTGGGGATGGGTGTCGGCCCGACGGGCTGGTCGGACGCGGCGGCCGCTGGTCCCTAGCAAACCGAGCGCTACCAGCAGCACCGCGATCGACACCAGCGCGGCGATCATGGCCCTCGCGTCGTTACCTGCTACGGAGACGGTCGGCGGAACCTGGCTGGCGTTGACGACCTGGTCGATACGCTGTTCCCGGCCAGCGGGTGCGATATCCGTCAAGGGCGCCGTGGGCACCGCAGGGGCCGCGGCGGCGGGGAGCACGGCGGCCGGAGTCTGTGTCGTGGGCAGTTGGGAATTGTCGATCAGGCCGGTGTGCTCCAAGTACTCCATCTGCCGGTTGAGCAGTACCGCGGCGGTCGCCGCGAACGATCGGATCAGCTCGTTACGGGTGCCGGCCCGCACGCTGGTAATGGTCGGCAGCACTGCACCGTCGGTGACGTGCAGCCCTTGCGCGAACGTGCGGTCGAAGTCCGGCCCGGAGCGCCCGGATAGCTCCCGCATCCAGCTTTGCTGCTGCGCATTAGGTTGGTCGGGCAACGCCACGCCAAGCTTGTCGGCGACAGCGCGAGCCTGATTGCCGAGGTCGCCGTAGTCGACCCAGACGCGTTTGGCGACAGTGCGAACTCCAACGGTGGCGCCCTGTTGCTGGGCCTGCTGCCCGCTCGGGCCGCCGCACAGGCCGGCCTGCCGGATCATGACCAGGAGATCTCGATCCGCCGGGCTGAGCGGGCCCCACTGCGTCTGCGTCCATACCGCGTCTGCGGTCGCACTCGGCTCCTTATCTGAGACGGTGGCCACGCCGTACTGCGAGGTGGCCCAGTACTGGAACACCACCACCATCAGCGCGGCAATCACCGCCAGGGAGACGACCCATCGGACGAATCGGGGTACCGGGGGACGCACAGAGGAAACCTTTCTCGGCTAGGAGCAGCCAGGGTGGAAATTAGACGAGGTCGAACTGTTCGGTGTGGATGCGCGGCTGCGGGACATCCAGCCCGTCGAGCACCGTCAGCACATCGGTGACCATTGCGGGAGGCCCGCACAGGTAGTAGTCGAGTTGGTTACGCCGGAACGCGCCGGGCAGCAGCGCCGTCAGTAGTTCCTCGTCGACTGCGCCGGATGCGCCGGTCCAGCTTGGTGGCGGCGCGCGGAGCAACTCGATGACAGTGAGGTCGAGCCGTTGCTGAAGTTCGCTGAGCTCGGCACGAAACAACAAGTCGTCGAGGGTTCGGGCGACCACCACCAGCCGGTGCGGGCGGCGATCCCGACGGTGCGCCAGCGTTCGCAGCATGCTCATCATGGGGGTGATGCCGACTCCGCCGGCGATCATCACCAGTCCGGTGCAGCGCCGCAGATCCAGGGTGAAGGCGCCGTGCGGGCCGTCGACCCATACCGGGCTGCCCGGTCGCAGCTGCCTTAGCTCATTGGTGAAATCACCGGTGTGCCGAATCGTGAACTCGGTCCACAACCCGACATGAGCGCTCGAGGCGATGGTGAACGGATGCTCCTGCGCCCCGATGGAGGGGTTCAGACGGATCCAGGCGAACTGTCCGGGGGCGAAGGCGAGGGTCCGGTAGCCACGCTGACGCCTGTCGCGGCGGGGCTCAAGGACCAGCGTGCTGACCGTGCTGGTCTCCGGCCGCAGCTCACGGACCACATACTCACGGCAAGGCCCAAAGATTGGCAGCCATAGCCATCGGTATCCCAGCACCCCCAGCGCGGCCACCGCGAGAACAATGAACAAGGCCCGCATCGCGGTGTCTCGGACCAGATGGTTAAGCCACCAGATATGCAGCGCGCAGAGCACCAGCACCGAGCCGGCTAGCGCGAGATGCATCCAACGCCACACTTCGTAGCGCTGCCGCAGCCGCCTGCGCAGGACTGTCAGCGTCACCAGAGCAACCAGCGCCACGGTGGCACCGACCGCCGCCCGGGCCCGGTTAGGTGCATGCAGGACGTCGAACAGCGCCACGTTCGCCGGCTTGGCGGCGAGTACCAGCACAATATGCAGACCTACCAGCATTGTGACGGCCAACCCGACGAAACGGTGGATCCCGAGCACGCCATCGATGCCCAACGTGCGAGTCAGCGAGCGCACCCGAGACGGCAGCACCACCGCGCAGACCAGCAATGAGGTGGCCAGCAGGCCCATCCCGACGGAAAGCTGGGACAGTAGCGACGAAGCATCGCTGGTACCCGGGCCGTGCAGCACGGGCGCCAGCAACACAGGCGCCAGGAGCACGGCGAGGAAGGCCGTTGCCCACAGCGTTCGTTCCAACTGGCGTCGCACGGCACGAACCGTAAAGAAGTGGGTACCTAGCCGGCGCAACCTGAGAGTGTTACCCACCCGGGGTCGCCCACTCAGCCGCGAGACGCGACGAGCGCCCAGCCCTCTACGTCAAATGGCCGCAAGTGTTACGCCGAATGCCTCACGAGTCCCTCAACTGCGTACGGTAACCCGTTGGACCAGTTGGGTAGTGCCGCTCACCGACTACTTATGCCGCACGGCGCGGAACGATTGCCTCAGGCCGCATGGCGCGGAAACCTTGCCGCCGATGCAATCCGATCAGCGGTCAGCGGTATCCCTCACTGCGTCTTCTTCTGGCCCGGCCGCCAACCTGCGGCAACCGGTACTTCTCATGGTGCCTTTGCGCCAGACAACGAGCCGAGTGCTGCAGGCGTTACGGTCCACCGGATTCGAGACCCGGATCCTGGACACCATCCCGGAAGTGCTGGACGCGGCGCGCGTACATACCCTTGCGGCGATCGTCCTCGACATCACGCTGGCCGGCTTGGATCCCCGGAACTTCCTCGACGAGCTGCGCAGGACTGCTCCGCAGCTGCCGGTGATCGCACTGACCTCGCGCGAGCAACGGGAACAGACGGTGTCGCTGCTGCGGGGCGCCTTGGACGACTACCTGACCACGCCGTTTCCGGTGGAGGAGCTGGTCAGCCGGCTGCGACTGCGGGTCTCCGATCGGATGCCGGTGGACCGGACCGTGCTGCGCGCGGGGATGGTCACCGTCGATACCACCCTTGGACTGGTCAGCGTCGCCGGCCGGCTCGTGACGCTATCGCCGACCGAGTACGCACTGCTCATCGCGTTGGCCAGTCGGGCAGGTCAGCCGGTGTCGCAGGACCGGCTCACCAGCGAAGTCTGGGGCCAGCCGAAGTCGTCCAACATCGTGGAAGTCTACGTGGGATACCTGCGTCGCAAACTGGGCGCCGACCGGATCCGCACGGTGCGCGGCGCCGGCTACGTGCTCGACGGGTGAGCTTGCGCTGGCGAATTCACAGCCCCGGCATAGCTTCGGCTCAGGCTGGTGGGGGAAGCTGGCGGCCGTGGACGACCAGAGTTGTGCCAGTGTGCTCGTCGTCGACGACGAGCCGAACATCTTGGCGTTGCTGTGCGCCTCACTGCGGTTGTCTGGTTTCGAGGTGCACGCCGCGGACAGCGGCGCCCGCGCGCTGAGCACCATCGCACAGACTGTGCCGGACATCGTCGTGCTGGATGTGATGCTGCCGGACTGCGACGGGTTCACCCTCGCCCGCCAGTTGCAGGCGGCGCACGGTCAGCTCCCGGTCCTGTTCCTGACCGCCCGGGACAGCGTTGACGACCGGATCGCCGGCCTTACCGCGGGCGGTGACGACTACGTGACCAAACCGTTCAGCCTCGAGGAGCTGGTGCTGCGGCTGAAAGCGATTTTGCGGCGCACCCGACCGACCGGCAACGGCCACGGTGGCGACGATGCTGGCGGCGCGATGGTGACCTACGCCGATCTTGAACTGGACGAGGAAGCCCACGAGGTACGTCGCGGCGGGACGCTCGTGGCGCTCTCGCCGACCGAGTTCAACCTGCTTCGCTATCTCATGGTCAATGCGGGAAAGGTCGTCAGCAAGACCCAGATCTTGGAACGGGTGTGGAACTACGACTTCGGCGGAGACAGCCGGATCGTCGAGTCCTATATCAGCTACTTACGCCGCAAGATCGATCGACAGAACCCGCCACTGATCCACACGATCCGCGGTGTCGGGTACACGCTGAGGCTGCCCCGCGATGCGCTCAACATCAGCGCCTCATGAGGATGCTGCCTCGGCCGCTCACCCTGCGCGGCCGGTTGATCGCCGCCCTGCTGGTGTTCTCCGCTGTCGGGCTGGCCATATTCGCCGGAGCAAGCGAGTTACTGCTGCGGCACTCCCTGCTGAGCCGGGCCGACGAGCAGCTGCACCACTTCCCGCTGCATCGGATCGCCGCAGCGGAACGGCCGAACCCGCAGCGGCTGCCCAGCGACTACCGGCTCGCTGTCCTGGCGCGCGACGGCACCATCGCGTATGAGTTGGGTCAACAGCCGGGTCAGCTTGGCGGCCCGGCGCTGCCCGCCTTGGATCTGGCCGCGGTGCGACGGCGAGGTGGCACGCCGTTCACTGTGTCCGATCGGGCCGGAGGCAGCGCATGGCGGGTCGAAGCCGTCGAACTCCCGGATAACGGGATAGTGGCCGTCGCGTTGTCACTGGGCTCGGTGGACGTCATACTGCGGCAGCTTCTGATCATCGAGGCCATCGTGGGCGGGATCGTGCTGTTCCTCGTCGGGGGGGTCGCGACGATTGTGGTTCGGCTGGGGCTACGACCGTTGACCAGGATCGAGCGCACCGCTGAGGCGATCGCCGGCGGTGAACTGGATCGTCGGGTGCCCGACAGCGACCCGCGCACCGAGACCGGCCGGCTGGGCGCGGCGCTCAACGTCATGCTGGGCAGGCTCGCCGACGCGCTGCACGAGCGTGAGCGCTCCGAGGACCGGCTCCGCCAGTTCGTGGCGGACGCATCACACGAGCTGCGCACTCCATTGACGTCGATCCGCGGGTTCGCGGAGCTGTATCGCCGCGGTGGTGCCCGCACTCCCGCTGAGATCGACCTACTCACTGGGCGAATCGAGGCCGAGGCGACGCGGATGGGCGTCCTGGTGGAAGATCTGTTGCTGCTGGCCCGGCTGGATCAACAGCGCGCCTTGGACATCACCGACGTCGACCTGCTCGTACTAGCCGCCGACGCGGTGCATGATGCGAAAGCCCGTGAACCAGACCGCCGGGTGACGCTGATCCCCGGCACCGATTCGGTGCACGTGCTGGGCGATGAGCACAAACTCCGTCAGGTGGTGACCAACCTGGTCACCAACGCGCTGATTCACACCCCGGCGGGCACTGCGGTGCAGCTGACAGTGCGACAGCATGTGCCGTCCACGCGCGACGATCCGCCGGTGGCGCAGGCGGGGATGCAGGAACTGCCGCCCGCACCGCTCGGTGTGCTCGAGGTTCACGACGAAGGTCCCGGCATCCCACCTGACCAGGCTTCGCATGTGTTCGACCGGTTCCACAGCTTAGATCCCCGCCGCAGCCACAACCGTGGTGGCTCGGGTCTCGGCCTGGCGATCACCGCGGCCATCCTCGAGGCCCACAACGGCCGCATCGAGCTGCATACCGCCGCCCGGCATGGCACCACCTTCAGGGCCCTGTTGCCGTTGGCCTGACCGCCCGAAGTGACGGACTGCGGCGCAGGGCGAAACGTGCGAGCCACACCGTCGTTACTCCCTGTGGCGTGGCCGTAAATCGGCGAGCAAGGGGAGACCTGCATGACGATCCGATCCACAGCGAAGCACCGTAAGAGCAGACCTGCCAGCCCGGTCCCGCTCGGGTCTCGACGGTGGGTAGCGGCGCTCGTGCCGGTGCTGGCGGTTGTCACCGCTGGCACGGTGGTCGGCGGAGTCAGCACAGCCGTTGCGGCGGATAACCCGAACCCGACCGTGATCGTCGGTGGCGACCCGCAAGGGGTGGCGGTCGACCCCGACGGCAAGCACGCCTACGTGGCCAGCTACGCCGACAACTCGCTGCGGGTGATCGACACCGCGACCCAACAAGTGGTCAACAGCATCCGTGTCGGCGCGAATCCGCGCGGAGTGGCGGTCGACCCAGACAGCCGGCACGCCTTGGTGACGAATTTCTCCGAGAACTCCGTGAGCGTGGTCGACACCGCCACCGGAAAAGTGATCAAAACTGTCGCTGTCGGCGTGAACCCCACCGCGGTGGCGATCTTCCCCAAAGACCATTACGCCCTCGTCACTGACTATTACGGCAACACCCTCAGCGTGATCAATACTGCGACGCTCAAGCTGGTCGGTACCGTGCCGGTCGGAGTCCACCCGGACGGGGTCGCGATCGATCCCAAAGGGCAGCTAGCCTACGTGACCAACAGTGGCAGCAACTCGGTCAGCGTGATCGACGTCCATACCCAGAAGCTGATCCGCACCATTCTGGTCGGTCGGGCGCCGCAGAAGGTGGCAATCGACCGTGACGGCCGCCACGCTTACGTGACGAACTTCGGGGACAACAACGTGAGCATAATCGACCTTCCCAACAAGGTCGGTGTGGACATTTACAAGGCCCTGCTGAAAGACAACACCCTGCTGAAGGCCAATAGCACCATCGCAGTGGGCATCAATCCGCGTGGGCTGGCGGTCGACTCCGATAGCCACCACGCCTTCGTTGTCAACGTCGCCGAAGGCACCCTGACCGTGATCGACACCGCTAAGGGAACGGTGCTCGGCTCGTCGTTCGTCGGTTTCGACCCGGA
>JAVXWL010000222.1:0-7372 GCA_032230565.1 Pseudonocardiales bacterium | reverse complement strand
CTAGCGACGGCCCCTCCGCCGACGCTGCCATCGACCGGATCAATGCGATCGCCAATCCGCAGCTACCCAAGGTGGGGGAGCGCTTCCTCGGGACTGTGGTGAAGACCGCGGCCTTTGGCGCGTTCGTCTCGCTGGTACCCGGCAAGGATGGGCTGGTGCACATCTCCAAGCTGGGCAACGGCAAGCGCATCGGCAAGGTCGAGGACGTGGTGAAGGTCGGCGACAAGCTGCGCGTGGAGGTGGCGGACATCGACAACCGCGGCAAGATCAGTCTGGTGCCAGTGAGCGAAAACGATGCTGCCAACGCCGCAGCCTCTGGTGCCGGACCCGCCACGGACACGGCTGAGGTCCCGGCCGGCACGTGATCGCACGGCCACATCCCCACGGCGCAATGTCTCCGGATGGCGTAGCTCAGGATGGGACGCTCCAGCGCAGCGTGTTGCCGTCCGGATTGCGGGTGGTGACCGAGCAGATGGCTGGCTCCCGGTCGGCTGCCGTGGGGATGTGGGTGGCGGTGGGCTCGCGAGACGAGCCTGCCGCGGTGGCCGGCGCGGCGCACTACCTGGAGCACCTGCTGTTCAAAGGCACCGCGCGACGTTCCGCGGCGGCGATCGCCGAGGAGATCGACGCGGTGGGCGGTGAGCTCAACGCGTTCACCACCAGGGACTGCACCTGCTATCACGCGCAGGTGCTCGACTGCGACCTTGAGCTCGCCATCGATCTGGTGTGCGACGTGCTGGGTGACGCCCTGCTTGACCCAGCCGACGTGGAGACCGAGCGCGGCGTGGTGCTCGAAGAGATCGCGATGCGCGACGACGACCCGGAGGAACTTCTGCACGACGAGTTCTGCGCCGCATTGTTCGGCTCGCACCCACTGGGCCGCCCGGTCCTGGGCACCGAGGAGTCGGTGAGCGCGATGAGCCGCGAGGCGTTGTACCGTTTTTACCGGCGTCTTTACACCCCGGAGCGGATGGTTCTGGCGGCGGCCGGCAATGTCACACACAGCGCGGTATTGGCTGCGGTGGTCCGTAGTTTCGGACCCCACCTGACCGGACGCGCACAACCCGTGCGGCCACGTCGAGGCCGGGCGCAGGTCACCGCCCGGCGCGCACTGGCGTTGTGCCCCGACTCGTCCGAACAGGCGCATCTCATGCTGGGCGTACCGGCCATCGACCGCCACGACGACCGGCGCTACGCGCTGGGCGTACTCAACGCCGCGCTGGGCGGCGGGATGAGCTCGCGGCTGTTCCAGCAAGTCCGTGAGCAGCGCGGGCTGGCCTATGAGGTCTACTCCGCGGTGGACTCTTACGCCGACATCGGCAGCCTGTCGATCTACGCCGGTTGCTCGCCGGGCCGGTTGGGCGAGGTGGCCGTGGTGATCGGTGATGTGCTGGCCGCCCTGACCCGGGACGGCCTGTCCGCTACTGAGCTGGCTCGTGGCAAGGGGCAGTTGCGTGGTGGGCTGGTGCTTGGCCTGGAGGATGCGCCGTCGTGGATGACCCGGATCGGGATGGCAGAGCTCAATCACGGCGAGCACGACACGGTCGAAGATGAGCTTCGACGGATCGACGCGGTGACCGTCGAGCAGGTCGGTGCGCTCGCCCGTGAGCTGCTACGTCAACCGATCACCGCTGCCGTGGTGGGCCCCTACGCTGACGCCGATGATCTGCCCGACGAGATAGCGGAGTTGATCGCATGACCCCCGCTGAGCAGATGTCCGCGAATCGCTCGGCGGACAACCCCATCCGCGTGGGAGTGCTCGGGGCGCGCGGTCGGGTGGGGACCGAGGTGTGCAAGGCGGTCGACGCCGCTGAGGATATGGAACTCGTTGCGATGGTCGATGCGGGTGACTGGATGTTCAACGTCGCCGACGCGGGCGCAGAGGTCGTCGTCGACTTCACTCATCCCGACGTCGTGATGGACAACGTGCGCTTCTGCGTGGACCAGTCCATTCACGCCGTTGTGGGCACTACAGGCTTCACCGAGGCACGGGTGGCACAGGTCCGCGAATGGCTCGCGCCCAAACCCGATCTCGGAGTACTGATCGCACCGAACTTCGCCATCGGGGCGATCCTGTCTATGCGTTTCGCTGCAATGGCCGCCCGATTCTATGAATCGGTGGAGATCGTGGAACTGCATCACCCGGGTAAGGCCGACGCACCGTCAGGCACCGCTGCTCGCACGGCGGCGTTGGTCGCCGCCGCTCGCGCGCAGGCCGGGATGGGAGCGCCTCCGGATGCCACCACCCGAGGCCTAGCTGGTGCCCGCGGCGCAGACGTCGATGGCGTGCGGGTGCATGCAGTCCGGTTGACCGGGCTGGTCGCGCACCAGGAGATACTGCTGGGTACCGAGGGTGAGACGTTGACAATTCGCCACGATACGCTAGATCGCTGTTCGTTCATGCCCGGCGTCCTGCTGGCTGTCCGCGCGGTCCTCAACCACCCAGGCCTGACCGTAGGCTTAGAACCACTACTCAACCTCTAGCCCCGTGCCCGATCGCTATAGCCCGCGTCCCCGACCGCCATTCGGAGCCGAATCGCGATTATGGCAGCGTGCCGAGCGCGATTACCTGCGACGGCCGAGCGCGGCGCGGACGGTGCGGACCATGCGCGCGGGGTCGTGGAGCAGCTCTGCGGTGACGAACACAACCTCCCAGCCTGCAGCTTGCACCCGGTTGAGCCGGTCCCGGTCGCGGTTGCGCGCCCACAGCTCGCCCTCTCGCCAGGAGCCGTCGTACCCACCGCGACTTCGTGCTCTGGGAACGCGAGGTCGGCGCGGGCAAGCCGGCCGCTGCCGTCTTCGATCCAATACTGCGGCACGGGATGTAGACCGTCGAGCACAAGCCACACCAGGACCCTCGATTCCGGTCGGGATTCCGCCCTTGGATCGGCAAGCTCGATGGCGCGACGAGCCAGCACGATGCCCTTGTCCGAGCGTCCCTCGATCATCTGGATGACCTGCGGCAATGTCACCAACCGGGCCCGCAGTACGGCATGGAGGTCGGCGACGGCATCCGGCAATGGCCGGTCGAGCAACAGATCGAGGGTTGTCCGCAGCGGGGTTGCGACGGCAATCTCAGACCACGGTGTGCATTCGTGAGGTCGAACGACGTTGGCAACTGTGCAGTCATCCGCCGAATCAAGCAAACGCCCATCCACGGGCAGGCCGAGTTATTCACAGCGCCAGTTCGCCATTCGGCTCTGAATGGCAGTAGTGGGATCGTGCAGATCGCTATTCGGCTCCGAATGGCGCTTCCAGGGTTGTGTGACCGCTATTCGGCTCCGAATGGCGGGCGCGGGGAGTCCGGTGACGGTGAGTTAGGTGAGTACTAGGTCTAGGGAGCCGGTGAGGCGGATTTCACGGAGCGCGCGGCCGGCGGCGTCGAGGGTGCGGATGGTGCCATCGGGGTTCCAGCCGGCGCGCCGGTAGAAGTTCAGTGAGGCCGGATCCTCGGCGGGTACCCAGGCGATTCCGCGGGTAGCGCCGGCGTCGCGTAGTGCTGCCGCAGCGGCAGCGAGCAAGCGACCGCCGTGGCCTCGACGTCCCCACCTGGGTTCTACCAGCAGGGTGCTCACCAGCACGGTCCGCGCCGCGTCAGGCGGCAGCGCGCCATCGGCAGCGGCCACGTCCTCCTCGGGCGCTGGACCGGCTACCACGAACCCGACCGGATCGTCGCCTTCGGTGGCGATCAGCACCGTGGCCCCACCCTCGAGCGCGTCGGCCCAGACCTCTCGCAGGTGCGGTGCATCCAGCTCGTCGAGGACGCCGGGCGGCAACAGCTTGGAATAAGCGGTGCGCCAGGTGGCGGCGTGCAGCGCGGCCAAGATGGGAACGTCCTCAGATGTCGCCGCGCGCACCCGAGCTACTGCCATGCCATTCACGGTATGCGGTAGCCGGAACGCGGACGTATCTGGGCGTGAGCGCTGAAACTGTCGGTGCCGGATGGCAGCATCGGTGACCGTGGAGACCGTGGGACAAGACAGTGTCCGGCGCACCGCGTTGGCCGCGCAAGGCTTCGCCGATCCGCGCCCCACCGGGGTGGTGACTCGGCGACATCTGGTGCGGGTGCTGGGTCGGATCCGGTTGCTGCAGTTGGACTCGGTCACCGTGCTTGCTCGGGCGCATTACCTACCGATGTTCAGCCGGCTGGGTCCATATTCACGACAACTGCTCGACGACGCCGCGTGGGCGCACCCGATACACAGCCCTCGCCTGCTGGTGGAGTGCTGGGCGCACGAGGCAAGCCTGGTTCCGGTTGGCGACTGGCCGTTGTTGCATTCGGGTGCTAAAACTCCCGGCTGGTGGCAACGGTATGGCGAGCTAGCGCAGCGAGCCCCAGAGCTGGTCTCGGCGGTGCTGGACGCGGTCAGGGAACACGGCCCGGTCGGCGCGGGCACCCTGGAGCGGGAGTTGGGCGCTAGGGTCCGTGCAACGCCTGGATCGTGGTGGAATCGGACCGACACGAAACGGATCTGTGAGTGGCTCTTCGGCAGGGGCGAGCTCGTCGCGGGTACGCGGCGTGGATTCGAGCGGCTCTATGACCTGCCGGAGCGGGTGCTGCCAGCGGAGGTGCTCGACCGCCGAGTTGACGCCGAGCAGGGTGCTCGTGAGCTGATCGGGCGGGCTGGTTCCGCGCTGGGCGTAGCCACCGAAGCTGACTTGCGGGACTACTACCGGTTACCACCCGAGCGCAGCCGGAAGGCGGTCACGCAGCTCGTGGAAGCCGGAGAGCTGCAACCGGTGGTGGTCCGGGGCTGGCGGGCACCGGCGTACCGGCACCGGGGTGCTCGCACGCCGCGACGGATCACCGGCGCCGCGCTGCTGTGCCCTTTCGATCCGCTGATCTGGGACCGGGCGCGCACTGAGCGGCTGTTCGGCTTCCGCTACCGGATCGAAATTTATGTCCCGGAGCACCGGCGTAGCCACGGCTATTATGTTTTCCCCTTTCTGCTAGACGGGGAGCTGGTCGCCAGGGTCGACCTCAAGGCTGACCGTTGCGCAGGCCTGCTGCGGGTGCCGGGCGCTTTCTCCGAGCCCCGGATCGCCAACGCTTCGCAAGTGGTCACCGAGCTCGCCGCGGCGCTAAAGGAGATGGCGCAATGGCTACAGCTGGACGGGATCGCCGTCGGGGAGCGCGGGGACCTGGCCGCGGTGCTGGGCAGCGCCACCAGGGCTGGCGCGCCGGTCAGGATGGTGCCGCGGTGACCAGTGCGTCGCCCGATCCGGTGCGGGCCCGCACTCGCAGGGCGGCCTCACCCTGGCTGGGCGAGCCGCCGACCGGCAGGTCGCTGTGCGCGCGCCCGGACCCGGAGCTAACGTCCAGCTCGGCAAGGACACCGGAGTGGATCCCGACTCGCAGCTGCCCCGAACCAGTGGTGAGCTCGAGTCCACCGGCGCTGGCGTCGACCACCGTAAGATCACCGCTGCCGGTGCGCACGCTGAGGTCGCGTGCGACGCAGCCGAGCCGGACGTCGCCGGAACCGGTCTGCACTGTGCCGCCGCCCTGCGTGCCTTCAAGGCTGATCACGTCGACCTCCCCGGACCCGGTTCGTACCCGCAGCTGGCCCGCGACCGTTCCCAGCCGCACGTCGCCCGAGCCGGTGCGGATTTCGGCCGCTCCGGTGCAGCGTTGCGCCCGGACCTGTCCGGAGCCGGTGCCGGCGTCAAGAGCGGCAGCCATTCCAGTAACGGCGATGTCCGCGGAGCCGCTTCGAGCGTTGATCGACGAGCCCGGCGGCGCGCTCACGTGGATTATCAGCGGCACGGTGCGCAGCGGAACCTCCCGCGGCGTGCGTACGGTGAGTCGCTGCCCGGTGAAGTCGATCAACGTGCGGCGCACCGCCTCGGCTGCCACCTCGCCCGGGGCAGTGGCCCCGGTCTGCTCGCCCAGCCAGTTCAGCAGGCCGCCGATCCCGACCGCCCACGGCGGCTGGCTGGTCAGATCCGGGCGGATCTGCACAGCAACCTCAGCGCCCGCAGTGCCTTTTTCCGGGCCGTCGACCAGGGTGATATCCAGCCGTCCACTATCGAGCTCGACCGAGATGTCGATTGGCCCTTGGCACTCGAAGTCCTCTTGCCGAACGACCGATACGTCGGCGTCGTCGTGTTCCACGAGTTCTCCTCAACAAGATTAGGAGGTGCTCAGCCTTGGACCCAGCCTTGGACCCGATTGTGGCTACGGCGATCGCCTGGTCCCCGGCGCGTGTCGTTCCACGGCTCGCCGCGCAATGCGCCTGCAACAGCCTGCGAGACCCACGTGTTCAGGGACACGCCCTGCTCGGCGGCGGCCCGCTCAGCCTGACCCTTGAGCTGATCGAACAGCCGGAGGGTCATCCTCCGGATGTCACCGCTGGCATCGCCGAAGGAAGGTGTGCCGGATTCGTTGGGCGGCGACGAACCCTCCGCCCGCGGATCGGTTTCATGGCTCCCAGTAGCACTAGAGCCGGTATCGGAAGGGGCGCTCACCGCGATGCGCACGTCACGGCCGTCTAGCCGCACTTCCACGACTCGGTCATCCAGCGCCGCGGTGACCTCCGCAGCGAGGTCGGACAGCGCATTCATGATGGCCAAGCGCGCCGCGGGGCCCAGCGCAGCGCCCAGCACGGCGGCGGTCTGGCGGGTCTGCTCATCGCCTGCCGACGCTGCGGCGGTGAGGTCTTCGCGCAGCTGTGAGATGTACGGAGTGAGATCCATGGTGTCATTATGACGTCACATTTGACGTCAGTCAAGACGCCACTGGCGTCCCGTTACGCTGCGGACGCTCGCAACCGCGGCCGTCTGAGAGGAATGCACAGTGAGCCAAGCGCAGAGAGTTGACGGCGCCGCGAGCGCCACCGAAGCGCAAGTCAATGACCCACAGGTGAGAACCGTGACGCTGCGGGTCCAGCTTGTCGGCAAAACCGAGTTCTTCCCGCCCGCTGATGTGCCGTGGTCCACCGACGCCGACGGTGGGCAGGCACTCGCCGAGTTCGCCGGTCGGGCCTGCTACCAGTCGTGGCGCAAACCCAATCCAGTGACCGCGACGAATGCCGGATACCTCAGACATATCCTTGAGGTGGGTCACCTGTCGGTGCTCGAACATGGCACGGTCAGCTTCTACCTCACCGGCGTGTCGCGGTCGTTGACCCATGAGCTGATCCGGCACCGGCATTTCTCCTACTCGCAACTGTCTCAGCGCTACGTTCCCGAGCGGACCGCCGCGATGGTCGAACCGGACGTCATCGCGAATGATCCCGAGCTGCATCAGCGGTTCCACGCCGCTGCCCAGGCTAGCCAGCAGGCCTACAATTACCTGCTCGCCGGTTTGGAAGAACGCTTCGCCGACGAGCCGAACGCCACGCTGCGCCGCAAGCAGGCCCGCCAGGCGGCTCGC
>JAVXWL010000220.1:0-9586 GCA_032230565.1 Pseudonocardiales bacterium | reverse complement strand
GCAGCGACGGCAGACGGCCTTCGCCTCGGTGATCTGCAATAGAGCGGGGCCGCTGGTTCCCACGGGGAAGAACAGCTCGGGGTCCTCGTCTCGGCAGGCCGCGCGGTGGCGCCAGTCCATGGTGCTTACTCCTCGTCGATCGCGCTGGCGAACTCCGGTGTCCCAGCGCCGTCGTTAGTCCCTCATTGGCTTGTGAATGATTTCACAATCACCCGCGATGTCAAGAGCTATCGACGGGGCCAGTTCGTCGGTTCACCCGACAGGGTGCCCAGTCAGCTGAACTGTTAACCGCATGTGAAACCGATTTTACAAGCGCCATTAGGGCGTAGCTGTGCGTCACGGCTGCTTGATCACGACTGCCCACTCCGCTCGCTCATCACGATAGGATCATCGCGATGAGCCCAAGAAACCCATCAGCCCGGAGGCTGGGTGGGTTTCTCAGCAGCTAGCCCTATGGGTCATAACGACAGCGGCCACCAGAACGTTTCGGGCCAGTTTTCGCGCCCAGTCGGCGTGTCCCTTGACAGCGCGGCCATCGCGGCAGCAACACCGTGGGGACCGCGTCGAGGCGGCGGTTAATCTGCAGTAGTGATCACCGAAGTAGCTGTCCCCAGTGGGGCGGTATGAACACCGCCGCGCCTCGTCCGGTACGCGTGGCCGGCGTGCTGGTGGGCCTACAAGGGTTAGCTGGTGTCGTGTTCGCGGTCTGGTTGCTCATCGCGGCGGTGCGCGCAACCAGCGGTCCGGTGCCGGTAGCGGCCACCGCGGCGTGGCTGGCCGGTTTTGGGCTCCTGTTGTTCATCGTCGGCATGAATCTAATGCGCGGCCGCCACGGTGCTCGAAGTCCGGCTATCGTCGCTCAACTTCTGCTGCTCGGTGTCTGCTGGTACGCCGCGGGCCCGTCGTCGCAGCCTGGCTATGGAGTGGCGGCTGCGGTGTTCTGCTTGGGCGTGCTGGTGCTGCTTTTCTGCCCGCCAGCAGTGCGCTGGGCCGCCGGTAGACGGCACGAGGTCAGTTGAGCTGCGCTCGCAAGCCGCGTGCGGTGGATTCGAGAAGCTCCGCGTGCTCTGGGAACTTGGCGATCTGCGATTCGAGGAACTTGGCGCCTTCGAGGAAGCGGCCCTGCCGGCCGAGCGTCTGGCCCAGCTCAAGGAGCTCCTGGGCTGCCACGCCGGGCAGCGCCAGGCGCATCCGCAGTACCCATTCGAGGTCGGCGGCGCGTCCAAGGCCCCGGTAGACCGTCCGCAGGTTCTCCAGCATGCGTGCGAAGATCGCTCTCCGGGGCGCCGTAGTCAGCATGTGCCGCCCGAACGAGACGTTGGGACCGGCCTGGTTGGCGGTGCGGAACAGTGCCTCGCAACTGGGCAGGTCGAGCAGCGCGCCACCATTGAAGGCGTCGAGGTAATGGTCGGTGGCCAGCGGCCGGACGAGGAAATGACCGGGCATGCTGATGCCCTCCAGTGACACCCCGGCGCGGCGTCCCACTTCGAGGCAGACCACCGACAACGTAATTGGGATCCCGAGCTTGCGGTCGAGCACGTGATGCAGCAGAGAGTTGCGAGGATCGTAGTAATTCGTGGTGTTGCCGGCGAAGGCCTCTTCGACGAACAACCGGTGGATGAGCGTTTCGAGCGAGTCGACGCCTTGGGCGAGCCGATCCAGTTCGCGCAGCCAGGTGCCGGCATCAAGGTCAGGTTCAGCACCGGCGGCGATCGCTAGCGCGCCGACGTCCAGCTCGGGCCCAGGCCCGCGCCCGGCCAATAAGGCGATGAAGTGCTCGACTGCGTCCACGGTGTAGCCGATACTACTGGCCATCGGCGTGACGCGATGCTGACCAGCGACGACTATCGCGCTGGCCAGCATCGTGGTCCGGGCCTGCTCAGGCGGCCTGCTTGGTCTCCCAGAAGATCTTGTCGATTTCCGAGATGTAGTCCAGCAGCTCTTGGCCGGTCTTGGGATCAGTCGAGCCCTTGGTGCCCGAAGCACCCGCAGCCTTGGTGGCCTTGTTGAACAGCTCGTGTAGCTGCGGGTACTTCTCGAAGTGCGGCGGCTTGAAGTAGTCCGTCCACAGCACCCAGAGATGATGCTTGACTAGGTCGCTGCGCTGCTCCTTGATCTCGATGGCGCGCGAGCGGAACTCCGGGTCCACGTTGGACTGGTACTTCTCCTGGATCGCCTTGACCGACTCGGCTTCGATCCGGGCTTGGGCCGGGTCATACACGCCGCACGGGAGGTCGCAGTGCGCAGTAACCTCCATACGGGGGCGGTGCAGAATGCGCGACAGCAGTTGCATCGTTCCTCCCTGGCAATGTGATGCTTTGACGTCACGCGATCTTACTCGCGCCCGGAGTGCCGGGCATCCCGGATGGTGATCTTTCGTGCGGATCGGTCGCAGCCTCGCCGGGTGGCCGTGGCGGCGCGCCGTGGTGCGTGGTCCCTCGATGTCCCCGACGCTGTCCGATGGCGATGTAGTGCTGGTCAGCCTGCGAGCCCGGCCACGCCCTGGTGCGGTGGTCCTGGTCGGGTGGCCGCAGCGCCCCGGCCAGTTGTCGGTCAAGCGCGCAGTAGGCCGCCACGGCGACGGCTGGTGGGTCCTAGGCGACAACCCCGCCGCATCAACGGACTCCCGCGAGTTAGGAACCGCAACCCCGATCGCCGTCGTCCTAGCCCGCCTATCGCCCCATCCCCGCATTCAGCGGGCGCAGCGGGGTGACAAGCACCCGTATAGCCCCGCTTAGCCTGCTGAATGCCCGGCAGCGGCGCGAAGCTCGGCGTAGCGGGTTTGGCAGACCACCCAGGCGGGAAGGATGGCGGCGGCTTCGGCGAGGGTGGGGGCTGTGCGGTCCTTTTCGGAAAGGATCACGTCTTGGTCGGCGGGCCAGGGCAGGCCTACGGCCGGATCCAGCGGGTGCACGGTGTGTTCTGCCGCGGGGGTGTACCCCGTGGAGCACAGGTAGGTTATGACGGTGTCATCAGTCAGCGCGATGAATGCATGCCCGAGGCCCTCGGGAAGGTAGATCGCGCGGGAGGTTTCGGTATCCAGCAGCACCGACTCCCAGCGACCAAACGTGGGGGAGTCAACCCGGACGTCGATCGCGACATCCAGCAGCGCACCACGGGCGCAGTGCACGTATTTCGCCTGGCCGGGTGGCACGTCGGAGAAATGCACCCCGCGGATCACGCCGCGCCGGGAGATGCTGTGGTTGGACTGCGCCACATGCAGCCGATGCCCAGTGGCGTCGAGGAACGCGCCTTGGTGAAACGGGGCGACGAACTGGCCCCTTGCGTCGGGGAACACCTTGGGAGTGAACTCGATCACTCCGGGGATCGTCAGCTCACGGAACAGCACGGTGCTTGAGCCTAACCGGGGCCCCCTAGCTAGCGGTGTGGCGGCGCACCGCGACTTTAGGCACCTGATGTGGTGACAATCTAGATCCACTTCAGCGGAAGATGTGCATCAACTGTCACAGCTAGTTGCACAAGGCGCATAACCAATCGGCAGTTCACGCGTTGGTGCACTCGACAGGGTTGTGACACCTCGTTGCCAGCACCGGCGCTTTCGCCGCGGTTGGCGCGAAGGGAAGGGGTGCGGTGGCCGAGCGCGCTGAGCGGGTCGAGTTCGTGCCCTTGTCGCTGGACCCAGCTGAAGTGTCGTGGGTGGCGCCGGGCCGGTCTCTTGCGGCATTGCGGGCGGGCCGGCCGGTGTCGCTGCCGTCAACCCAGCCGGCGTCGATTCCGCTCGCGCAGTACTCAGCGCCGCCGAGCCCGTGGTCCCAAATCACCTTGCCGCAGTCGCCTGCGCTGGTCTGTCAAGATGGCGTGGTCGTGCGGGCCAACCTGGCCGCGGTCGCGCTTGCCGGTCGGTGGTTCCCGGATTCGCTGACTGGCCTCCCGCTGGATCGGCTGCTCAGGAGACCAGCTGGCGGCAGCGTCACCGACACCGACACCGATGCCGAGCTGATCGGACCGGACGGGCGTGCGGTACCGGTGCGGGTGACGCGCTGGACCGTGCCGGGCACGGACCTGCTGATGGTATTCGTAGTCGACATCTCCGACCTGTGCTCGCCCCGTCATGCCGCGGGTACCGGCGAGCTTGCCCAGGAACACGCGGAATTGGTCGAGGCGCAGCGGATCGCTCAGGTCGGCAGCTTCACCTGGGACTGGCTGAGTAATGAGATCACCTACAGCCCCGGGCTGATGGAGCTGTTCGCCGGGCTCTGCATCGATGCTGCCGACCCGTTCTGTCACATCCACCCGGAGGATTTGCCCGATCTGCTCCGGCGGGTACATGAGATGGCTTCCGATCGCGATTCGGGCCTGCTGGAGCTGGAGTTCCGCGGTCTGCCTGAGCACGGTGACAATCACTACCTGTGCCGCCTGCGAGCCGAGCGCTCGACCACTGGGGAAGTCCTGCGGCTGGTAGGCACCATGCAGGACGTCACTGCCAGTCGGGCAGTGGAGCGGGCGCTGCGTGCGGAGCAGCATCGGCTGGCACAAGGGCAGCGGATGGCCCGGATCGGTACCTGGGAGTGGGACCCAGGCTGCGACCGTCTGGTCTTGTCGGACGTGCTGCAAGACCTCTATGGAGTGGCCGCCGGGCAGACCACTTACCAGACCTTTCTTTCCCTGGTCCATCCCGATGACCGGGAATGCGTGGACGAGTTGTGGCGGCAGCTGGTCGTCGACCAGCTGCCAATGGAATGCGAGCACCGGGTGCTGCGACCGGACGGGACGGTTCGCACCGTCCGCTGCCATGGCGCGGCCGTCCCCGAGGCCTCCGGGTCTGCGCGCCTGCTCGGCACCGTGCAGGACGTCACGGAGCAGCGGGCTGCTGAGACCCGGATGATGCGTTCCAGCCAGCGCTTCGCCGACCTGGTGGCGATCGCACCGGTCGGCATTGGGATCTTCGATGACAACGACCGGATCGTCGACGCCAACGAAGCGCTGTGCAAACTGCTGGGCTACGACCTTGAGACGCTTCGCGGGATGAGCTCCGAGGCGCTCGCCCATCCCGACGATCGGGCGGACCGGTTGCGCACCCTGCGCACCCAGCATGGAGCCGGGGCCTACACGGTGCCGCAGCGGATGCTGCTGCGGGCCGACGGTGACCCGGTGTACTGCGAGCTGAACGTCTCGGCATCGGTGCAGGACGACGGGCAGCGCTTCCTGCTGGTGATGTTCACCGACATCACCGACCGGCGCCGGTGGCTGAGTCCCTGAGCTACCGAGCGACGCACGACGAACTCACCGGCCTGCCCAACCGGGCGGCGATCACCGACACCCTGACCGAGATGCTGGCCTGCAGCGACCGCGATATCGCGGTGCTGTTCTGCGACATCGACAACTTCAAGCGGGTCAACGATGCGCTTGGCCATGATGCTGGGGATGAGCTGCTGGTCGCGCTGGCCCGTTGGCTGCAGGACGGGTTGCCCCCCGGTTGCATCGCCGGCCGGTTGTCCGGCGATGTTTTCGTGGTGATCAGCTCCGATGTCGCTGCCCAAGGCGGCATCAGCTCGCTCGTCGCCACGGTCTCGGGGTTGTTGGGAACCGCCACCCCGCTGCGCAGCCAGGTGATCCGGGTTTCGACGGCGATCGGAGTGGCTGTGCCGGACGCCTCGACCCGCAGCGCGCAGGACTTGATGCGTTTCGCGGACGCGGCGATGTTCGAGGCGAAGCGGACCGAAACCGGACATTTCGCAATCGCCAACCCGGCGTTGATCGAGTCAGCCGATCAGCAGGTAGAGCTGGAGGGCCAGCTTCGCGAAGCGCTTGCCCGCGACGAATTACAGTTGCACTACCAGCCGGTGGTTAATCCGGACGGCGTGATCCTCTCCGCGGAAGCGCTGATCCGCTGGCAGCACCCGGAACGCGGGATGCTCAGCCCGGCTGTGTTCTTGCCAGTGGCCCAGCGGGGCGGTCTCATGCGTGAACTCGACCGGTGGGTGCTGCGGACCGCCCTGCGAGAGGCGCGAAACTGGGTGGCGTGGGATGGGCGCCCGGTTGCCGTCGCGGTCAACCTGTCCGATCCCGGTGATTCCGACTTTGTGGCGACGGTTGCTACCGCGGTGGCCGAAAGCGAGCTGCCGTGGGATCGACTGGTGGTCGAACTAGTGGAAACCGTTTTGGTCGATCTGCCGGGCGCCACTCGCCAGGCGATGGCTGAACTGGTCGAGCGGGGGGCGCGGTTCGCGGTCGACGACTTCGGCACCGGATATTCTTCGCTGGCCCGGCTGAAGGAGCTGCCCGCGCAGATTGTCAAACTCGACGGCCGGTTCATCTCCGGCGTGTGCGTCGACCAGCAGGACTTCGCGGTGGTCCGAGCGGTGGTCGATATGGCCCGCGCGATGGGCCGCGTCTGCGTCGCCGAGTGTGTCGAGACCGCCGACCAATTCCAGGTACTCCGGGACCTGGGCGTGGACGCTTACCAAGGCTGGCTATTCTCCCGCGCCCTCCCCGCACAAGAGTTCCGCGAGCTCCTCGCCCGCGGCCCCCTGCTCCCCTAGCCCGCGCTCGCCCGCATCGACATGGGGACATATCGGGGTGACGGAACCCGTTTTTACCCCGATATGTCCCCATGTCGGCTGGCTGTGTCAGCTGGTGGCTGTGTCAGCTGGTGGTGGCGCGGCTGGCTACGGTTGCGCCTAGGACGCCTAGAGCTGCTAGTAGCGCTAGGAGGATGGGCAGTGCGTGCGCGGGCGAGCCGAGCAGGGCCAGCAGTGCGCCGCCGGCGCCGATCAGGGTTGCGGTGGTGAGCTGTTCGGACATCTGCGCCGCGGAGGAGTGGAAACCGACCTCTCGGGCACCGGACTGCCGCAGCAGCAGGAACGACACCGAGGAGTAGCCTAGCCCCATCCCGATCCCGGCGACGCCCCACAGGGGCAGGGCCAGCCACGGCGTACCCCAGGCAGCTGCGACCGGCAGCAGTCCGGCGGTGCCTGCTGTGAGCAGGATGAAACCGATCTGTAGTAGTCGGTGCCGGGCCAGGGCAGGGTGGTGACCTTGCCATGCTGAGCCCGCAGACCAGCCCAGCGAGCCGACCGCCAGTGGTGTCCCGGCGGCGGCCAGAGTCCAGTGGTGGGTGCTGGTCAAGATCAGCGGTAGGTACGAGTTGGCGGTGAGGAACACCCCGGCGAGCAGTCCTCGAGCGGCCACCACGGTCGCCACCCCACGGCGAGCCCGGAACACCCCATCGGGCAGCAACCGCCGCGTCGACGCGAGCAGCGCCACCAGCGCGACCCCGGCCACCGCAGCGGCCGAGGCGCTGGGGCGCTGAGCCGCCCAGCTCAGCGCGCAGACTCCCGCTGCGGCGCCCAGGGCGGCCAGTACCAGACCGCGCCGGCGCGGTGTGGTGTCTCGGCCCGGGTCCGGTGGGCTGAGCCGGCGCACCGTGGGCACTACCAGCCCGACTGCGAGGACCACCACCGGGACCAGGCCGAGGAACACCCAGTGCCAGGACAGCCGTTCGGTCACCACTCCGGCGAGCGGCGGTCCGACCAGCGAGGGCAGCACCCACGCCGAGGACATCAACCCGAAGATGGCGGGACGGGTCCGCTCCGGATAAACCACCGAGATGAGCACGTAGACTGCCACCATCAGGGTGCCGGCGCCCAATCCCTGTAACACCCGACCTACTAGCAGCTGCGCCATGCCGGTGGCGGTTCCGGCCATCGTCAGACCGGCTCCGAACAGCACCGGGCCCGCCACCAGCGGAATCCTCGGCCCGGCCAGATCGCACCACCGGCCGCCGAGCACGGTCCCGAACACCCCGGCCGCCATGAAGGCAACGAACGGCCACGCGTATAGCGATATCGCGCCGAGGTCGGCCACCAGGGCCGGCATCGCCGTTCCCACCCCCATCGCCTCGAACGCCACCATGCTGATCAGCAGCAGCATCCCGATCGTGGTCGCGCGGCGGCTCGGGCCGAACAGCTCCGAGCGAACGGTCGCTACGGCCTCGGGGATCGCGCTCATGGCGACCAGCCTGCAACCTCTACCCGGGTCCTGGTCAAGGTGATATCGCCAGCGTCCCGGAAGCGCGAAGCGTGCGTCGTGAACCCGGCCAGGCCGACGTCGGGAGTGCCTGGGACGTCGGTCAAGTCGACGTCACCGACAGTGGCAACATCGGCTGGACGTTTCGATCAGGTGCCGCGGTGGTCCAATGGGCGCCGCGGTGCCAGTCTGGGGACATGGAGTACACGCAGCTGGGTCGTAGCGGCCTTTCGGTTTCCCGACTGTGCCTGGGGACCATGAACTTCGGTCCGGAGACCTCGGAGGCCGACAGTCACACGATCATGGATCGGGCCCACGAGCAGGGCATCAATTTCTTCGACACCGCGAATGTCTATGGCTGGAAGAAGGGTGAAGGGGTTACCGAGCAGATCATCGGCCGATGGTTCGCCAGCAGTGGCGGGCGCCGGGAACGCACCGTGCTGGCGACCAAGCTCTATGGCTCGATGGGGGACTGGCCCAACGAGACGAAGCTGTCCGCCCTGAACATCCGGCGGTCCTGTGACGCGTCGCTGCGCCGGCTGCAGACCGACTACATCGACCTCTACCAGATGCACCACGTGGATCGGGCTACCCCGTGGGAGGAGATCTGGGAGGCCATGTCGGTACTCCGGGAGCAAGGGAAGATCATCTATGTCGGCTCGTCGAACTTCGCCGGCTGGCACCTCGCCAAGGCCCAAGAGGCGGCGCACCGGCAGCATGTCACGGGGCTGGTCAGCGAGCAGTCCATCTATAACCTGCTCACCCGGTGGGTGGAGCTGGAGGTGTTGCCCGCCGCGCGGGACTACGGCATCGGCGTGATCCCGTGGTCGCCGCTCAACGGCGGCCTGCTCAGCGGGGTATTGCGCAAGCAACGCGAGGGTGGCGGTTCGCGAAGCACCGCCGGGCGTTCGGCTGACGCCCTCGAAGCGAACCGGGAGCGCATCGACGCCTACGAGAAGCTGTGTGCTGACCTCGGTGAAGATCCCGCCAACGTTGGGCTGGCCTGGCTGCTGCACCAGGACGGCATCACGGCGCCGATCGTCGGTCCGCGCACCGTCGCGCAACTGGACAGCTCAGTACGAGCCGTCACGATCACCCTGAACGCCGACGTGCTGACCCGGCTCGACGAGTTGTTCCCGCCGCCGGGGCCCAACGGCGCCAAACCCGCCCCGGAAGCCTATGCGTGGTAACAGCGCTGGCTAGAGGTCGTCCACCTCGTCGGTGTCATCACGGGCCAGGTAGGTGGCCAGCCGTTCGACGGCGTCCTCGAACTCCGGGTGTTCATCGACGAATGCTCGGAGTCGGGCGGCCAACCACTCGACGGTGAGCTGCTCGCCGCCGCGCCGATCTTCGAGTTCCTCAATGCCACGATCGGTGAAGTACATGGCTCAACATCCGAGCGCAGCGGTGATGAGCTCGCGCTGCTCGACCTCGTGCACCTTGGCTGATCCCGCAGAGGGAGCTGCCATCGCACGCCGGGAGATCCGCCGTAATCCGCCCAGCCGCTCGGGCATCAGCTCGGGCAGGCTCAGTCCGTAGAACGGCCAGGTGCCCTGGTTGGCGGGTTCCTCCTGCACCCAGTACACCTCGGTGGCGT
>JAVXWL010000150.1:0-21533 GCA_032230565.1 Pseudonocardiales bacterium | reverse complement strand
GCAGCGCGAGCGAATAGCCCGATATGCCCAGGCCGACGATGACCCCGGAGGCGATGGCCGAGAGGTAGCTGTGGTGCCGGAACGGCTCGCGTGCGTGCACGTTGCTGATGTGCACCTCCACCAGTGGCGCGGACAGCTCCGCGGCGGCGTCGCGGATCGCGATCGAGTAATGCGTCCACGCCCCGGCGTTGAGCACCACCGGGGTGGCGGTGTCGGCGGCCTCGTGCAGCCAGCCCATCATGATGCCCTCTTGGTCGGTCTGCCGGACGTCCACTTCCAGCCCCAGTTCGGCTCCGACCCGCTGGCACAGCGATACCAGGTCGCAGTACGTCGTCGTGCCGTAGACATCGGGCTCGCGGCTCCCGAGCCGGCCCAGGTTCGGCCCGTTGAGCACGAGCACCTTCATTGCGAGCTTTCCATCTCGCCAGCCACCGCGGCGTAGGCTCCAGCGAGCAGCGCAGGGGTCGGGTCTTCCAGCCGCCCCGGCTTAGCCAGCCCGTCGAGGACCACGAAGCGCAGTGCCCCCGACCGCGCCTTCTTGTCGTTACGCATGCCTTCCAGCAACTCCGGTAGCGCGTCAGGGTCATATCCGGTGGGTAGCCCGATCGAGCTGAGCACAGCGCGGTGCCGCTGCGCGGTGGCGTCGTCCAGCCGTCCGGCGAGCCGGGCCAGCTCTGCCGCGAAGATCATGCCAACGCTCACTGCGGCGCCGTGGCGCCAGCGGTAACCCTCCCGACGCTCCAGCGCGTGGGCCAGTGTGTGCCCGTAGTTGAGCACCTCGCGCAAATGAGACTCTTTCAGGTCAGCTGCCACCACGTCAGCTTTAACCTTGATCGCGCGGCCGACCAGTTCCGCCAGCACCGGCCCGGATGGGTCCAGCGCGGCCTCGGGGCCCGCCTCGATCAGCTCCAGGATCACTGGATCGGCGATGAAACCGGCTTTGACCACTTCCGCCATTCCGGCGACCAGCTCCGCTTGGGGCAACGTCGCGAGTGCTACCAGATCCACCACCACCGCAGCAGGCTCATGGAACGCACCGACCAGGTTCTTGCCCGCGTCAGTGTTGATCCCGGTCTTGCCGCCCACCGCGGCATCCACCATCGCCAGCAGCGTGGTGGGAACGTGCACCACCCGGACCCCGCGCAGCCAGTTAGCGGCGACGAATCCGGCAAGATCGGTCACCGCCCCGCCGCCGAAGCCGATCACGGTGCCGGTTCGGTCTAATCCCACCTGCCCGAGCACGTCCCAACAGAATCCCGCCACCGCCAGCTTCTTGGCATCCTCGGCGTCGGGGACTTCGATGCGATAAGCCTGCGAGCCGAGGTGCTCCAGCACAGTGCGCAGCGCCTCGGCGCCCTCGACCAGCGTCGGCTGGTGCACGATCGCCACGGCGCCGGTGCCTACCGCGTCGAGCAGCTCAGCGCGCAGATACCGCCCGATGATGACGTCATAGGGCTGCGCCGTCGCCACTCGGATCCGCCGCGGCTCGGTATCCCCAGCCTCGTCGGGCTCGCCGGGCGCTGTCATCGGCGCTCCTCCATGGTCGAAAACTGTGCTCTAGCGAGTACCCCCGACAGCTCCGATAGCGTGGAGCACATCCTCAGCCACCTCGTCTGGACGGCGACCGTCGGTGGCCACCTCGACAGTGGCGACCTCCCGGTACAGCGGTAACCGCGCGCTGAGCAGGGCGGCGAACGTCGCCCGCGGGTTCACTCCGGCGAGCAACGGGCGAGCGGTGGACAATCCCGTGCGGCGCACCCCCTCGGCCATCCCGACCGATAGGAAGACCACGCGGCGCCCGTGAATCCTGTTCCGCGTTCGCTCCGAGAGCACCGCTCCGCCGCCCAATGCGAGCACTCCGTTGCGCTCAGCCAGAGCGTCCGCCACCTCGGCTTCTTCAAGCTGCCTGAACGCCGGCTCACCGTCGGTGATGAAGATTTCCGAAATGCTGCGACCAGCGCGGGCGACGATGAGATCGTCGACGTCGGTGAAGTCGACCCCGAGCCGGCCCGCCAGCAACCGGCCTACTGTGGACTTGCCAGCCCCTGGTGGACCCACCAGCACCACGGCGGGACCCTCTGTATCGCTCACCTGCGCCAGCGTAGTCGGACCGTCGTCGGGGGGTGCCCCGCCACAACTCTGCCTCAGTGCTGTCGTGGATCATCGGTGGCGACTTGCGTCCTGGTAGGACCGGACATTGCGGACGGTCTCGGGCAAGGCGTCACCTCCGAATTTCTCCAGCGTGGCGTCGGCAAGCACGAGGGCGACCATTGCCTCAGCCACCACACCCGCGGCGGGCACCGCGCAGACGTCGGAACGCTGGTTGATCGCCACGGCCGCCTCGCCGGTGGCCAAATCCACTGTGGCTAGCGCGCGAGGCACAGTGGAGATCGGCTTCATCGCCACCCGGACGCGCAGCACCTCTCCATTGGTCATGCCGCCTTCCAGACCACCGGCCCGGTTAGTACGCCGCACCACACCGTCGGGTCCAGGCAGCATCTCGTCGTGCGCAGCACTGCCCCGCCGGCGCGCGGTGGCAAACCCGTCGCCGACCTCCACACCTTTCATCGCTTGGATGCCCATCAGCGCGCCGGCCAGCCGGGCGTCCAACCGCCGGTCGGCGTGCACGAAGGAGCCCAACCCCACTGGGAGCCCGTACGCCACGACCTCGACCACGCCGCCCAGCGTGTCACCGTCCTTTTTCGCCGAATCCACCTCGGCGATCATCGTGTCTGAGGCGTCGGCAGCAAACGCGCGGACCGGACTTGAATCGATCCGCTCCAGGTCACCGGGCCCCGGCAGCACGTCCACAGGGGCGTCTACCTGGCCCAACGACACCACGTGGGACAGCACCTCGGCACCCAGCGCCTGGCGCAGGAAGGCCTTCGCCACGGTGCCCAGCGCGACCCGGGCAGCGGTCTCCCGGGCACTGGCCCGCTCCAGCACCGGCCGAGCGTCGTCGAAGCCGTACTTGGTCATGCCGGCGAGGTCGGCGTGCCCGGGCCGGGGCCGGGTCAGCGGCGCGTTGCGGGACTGCGCGGCGAGCACGTCCGGGTCGACCGGATCGGCCGCCATCACCGTCTCCCATTTAGGCCACTCGGTGTTGCCGATCCGGATCGCGACCGGACCGCCCAACGTTTGGCCATGCCGGATACCCCCGAGGACATCGACCTCGTCAGCCTCGAACTTCATCCGCGCTCCGCGCCCGTAACCGAGGCGGCGGCGGGCCAGCTCAGCCTGGATGTCCTTGGAGCTCACCTCGACTCCGGCGACCATCCCCTCCAGCACAGCCACTAGAGCGGGGCCATGCGATTCCCCAGCAGTGATCCACCGCAACATGGCGCCATCGTGCCACGCACAGCCGGGGCCCAACATTGCCGCATCGCCTGCCGGTCCGACGCGCACCGTGAGTGCGGTCGCGGTCAGGCTTCAGCGACGGCAGTAGCTGCGGGGGTGGCCACCGCGGCGGGTGCGACGTGCAGCGCTCGATGCACCGCCGCGCCGATCACCACCACAGCGGCCACGAACAGCAGCGCGAGATACTGCAGCACCCAGCTGGTTCCCGCCGGGTCGTACACCGCCTGCCGTGGCCAGGCGATGTTCACCATCATCGCCACGCCGTAGATCACCGCGAGCAGGTTTACCGCCAGTCCCCAGCGGCCGAGCGAGAAGCCTCCCGGCTGCTTCGGCGGCATGCGTCGGCCCAGCCGGGCACCCAAGGCCGGCACCGTGACTAGCAAATACGCCAGGTACACGATGACCACCGAGGTGCTGGTGACTGCCGCGAACGCCGCCGGATTACCCAGGTTGATCAGCAGCACGCCGATCGCGAGTGCACCCACGGCGATCCCGGTGAGGATCGGCGTCCCGGTATGCGGGCTGACCCGGGCCAGCAACCGACCGCCAGGAAGCCGGCCGTCGCGCGCCATGCTGAACATCACCCGCGACGCTGAATTCTGGATCGCCAGACAGGCGGACACGATCGAGATCGCGACCACCGCGAGCAGTGCCCGACCGAGCGTCGAATCGAGCTGGCTGGTGATGACGTAGGCGATGCCGCCAGTGGACAGCTGACCATCCGTCAGCGACGGCGCCGCCACCAGCGCAGCCACAATCATGAACCCGCCACCGACGAACGACACCAGCAGTGCACGCAGGATCGCTAATGGCACCACCCGGCGCGGCTGGCTGGTCTCCTCGGACAGCTCCGCGGCGCTGTCGAATCCGTACATGACATAGGCCGCCATGAGTGTGGAGGCGAGGAAGGCATACAGGTAAGGACTGTTACCGGACACGTTGAGCGTCTTGGTGACCACCCCGGGACCACGTTGCGCATGGCCGAAGAGCAACACCAGCAGCAACACCACACCAACCAGCTCGCAGGTCACACCGATCCCATTGATCAACGCCATGAAGCGCACCCCGACGGCGCTGATCACCGTGGCCAGCGCGATGAGCACCGAGCCCAGCAGGATTCCGTTGGCCGCGCCGGACGCTGAGGTGATTGACGGGTCGGTGCCAATGATCTGGAACCCCGACCACACCGAGGGCAGCACGACCTGCAAGGCGATGCCGATGGCGGCCACGCTGACGACGTAGCCGATCATCATCGCCCAGCCTGCGAACCAGCCGACGGTCTCCCCCGCCAGCCGGCGCGACCACTGATAGATGCACCCGGCCAGCGGCCAGCTCGCCGCCAGTTCAGCGAAGACCAGCGCTACGCACACCTGGCCTGCGAAGACCAGTGGCCAGGTCCAGAAGAACGCCGGGCCGCCGAAGGAGTACCCCAGCGCGAAGAGCTGGAACACCGTCGTGAGGATCGAGACGAAGGAGAACCCTGCGGCGAACGAGGAGAAAGCGCCGAGCCTGCGGTGCAGCTCTTGGCGGTAGCCGATACTGCGCAGATCGTCGGCGTCTGGGCCGTCGGTGGGGCTGGTGGACATCACACGTGTGGTCATGGGATCGCCTTTCGCGGTAAGTGACCGGCGCGGACCAGGCAGCCGAGGGTGTCGCAGATGACGCGGGTCGCGATGAGCGCCGTGATCTCGGCGTTGTCGTAAGGCGGGGAGCACTCCACGACTTCGATTCCGGCCAGCGGGCGTGCGGCGATGAGCTGGATGAACTTCAGCACCTCGCGGGGCAGGAAGCCGCCAGGCTCAGGCCATCCCGTGCCGGGGACGAATGCGGCGTCGAGGCAGTCGACATCGAAGGACAGCCAGACGGCGTCGGTACCATTCCAGGCGACGTCCAAAGCGCGCTGCGCGGCGGCTTCGATACCCATCTCGACGCAGTCGGTGACGGTCATGATCGTCGTGCCGCGCTCCCGGCCGACCTGCACCCCGGGCCGCGGAGCCTGCCACCCGCCGATGCCGATCTGCACCAGGTTCTGCGGCGGCACGTTAGGGATGTCCGTGGCGTGAAACCACGGGGTGGTATGCATCCGCTCGTCGAGGTCGGTTTCCTGGGTATCGACGTGGCGGTCGAAATGGATGATGCCGAGCTTGCCGCCTTGTAAGTGCTCGGCGACGGCGCGAGTGGTCGGGTAACCGATGGAGTGGTCGCCACCCAACACCACCGGCAAGGCACCGGAGGCATACACGTGTCCGACCGCCTTGGAGATCTGGTCGAAGGTCTTCTCGATGTTGCCCGGGATCGTGAATACGTCACCCAGATCGGCGATGGTGATGGATTCCCGCAGGTCGACACCGAGCTCGAAGCTGTACGGCCCATATAGCGCGGAGATCTTGCGGATGCCCTGAGGACCGAAGCGGGTTCCGGACCGATAGGTGGTACCCCCGTCGAAGGGTGCGCCGAGCACCGCCACGTCGTATTCGCCGCAGCGGCGGACGTCCTCGACGTAAGGAGCCTTGAGGAAGGTGTTGATGCCAGCGAAGTGCGGCAGCTCACCGCGGGAGAAAGTCGGGATCCGCCGGTCGACAATCGAGTCGGCGCCTTGCAGACCCATCTCAAGGCCCCGGGCGATCTCCTGGTCCCATTTAGTGGTCGGCAGCGCTGCTTCCGCCTCGACGGCGTATCGCGCCTCCGGGCCGTAGTTGTTGTGCAGTTCCTCCACGGTGCGGCCTCCGCGTCCACGACGCCCGGCCGCGAGGCAGCCCGGCGTGGCTGACCTCCCGGGCTTCTATCCCGCCGTGGAGCGGGTAGTGCACTACCCGCCTGCACCTCTCGGTCCAGGCCCGCTGCGGACAGCGACGGAACCCTAGGTGCGCCTCACCCAATAGAGTGAGTCAGATCTATCACACGGCATCACTGTGACCGGGATGTAACCACCGAGTTGCAGTCGCATCACTGTCGAGCGCCCGCGTGCATCGGAGGGCAAGAGCCTCTCCTCGAACACGGCGAAACGTCGGTGGTCGATACACGGTGATCCGCTCATGCTGCACGCTGACGCGCCGACCAAGCTCAAATAGGCGCGCCTTGGCGTCGCGTAGCGACAGGGCTGTTCCAGACATGGGTCAAGTTAGTCCCGCGACGACCTGGATTTCGACCGATCGAACACAGCCTCGTCAAGGACGCGGGTGACGTCGATGGCCCGGGCGCCGAGCGCCAGCAGCACCCACCCGGGCCCGTCCAGCGGCGAGCACGCCCATCGTAATCCCAGCTCTTCGCCGGAACCCGGCGCTGGCCGTTCGACACCCTCCCCCACTACCGCAAGCATTCCGACGACGTGCGCCCCACCGGTACCAGCCGGTCCCACGAGCGCCGGATCAGCACCATCCAACAGCAAAGTGTGGTGTAACAGCGGGGCGCCGTCGAAGTCGACGGCAAGCTCGCCGTGGTACCGGCCACCATGCTGACTCGCGCGCCCAAGCACCACCACCTCGCGCAGCGTGGCCTGCGCCCCGCGCTGTACGTCAACAGTCATTCTGCTGCGCAGCTCTGCGCCGTCGCAGACCACGGTCGGTTCCGGGCGCCAGTCCAGCTCGGCACCGGCCGCTAATGAGGAGGCCACGGTCCACCGCGCCGCCGCCGGATGGCCCCCCGCCTGCACCACCGTGGCCGCCGCCGAACGCAGCTCCAGAGTCGCGCCAGCGCCGAGGCGGACGTCCAACGCAAGGTCGTCGCCGCCGAGCGGACCGCCTGCAGCCCCCACGAGATGCGCCCGGTGGGGGCCGGTCTGGCGCAACACGATTGGAGGTGCGCCGCGCGATCGTATGCAGGCGGCAACTGGGCCGCGTTCGACGATGAGCTCGGCACGGGCCTGTACGCAGCTCGTGAGTGCGTAACAGTGTTCTGACACTGTTACGCACTCACGAGCCGGTTGCGTACCCAGTGCGCAACCGGCTGGGCATCGGGCTGCTCTCGCAGCGAGATCAGCACGGTAGGCCGGTCGCCACGAACCGCCTCGGCATCCCGGCGCATCACATCCAGGTCAGCGCCGACCAGTGGGGCGAGATCGGTCTTGTTGACAACCAGCAGGTCGGAGAGGGTAACTCCAGGTCCTCCCTTGCGGGGCACCTTGTCGCCACCGGCGACGTCGAGGACGAAGATCTGCGCGTCGACCAGGCCGTAGCTGAAGATGGCGGTGAGGTTGTCCCCGCCGCTTTCCACCAACACCAGGTCGGGGTCGTGCCGCGCGGTGAGGTCCTCCACGGCGTCGAGGTTGGCGGTGATGTCGTCGCGGATCGCGGTGTGCGGGCAGCAGCCGGTGCGCACCGCCGTTATCCGCTCGTCGGGCAGCACCCCATGGGTGCGCAGGAAGTCGGCGTCTTCGGTGGTGTAAATGTCGTTGGTCACCACTACCAGCGACAGCTCGTCGCGCAGCGTCCGGCATAGCGCAGCGACCAGTGCAGTTTTGCCGCTGCCGACTGGTCCGCCGATGCCGATCCGCAAGGCCCGATGCTCATGAGGCAAACAGAGTCACCTCCGTGCGGGCATGCAGCTCGGCCAGCACCTCAGGCAGCGGGGTACTGGTGTTGGGTAGCAGGCGGGTGTCCCGCTGCGCGACGGCTTCGCGCGCCAGGCGGGTCGCCGCCAGCGCCACCTTCTCGGCTGACTCGCTCGCGCGCGCCTGCGTGGCGGCGACCGCGATCGGGTCCAGTCCGAGCAGCCGCACCGCAGCCGCGCAGGCCCCGCCGAGCAGGTGGTGCAGCGCGAGCAAGGCGGCCGCGTCGACCCCATCGCCTATTGCAGTTGCCGCAGCACCGAGCACGAGCGGGTGGTGTGGGCGGCCGGTTTGATACAACATCTCCAGGGCAGCGGACGGCCAGACCCGGCGGGCGGTGCGCAAGAGCGCTGCGCCCTGCACCCGGGATGCCTCGCGCATGGCAGCCGACGGGGTACGGGCACTGACCGCGGCATCCCACCGGCTCCAGTCGACCGAAGAGGTATCAGCGGCCAGCAGGCAGCCGGCTGCGGCGACCGCAGCGACCACCGGACCGGTACCCCGCAGCCGGCCGGCCAGGTACCGGGCGAGGTCAGCGTCGTCGCGCACCAGCGCGCGCGCGACCGCCGCCTCCACCCCACCGGAATGTGCGTGCCCGCCGGTGGGCAACCGCGAATCGGCCAGTAATAGCGACGCCAGCACTGTCATCAGAACAGGAAGTAGCGTTGGGCCATCGGGAGCTCTTCTGCTGGCGAGGGTTCGACCACCTCGCCGTTGATCCGGACGGTGAACGTTTCTGGATCCACCTCGATGCGCGGCAGCGAATCATTGTGCGGCATATCAGCTTTGCCCAACGCTCGCGTGTCGCTTACCTCCACCAGTCTGCGCCGCACCGCCAGCCGGTCGGCGAGGCCACCCGCCACCGCCGCGGGAGCGACGAAGTGCACCGACGTTGCGGCAGCAGTTGCCGCAGCAGCCCCGAACATGGGCCGCGGCAACACCGGCTGCGGGGTCGGGATGGAGGCGTTGGAATCCCCCATTGCCGCCCAGGCGATCATGCCGCCCTTGATGACGACGCTCGGCCGCACGCCGAAGAACGCCGGCTGCCACAACACCAGGTCCGCGAGCTTGCCCACCTCGACCGAACCGACCTCACCGTCGAGCCCGTGCGCGATCGCCGGGCATATCGTGTACTTGGCCACATAACGTTGCGCCCGCAGATTGTCCGAGGTCGTCGGGTCCCCGGGCAGCGCCCCGACCCGGCGCTTCATCACGTGCGCGGTCTGCCAGGTGCGCAGGATCACCTCGCCGACCCGTCCCATCGCCTGCGAGTCCGACCCGATCATCGAGATCGCCCCGAGGTCGTGCAGCAGGTCCTCGGCCGCGATGGTGGACGGCCGGATCCGGCTCTCCGCGAACGCGAGATCCTCCGGCACCGCAGGGTTGAGGTGGTGGCAGACCATGAGCATGTCGAGGTGCTCATCGAGGGTGTTCACGGTGTGCGGGCGGGTGGGGTTCGTCGAGCTGGGCAACACGTTCGGCTGCGCCGCGACGGTGATGATGTCCGGTGCGTGGCCGCCACCAGCTCCCTCGGTGTGGTAGGCGTGGATGGTTCGCCCGCCGATCGCAGCCAAGGTGTCGGCGACGTAACCGGCCTCGTTGAGGGTGTCGGTGTGGATAGCCACCTGCACACCGGCGTCATCAGCGACCCGCAGGCAGGTGTCGATCGCCGCTGGGGTGGATCCCCAGTCCTCATGCAGCTTGAAACCGCTGGCCCCGGCCGCGACCTGCTCGTACAGCGCTGCGTCCCCTACCGTGTTGCCCTTACCGAGCAGCGCGATGTTCACCGGGAGCTCATCGAGGGACTCCAGCATCCGGGCCAGGTACCAGGCGCCGGGGGTTACTGTGGTCGCCTTGGTGCCCTCGGCGGGTCCGGTGCCGCCGCCGATCAAGGTCGTGACGCCCGACCCCAGCGCCTCGGGCACCTGCTGCGGGCTGATCAGATGCACATGGCAGTCCACCGCGCCGGCGGTCAGGATCATCCCGTTGCCGGCGATCACCTCGGTGCCCGGGCCGATGACCAGCGCGGAATGCACTCCATCCATGATGTCCGGGTTGCCGGCCTTGCCTAGACCGACGATCCGGCCGTCTCGCACCCCAATGTCAGCCTTGATCACCCCCCAGTGGTCCAGCACGACCGCGCCGGTGATCACCAGGTCCGGTGCACCGTCCGCTCGGGAGGCCCGAGCCTGGCCCATCGACTCGCGGATCACCTTGCCCCCGCCAAAGACTGCCTCGTCCCCACCGTGCGGCCCGCGGCAGCGGTCCTCGGTGACCTCCACGAGCAGGTTCGTGTCGGCCAGCCGCACCCGGTCGCCCTTGGTGGGACCGTAGAGCGCGGCGTAGCGGCTGCGCTCGACCGTCCAACGGCCTGCGCCGACGGTTCCGCGAGCTGCCGCGCTGGGATCCGGTGCATCCCGGCGCAGGCCGGGCACGGTACGGGTGCCGCCCAGCGGCACCACTCGCACGACCCGTTCCAGGCCGGGTTCGAAGCGCACCGACGTACCGGCCGGCACCGCCAACCGCATCCCGGTGGCGGCTGCGCGGTCCATTTCCAGCGCCGGGTTCGCCGCGGCGAGGTGGTAGTGCGACCCGACCTGAATAGGCCGGTCGCCGGTGTTCAGGACGACCAGCTCATTACCGGCTTGCGGCCCCAGCACGACCGGTTCATCGGAAAGCAGCAGTTCGCCCGGCATTCCGGGTCCGTCGGTCACTGGATGGGCCGGTGCACGGTGACGAGCTTCGTGCCGTCCAGGAAGGTCGCCTCGACCTGCACCGAAGGGATCATCTCCGGCACGCCGTCCACGACGTCCTGCCGGCTGAGCACCCGCTGGCCTCCCGCCATCAAATCGGCGACGCTATCGCCGTCGCGAGCGCGCTCCAATACCCACGACGTGATCAACGCAACGGCCTCGGGATAGTTGAGTCGCAATCCCCTGGCCCGGCGTTCCCTGGCCAGTTGGCCGGCCACGTGGACGAGAAGCTTCTCCTGCTCATGCGGGGACAGCAGCATATGTTGACCCTTCCTCACCCGCTCTGCGGCGATCAATGAGTATGGGTCATCAAGTATGACTGTCACATCGCGTCGGCGGGTTGTAGCACAGCTGGGCTGCCACCTACCCGCGGTTTCGGAACGACCGGCGTGACCGTCTTGATCTCCTCCATCGCTGGTCGGGCAGCGGGGTGCTCGACCAGGGCGAGCACCCGGGAGGCCATGAATCGAGCGGTGCGTACCGGCGTCCCGCCACGGGTCACCTCGGTGACCTCCACGATGCCGCGACCGTGGGTGATCTCCACCCGCCGACCATTGCGGGTGGCTTCGATCTCGTATGTCCGCGTAGTACCGCCGGCGTCGATGACGATCTCGGTGCGATCACCCTTCATGGCTTGCCATCCTTATCGTTGCCGGGCGATGCGGATCCGGGCCGAGTGTGCTGGTCGCCTCTCGGCGAAGGGCACACCGCGGCTTCAGCCGAACGATCGTCCGCGGTGGCAGTTTTGAAGTGGACCCGGGGGACCCAGCCCACTCGGCCCGGACATCTCATACAACCCCATCGACGCCCCAAACATTCCACCCCGGCAACGCCTTCAGATGGCCATGGCGGCTCGGACATCGGCGTGGGCGTCGGCGCCACCGGCGCCGGTGGAGGTGATCCGGCCCGCCTCCATAACGTAGTAGCGGCTCGCCGCCGCGAGGGCGAACCCAACATGTTGTTCAACCAGCAGGATTGACAAACCCCCGCGGGAGGTCAACGACAGGATCGTCTGCTCGATCTCCGCCACCACGGACGGCTGGATGCCCTCAGTCGGTTCATCCAGGATCAGCAGCCGCGGCTGTGTGATCAATGCCCGGGCGATCGCCAGTTGCTGGCGCTGACCACCGGAAAGCAGGCCGGCGCGACGTGCCAACAGCCCACCCAGCGCCGGGAAGAGGTCCAGCATCTCGGCGATCAGCTTGTTGCCGCCTCGCCGGGTGTCCGCTACCAGTTGCAGGTTCTCTTGAGTGGTCAGCTGTGGGAAGCATTGCTGTCCCTGCGGCACGTAGCCCAGGCCGCGCTTGACGCGTTCGCTGGGGCGCATCCGGGTGATGTCCTCGCCGTCGAACACGATCCGCCCGGCACGGGGCTGGAGCAGCCCCACCGCAGCTCGCAGCAGGGTCGTCTTACCGGCACCGTTGTGCCCCATCACGGCGGTTACCTCGCCCAGCGGTACATCGATGGTCGCGCCGTGCACCACGGTGGTTCGCCCGTAGCCGACATGGACATCGGTCATCTCCAACGTCGCCGTATGCATTGTCAACGTCATCGAGCAACCTCCGCCCGGCCCAGGTAGACCTCTTGTACCTTCGGGTCGGCCTGCACCTGCGCAACCGTGCCGGCGCTGAGCACCCTCCCGGCGTGCAGCACGGTGACCGAGGTGGCAAAGGACCGCATAAAATCCATGTCGTGCTCGACGACCACGACGGTGCGCTCCGCGCCGATCCGGTGCAGCAGTTCCCCAGTCTGGATCCGCTCGTCGGCGCTCATCCCGGCCACCGGCTCGTCCAGCAGCAGTACCCGCGCGTTTTGTACCAGCAGCATGCCGATCTCCAGCCACTGCTTCTGACCGTGCGCGAGCGCACCTGCCTGACGGTCCCGCTGCCCGGTTAGGCCGACAGTGTCCATCGCTTCCTCGACCGCCCGCGGCACCGACGAGCGGCGGCGCAGCAGCGACAGCGCCGAGCGACCGGCTCCGGCCGCGATGTCGAGGTTCTGCAGCACGGTCAGCTCCTCGAAGACACTGGCCGTCTGGAAGGTACGCCCGACCCCCAACCGGGCAATCCGATGTACCTTCTTGCCGATCAGTTCAGTTCGACCGAACCGGACCGACCCGGTGGCCGGCGCCAGTCCGGTGATCGCGTCTACCAGCGTGGTCTTACCCGCACCATTGGGACCGATCAGGAATCGCAGATCGCCGTGGCGCACTGTCATCGAAACACCGTCGACAGCGACGAAGCCGTCGAACACCACCCGCACCTCGGACAGTTCCAAGTATTCCGCGTCTATTGTCATCGCCCGGCCTCCGATCCAGCGCTGACCCCGGAAAGGCCGGGTTTCGGCGGCGGTGGACGCACCTCATCGAGTGGTCGCGTTGGCGGTCGCGGCTCACTTCTATCGGTTCGAATACCGACACGCCGTCCGCGCGGCGATAAGGCCCGCAACAGATTCACTGACGACAGTCCGGCGGGCAGGAAGGTGATCACCAAAACGAACAGTGCACCTTGAAAGTAACTCCAGAACGACGGGAAGCTCTCTGAGAGTGCCGTTTGTGCCCAGGCTACTACGATAGCTCCGATTACCGGGCCGAACAGCGTGGCGCGGCCACCGATCGCCACTCCGATCAGGAAGGCGATCGACGGGACGACTCCGACACTGGCCGGCGAGATAATTCCTACGATGGGCACGAACAACGCACCCGCGATGCCGGCCATTGCCGCCGCCAACACGTACGCTACAACCTTGATGTTGGCCGGGTCATAGCCCAGAAAACGGATCCGCTCCTCCTGATCCCGGACCGCGATGAGCAATTCCCCGTACCGGGAGCGGTAAAGCTGCCAGACGATGGCCAGCATCACCAACAGGGTGACCGCGGCGATGAAGAACAACAGCCGCTTGTTCACCGGATCGAACAGGTTGAAGCCGAAAAACGAGCGAAACCCATTGAGCCCGTTCGTCCCACCGGTAGTGGTTTGCTGACCGATCAGCAGGATCGCGAAGGCTGCCGCCAACGCCTGGGACAAAATGGCGAAATACGCACCGCGAACCCTTCTGCGGAAGATCGCAGTACCGAGACCGAAAGCTACTAGCGCGGGGATCAAGACCACTCCCAGCAGGGTCACAACGGGGGAACGGAACGGCTCCCACCAGATGGGCAGGTGGCCCGACCCGTAGAGCCGCATAAAATCGGGCACCCCGGAAGGTCCGGCATCGGCGAGCTTGAGATGGATTGCCATCACGTAGCCACCCAAGCCGAAGAACACGCCCTGCCCCAGGGTCAGCATGCCACCGCGGCCCCAGGCCAGGCCGATGCCGACCGCCACGATCCCATAGCAGACGAACCGTCCCAGCAGCGAAAGCCGAAAGTCCGAGAGCACCACAGGCGCGACCACCAGCAATGCCACGGCGCCCAGCATGAAGCCCAATACGGCGACGTAGTCGCGCTTATGCTTTCCGCTGAGCTGCGCGCTGCTATTCGTCATGCCAGGCTCCTAGTCCGGACGCTGAAGATGCCCTGCGGCCGGAGCTGCAAGAACACCACAACCACGACGAACACCATGACTTTCGCAACGCTTGCTGTCGTTGAGTACTCGAACGTGGCTTGCAACAGACCGAGGCCGAATGCCGCGATTACAGCACCCTTGATCTGCCCGATGCCACCAGCGACCACAACCAGGAACGCATCGACGATGTAGCTGGTGCCGAGGGTGGGGCCAGTCGAGCCGAGCAGGGTAAGCGCCACACCGGCGATCCCCGCCAGGCCAGAACCGATGAAGAAGGTGAGCCGGTCAGTGCTCCGGGTGGAGATGCCGACGGTCTCGGCTAAGTCGCGGTTCTGCACCACGCCGCGAATCCGGCGCCCCAGCGCTGTCATCTTCAGCAATAGGGATAGCCCGACCACGGCGGCCACTGCGAGCACCAGGATAAACAGCCGGGCCGCCGGCACGTGCGTGATACCGATATTGACGCTGCCTGAGAGCCAGCTTGGGGCCCGGACGTCGACATTTGGGGCACCGAAGATGTCACGAGCGGCCTGCTGCAAGATCAGCGACACTCCCCAGGTCACCAGCAGCGTGTCCAAGGGGCGGTGATACATCCGGCGGATCAGGGTGGCCTCCAGGACCACCCCCATCACGCCACCCACCAGGAAGCCGAGCGGGATAGCCAGGAGCAGCGAGGTTCCCGCGTCAGCAATCAAGCCCTGGGCCACGAAGGCCGTATAGGCACCCGCCATCATGAACTCGCCATGGGCCATATTGATGACCCCCATCTGTCCGAACGTCAGCGCAAGCCCGAGGGCGGCGAGCAACAGAACCGAACCCAGCGAGAGGCCGGCCACCAGTTGGCTGAACAGGGCTTGCATGCCGCCGTCCTCCCTGTCAAACGATCAGTCTTTCAGCCGGTCAGACCCTTGGCCCAGTCGTAATTCCTGAGGAAGGGATCCGGTTCGATGGGGGCACCGGAACTCCACTCGGTGTGAATCAGCGAGTCCGGACCTACCTTGCCGATCAGTGCCGTCTTCGCGATGTGGTGATTGTCACCGTTGACCGTGACGGTGCCCTCCGGGGCGTCGTAGCTCACACCCCCTGCTGCCTTGCGGATGTCATCCGTTGTGAACGACTTCGCTTTCTCCACGATCGCCTTCCACAAGAACAGTGAGGTGTAGGCCGCCTCCATCGGATCCGAGGTCACCCGGTTCTGGCCGTACTTGCCCTTGAAAGCCTGCACGAAAGTCAAGTTCTTCGGAGAATCGATGGTCTGGTAGTAATTCCAGGCAGTCAGTTGGCCCACCACGTTGTCCAACCCGACACCGTTGATCTCCTCCTCAGCAATCGACACCGACACCACCGGCATCACGGCCGGGGTCAAACCGGCGTTGCGGTACTCCTTGAAGAACGCAACGTTCGAATCACCATTGAGCGTATTGAACATCGCGCCCGCCCCGGCCGCCTTCACCTTGTTGACGATCGTCGCGAAGTCGGTATAGCCGAGCGGCGCGTATTCTTCACCTCTGACCTCGATGCCGTTGGCCTTGGCGTAGGCCTTGATCTCCTTGTTGGCGGTACGTGGGAAGACATAGTCTGAACCCACCAGGAACAGGGACTTGACGCCCTTCTGCTTCAGGTAGTCCAGCGCAGGCACGATCTGTTGGTTAGTGGTCGCTCCGGTGTAAAAGATATTCGGGGACGCCTCTAGACCCTCGTATTGAACCGGGTAGAACAGCAGCGAGTTGGCGCCCTCGAACACCGGAAGCATCGCCTTACGCGACGACGAGGTCCAGCCGCCGAAGACCGCAGCCACACAGTCCGAGCTGATCAGCTTGGTGGCCTTCTCGGCGAAAATCGTCGGCTCCGACGCACCGTCTTCGGTGACGACTTGTAATTTCTTGCCGAGTACGCCGCCACTGGCGTTGATTTGCTCTGCAGCCAGGGCCAGCGAGTCGTGCACAGTTCTCTCACTGATCGCCATAGTGCCCGAAAGCGAGTTGAGGAACCCGACCTTCACCGTGCTACCTGAGGTGTCAACGCAAGAGGTCGTCGGCGAACCACTCGCGCCGGAATCACCGACCCGACTACCGCAGCCGGCGAGGGCGAGCCCGGCGACCACGAGCACGGCGACCGCACGCACCGGACGCCCCCTCCGAGGTAATATGCTCATAACCACTCCTCTCGCACCGAAAATCGGCGGGGGCAACGGCGTTAACAACGAGTTCCTGCGGTGCACGGTAAGAATTGTTTGTGACAGTGACGTTGCCGGTCAGTGTCGGTGCGGTTACTTGTCACCTTTCTGAGTGATGGCCTCACCACGAAGGGTTAGACAACCCGCGGAGACTCACACGAATACGCTTCAGCGATTACACGGGTGGGTGTAGCACCACCAGCCATACCGCCGCGAGCATCGCTGACCCGTGGGGCACGTCGCGGTAACCCAGCATCCGGGCCGGCCCGGCAATGGCTACAGTTATCACGTTCGCCGCCAGTACCGCCAGCAACAGCCCTGACCAGGACGTCGCGGCAGCGAGTGCACCCAAGCTTCCGGCGAGTTTGACGTCTCCACCACCCAGAGCACCCGGTGCGACGAGACGCACTGCGGCATAGCCGCCGGCCCACAGCAGCGCGCCGGCGGCGGCGCGAGGCAGTGCCTCAGGGTTGCCAGCACCGACCGCGGCGGCGCCCAGCAGGACTGCGACTACCGGATAGGCCGGCAACGTCAGCGCGTCTGGCAGGCGTCGGGCAATCAGGTCAGCACCAGACAGCAACACACCAGCCCAGCCGAGAACCAGCGGGACCGGCCACCACCACACCGGCAGACCCTCGCTCGCCCGCTCGCCGACCACTGCCCACAGCACGGCCACCGCCACGGCGCAGACCGGCACCGGCAGTGGAACACCCCGGGGAAGCCGACGCAGCACCATCGCTCCTCCGGCACCCGCAATGGCACCGGCCAAAGCCGCCCAGACACTTCCCACGTCGGCCAGCTTGCTCCGCGCTGGGCCACAACTGGACCGGTCCGGCGGTCAGCTGTGGATTGCGGGTTAGCTGTGGACAGACCCCCACGCAGCGGTCGGCATGATCGTCGAAAGTGAGCCGTGGGTGCTTAGAACACGCCGCGGGCGGCTGCGTCTCGCACTGCCGCCTCGTGCTCCTCCCTTGTGACAGAAAAGCACGATGCGCCGTCTTTCTGGCACTTCACGAAGTAGCGCCAGGTTCCTGGCTGCGGGTTCAGCGCAGCGGCGATGGCCGACTCGCTCGGCGACCCGATCGGCGACGCCGGCAGGCCGCCGTTGATGTAAGTGTTGTATGCGCCGGGCCGGGCTCGGTCGGCATCTGAGGTGCTCGCCGCAGGTCGGTCCAGCGGATAGTTGATGGTGGAATCCATTTGCAACAGCATCCCGGCAGCAAGCCGGTTGTATATCACCCGGGACACCCGGCTGAAGTCCGGAGCAATTGCCTCGCGCTCGATTACCGAAGCGATTATCAGCACGTCGTAAGCACTGTAACCGGTACCTGCTGCGGATGCCGGAAAACCCTCCGCCAGCAGCCGAGCCGCGGAAGTCCCGACCACCTGCTGCAGTAGGTGCAGCCCCGAACTGCCAGGGCGCACATCGTAGTTCCCCGGGACTAACAGACCTTCCAGGCGTCGACGAGGCTCCACTCGCGATACCGGTTCTAGCGCCCAGCTTGGCACCGAGAGCTGGTTGAGATCCGCCTGGACCATCGCCGTGCGCAGATCCTCCGGACGCACGCAGGTGCTCGCTCCGTTGATCACCGCGCAGCTCGCTCGCGAGATCTCGGTGAGCAGTCCCGGCACGGTTGTCCCGTCGGGCAGATCAACGTTGTCGAGCTGCTCGCCACCGCGAATCTCCAAGTGCCCGACCCGAGCGGCCGGTTCTTGCAGTCTTGCCACCGCAGCAGATCCGGACATCCGCTCCCGAACCTGGTAGTAGCCTGGTTGCACAGCTCGGACCCGGGCGTCAGCCTCAGCGGCGCGAGTGAAGGCGCGGACGCTGGCGACGACGTTGTGCCGTACCAGGGTCGCTCCGATCGCGGTCAGACTTTGGCCGTCCTCGACCTCCACGACAGCCTCCGCCCCCCCGGCGCCGACAAAATCAGGCACGGCGCGCCACACCTGCAGCTCGTGCACGCCGAACAGCACGCCGCTGATCGTCAGCACGAGCACAGCCACGACAGCGCCAAGCACAGCACGTCGACGGCGTCGTTCCCGGATCTGGCGCCGTGCCCGACGGCCATCGGAGCGCCGCTGTGGGGGGCGCGGCTGCGCTCGTTTTGTGGTGTCGGTGAACAGCCCGAGGTCGTCGGTCATGAATCCGCCTCCGCACGACCACGCGCGTCGGCGGTCATCACGCCGACCGCCGGGCGTCGAGCCAACTTTGCAGGATCTCCACCGCTGCGGCCTGATCGACAACCGCGCGCTGCTTGCGACCGCGAACACCCCGCTCAGCGAGCACCCGAGCGGCCGAAACGGTAGTGAGTCGCTCGTCGGTCAACCGGACCGGCACCGCGTCACTGAGCCGGTTAGCCAGCGCGCCGGCGTACTCTGTTGCCGCCTGCGCCGCTGCGCCCTGCCGCCCGGCGAGGGTGCGCGGAAGCCCGACCACCACCTCAACCACCTCATGCTCGGCCACCAACGCCACCAACGCGTCGAGGTCCGTGCCCCGCGACCGGTCACGTGTCAGCGTGACTAGGGGCGTCGCCAGGATGCCGGATGGATCCGACAGCGCCACCCCGACGCGCACCTCGCCAAAGTCCACGCCGAGGCGGCGTCCGGTTCGGGGCTCAGACTCCATCACGCGCCGTTGCGCCCCGCGAGCGCGCTGCGCAGGGCCGACACCGCGGCCGCGATCCCGCCAGGTTCAGTACCGCCGCCCTGGGCTAGATCAGACTTGCCGCCCCCGCGACCACCCACTGCAGGGCCGAAGACCGGCACCAAGGCGCCCGCCGCCAATCCTTGTCGCCGCGCCGCGGCCGTGGTGGCCACGACGAAGGACACCTTGCTTGTCGAATGATCCACGCTGAATAGCGCAACTACCCCGGGTCGTTCGCCCAACCGCCCGCGGACCTCCGTGGCTAGCGCGCGCAGGTCTGCACCGCTGACTCCCTCGCTCGTTTCGGCGGCCACCAGAGCGGTGTCACCGACCTGCTCGGCGGCCTCGGCCAGGGCGCTCGCCGAGGACAACACCGCGGCTGCCCGTAGCCGTTCAAGCTCGCGCTCGGCCGCGCGTAGCCGCTCGGTCACCGCGCTGATGCGCTCAGGCAGCTCCTCGGGGCGGGCTTTGAGCTGCTCAGAGAGCTGCGCTACGAGCACATGCTCGCGGGCCAGGAAACGGAACGCGTCGAGGCCGACCAGCGCTTCCACCCGGCGGATCCCGGAGCCGATGGACGCCTCGGACAGCAGTTTGATCAGGCCGATGTCGGCCGAGTTGGGTACATGAGTACCACCACAGAGCTCCTTGGAGTAGTCACCGATGGTGACAACCCGAACCGCGTCACCGTACTTCTCGCCGAACATCGCGATGGCACCGTCGCGTCGGGCGACCTGGATGGGCATCACCTCGGCCGTGACCGGCAGCGAACGCAACAGGACCTCGTTGACCTCGTCCTCGACGTCGGTCAGCACGCTGGGAGGCACCGCACCGCCAGGCGATGTGAAGTCGAACCGCAGCCGGCCCGGGGCGTTGAGCGAGCCGGCCTGCGCGGCGCTGCTGCCCAACGCCCGACGGATCCCGGAGTGCACCAGATGCGTCGCGGAGTGCGCCCGGGCCACCGCCCGCCGGCGGGTGACATCTACCTGCGCGAAGACCTGTGCGTCGAGTACAACCTCGCCGGAGACGACCGTGCCCCGGTGTACCGACAAGCCGTCCACCGGGGACTGCACGTCGGCCACCTCGATGGCGAACCCGTCGCCGACCAGAGTGCCGGAATCGGACTGCTGGCCACCACCCTCGGCGTAAAACGGGGTGCGATCGAGCACCACTTCCACCGCGGTGCCGGCACCGGCGGCGGGGACCCCCGCGCCGTCGACGAGAAGACCGACCACCCGGGCCTCGGCGCTGAGATCGGTGTAACCCAGGAAGTCCGTGCGTCCGTGCGCGTCGAGCACGGTGCGGTACTCGCTGAGGTCCCCGTGCCCAGAGCGGCGCGCCGCAGCGTCGGCCTTGGCCCGGCTTCGCTGCTGCGCCATCAGCGTGCGGAAACCTACTTCGTCGACGGACATGCCGGCCTCGGCCGCCATCTCGAGGGTGAGGTCGATCGGGAAACCGTAGGTGTCATGCAACTGGAACGCTTGATCGCCGGACAGCTGCGAGCCGCCGGCTCGGCGGGTCTGCGCCGCGGCGAGGTCGAAGATTCGCGATCCGGCGGACAGAGTCGCCAGGAACGCCTCCTCTTCGGCGCGGGCGACCGCCTCGATCCGGTTGTAGTCGGTCTCGATTTCCGGGTACGACGGGCCCATCGTGTCGCGCACCACCGCGGTGATGTCGCTGAGCACCGGTTCAGTGACGCCCAGCAGGCGCGCGGAGCGTACGGTACGGCGCAGCAACCGGCGCAGAACGTAGCCACGTCCCTCGTTGCCGGGCGTCACCCCATCCCCGATGAGCATGACGCCGGTGCGGGCGTGGTCGGCGATCACTCGGAAGCGCACGTCATCGACCGGGTCCGCTCCGTAGCGCCGGCCACAGAGTTGCTCGGCCACAGTGATCACCGGCCGGAGCAAGTCGGTCTCGTAGACGTTGGGTACGTCTTGCAGCAGAAGTGCGACCCGCTCTATACCCATCCCGGTATCGATGTTCTTCGCGGGCAGCGGTCCGAGAATCGGAAAGTCGCCCTTGCCTGGGCCGGTGGACTCACCGCGCTCGTCCTGCATGAAGACGAGGTTCCAAATCTCCAGAAAGCGGTCCTCATCGACGACTGGGCCCCCGGGCCGGCCGAAATCGGGGCCACGGTCAAAGTAAATCTCGGAACTGGGACCGCACGGCCCGGGGACGCCCATGGACCAGAAGTTGTCCTCCATACCCCGGCGCTGGATGCGCTCGGCAGGTATGCCAGCGATCGTGCGCCACAACTGCTCAGCTTCGTCGTCGTCGGTGTACACCGTGACCCATATGCGGTCCGGATCGAAGCCGTAACCACCGGACTGCTGGGAGCCGGTCACCAGCTGCCAGGCGTACTCGATCGCTCCTTGTTTGAAGTAGTCCCCGAAGGAGAAGTTGCCCGCCATCTGGAAGAAGGTGTTGTGCCTGGTGGTCTTTCCGACCTCATCGATATCCGGGGTACGCACACACTTCTGGACCGACGTTGCCCGGCTGTAGGGCGGTGTCGCCTGGCCGAGGAAGTACGGCTTGAAGGGCACCATGC
>JAVXWL010000109.1:0-4738 GCA_032230565.1 Pseudonocardiales bacterium | reverse complement strand
TCCGCGTCGCCGCGCACAGCGCACGACAGCGCGCGGAAGCACGTCGTGAAGTCGACGCCGTGCGCGTGCAGCAGTTCCTGCAGGTCGTCGATCAGGGCGCGGTTGTCGCGGTGGCCGTCGGGCAGCCCCAGCTTCGCACGCATCCCGTGGCGCCAGTAGCCGTGATAGCGGTCGGGGAACGACGCCAGCACGGCGTCGGCAGCCGCGAGCGCGCTGTCCGTCTCGACGTCGAACAGGGGCAGCAACGTCTCGGCCAGCCGCGCCAGGTTCCACTGCGCGATCGGGGGCTGGTTGTCGTATGCGTAGCGGCCGCCGTGGTCGATCGAGCTGAACACGGTGGCGGGGTCGAAGGCGTCCATGAACGCGCACGGGCCGTAATCGATGGTCTCGCCGGAGATCGTCATGTTGTCGGTGTTCATGACGCCGTGAATGAACCCGACGGTCATCCAGCGAGCGACCAGCGATGCCTGGGCGTCGACGACGCTCTCGAAAAACGCGAGATACGGGTTCTCCGCCTCGACCGCATGAGGGTGGTGACGCGCGATCGCATAATCGGCGAGGCGCCGCACAAGCGTCGGCCCATGGTGCGCTGCTGCGTACTGGAACGTGCCAACACGGACATGGCTCGCCGCGACACGGGTGAGCACCGCGCCGGGCAGCAGCGTTTCCCGCACGACGCGATCACCGGTCGCCACCACAGCGAGCGCGCGGGTAGTGGGAATGCCTAGTGCGTGCATCGCCTCGCCGATCACATACTCGCGCAGCATCGGGCCGACGGCTGCCTTCCCATCACCACCTCGTGCAAATGGCGTGCGTCCCGAACCCTTCAGGTGCAGGTCGCGACGGCGTCCGTCAACGTCGAACACCTCGCCGAGCAGGAGCGCTCGGCCATCGCCGAGGCTGGGCACGAACCCACCGAACTGATGGCCGGAGTAGGCCTGCGCTACTGGCGACGCCCCGTCGGGCGTGACGTTGCCGACCAGGACTGCGACACCGTCAGGTTCTCTTAGCGCGTCGGCATCGACACCCAGCTCTGCGGCCAGCTCCTCATTAAGCACCAACAGCGTGGGCGCAGGCGCTGGCGTTGCTTGCCATGGCTCATACAGGCCGCTGAGCTCACGCACATAGGAGTTGTCAAACGCGAACAGCAGCCGGGCAGCGACGCTCATAATCCCGAGGCTAGTACGGTGACCGCCTGGCGACTTGCTCAGCGGCTCTGCTGGGTGCTAATCCGCTGGCTAGGGTGCAGCCCACCTCGGACCCACGCCGGCCGATCGGCTGCCAGCGAGCCCGTCAGGGTGGCCTTCTGCTTCGCCTCGATCCGGCTCAAACCGACGCTCTCATCGTCGATCTGGCGAGTCGGTTCGTCATGCGTTGTTTGCACTGCGTTGCGCGATTCGGTAACAGTCCCATAACAAAGGTGTGATTTACGTGACGCGATCGCTGGGCGGGGTAGCCGTAATTAATCGGCGCCGCAAAAAGCGTACCCGCGCCGATCAGACAACGGGAAGTTATTATGAAGCACAACCGACGCAGAGCAACACGGATGGGTCTTGCCGCGATCGCCGCGTCGTCGGCACTGGTCCTCGGCGCATGCGGTGGAGGTGGAAATGCGCCAGCGGGCCACCAGGGCGCACCCGCCCCGGGTGCAGCGCCCAATTCCGGTGGTAGTGCTGCCATCGCGAGTAGCTGCGTGCCCAGCAGCCCGATCCTGAACAACACGCAGGCCTACGCCGACAAGCCGGTCACGATTACCGGGACAGTCGCCCAGGTCGTCGGCCAGCACGCCTTCACTGTTTCCCCCAGCACAAACAACAGTGGCAGCGGCATCGCTGGCAACAGCAACAGCAACGCTCAGACGCTGCTTGCCGTCGACAAGCAGGCCACGCAGCCCAGCCCGGGTTCCCCCGTGGAGGTCACCGGCACATTCCAGCCCACATTTGACAGCAACCAGGCAGCGACGTTTACCGGGGGCAGCCTCGGTCAGGGCTCGTTCACTCAGTTCAACGGCAAGCCCTACGTCCAGGCTGAGTTCGCCGGACCGATCAGCGCTAACCTGTCCGGCGGGGCCCAAAACGGGGGCATCGTCAACGGTGGCAATAACGGCGGCAGTAGTTGCGCCGCCGCTAGCGACGTCCTGAATAACACGCAGTCCTACACCGGCAAGCCGGTCACAGTTACCGGCACGGTCGCCCAGGTTCTCGGCCCGAACGCGGTCACCATTGCCGCCACCGGCAGCAACAACGGCAACAACGCGCAGACGCTGCTTGCCGTCGCCAAGGAAAACCTGCCGCTCAACCCAGGATCCCCGGTGCAGGTCACCGGCACGTTGCAGCCCACGTTTGACACCAACCAGGCGCAGACCTTCACCGGGAGCAATCTCGACCCGGCGACATTCACACCGTACAACGGCAAGCCCTACGTCGAGGCCGTGTACGCCGGACCGGCCAGCGCGAACCTGACCAGCAGCAACAATGGCCAACCCTAACGACCGAGCGAGGTCGTGACGGCCACTGCGACCGGAAGGATGTGACGGATCAGGGGCGCACCAGAGACTGCAGGAAAGGTTCGGCGGACACTTCGGCGACGTCGCGACACTGCAGTTGATGGTGCGCCCTCGCGGGCAGCACCACCCGGACAGCACGCCGGGCAATATGCCGGTAACGGCGGTGGCAGCGGCGCTGGCGGTGCCCGCGACTGTCCAGCCGCAGCCCCGTCGGGGCGATCAGAACGGTTCGACGTTGGCGATCTTCCAGCTGCCGGTGACCCGTTGCGCGGTGACCCGTAACCGCCCCGCGGCAACGAGTGGCTGGGCCTGGCCACCACGGTTGGCCTGTTGGTCGATGAACACCACCACGATCGCTCGATCGCCATCAAGCACTTTGACGGCCAACGCGGGCACGGTCGCCACCACCACAGCCTGCTGCCCAGGCGCCAGTTCCCGTACCCTCGCGAACTGGTGTTGGTAGTCGACGGCGAACGGCCCGGTGATCACGGCCGCAGCAGCCCGTTCGTTGTCATCGAGCCGGGCGAAGTCATAGGAGAACACCCGTTCCACCGCATCACGTACCTGCCCGGATACCTCAGCGGTTGAGCCCACGTCGAGCAACGCACGGTTGCTCGACGCCGCAGACGCGAGCACGCCATTGGTCTCGCCGCGCAACCATGCAGCCAGACCCAGCGCGATGACCAGGACGGCGACCAGCGCCAGCTGTAGCGGGCTCAACCACCGCGAACGTGCGGCGGGCTGCACGACCTCCTCGCCTGCGGGGAAATTCGCCACACGGGGAACCGGATCGTCCAACGCGATCAGCCCGAGGCGATTGCCGCGCTGGTGGAGGTCACCGGTCCGATCGGTGAGAGGTCGCCTGCCGGCGACCCGCGGCCGGCGGCGGGCCGGGCGCGGACGCTGTACCGGCACAATCGGCCTCCTATCTCGGTGGCCCAGGTTCTGGTGGCCCAGGTTCTGGTGGCCCAAGATCTGATGACGCAGCCTTGACCGAGGGGCACGCTCCGGGAACCGGGTTCGCCGCGCCGACCGGCGCCAGCTGGTCGACCTTCCAGACGGTGCCGGCTCGACGCATCTGAAGCTGGATGCGTCGGCGTACGCAGCTCGCCTGCCCGCCGTCGTGGACAGCCGTCACATCCACCCCGACGAGCACCCGCGCGGTACCGGCGCGCTCGTCGAGCTCGGCGACCGCGCCGTCGAGGGCCCCTGCGGTGGTCGCAGTTTTCGAGTCGGCTATGACCTGCGCGTAGGTAGCCCGGTTGGCCCGCACCTCATCGAGCAGCGAACCGGTTGCTGACTGCTCCCACAGCGTCAACCCGTCCTGCAGCCGCCGGTAGTCCAGCGTATTGAGGTTGATCGCTGCCTGCTGGGCATCCTGCAGCACGGTGTCCCGGGCGATGCCCGACGCGAGGGACCCATCATGAGCCGCCCGGTCCCATGACACGCCGAACCAGCCGGCAGTGCCCACGGCAACGGTCGCGAGCACTGCGATCCCGACGGTGACCGGGCGTTGCGAATCGCCCAGAACGGAACGGGCGGCAGCGGCGCTGGTCATGATTTGGCCAAGATAGAGACATCACGCTGGGTGACTTACCGCGACCCTCCGCTGCTGCCCTCCAAGATTGATGCGAGGCTGCTGACCTGCGTGCCGGTGGATTCCCCTGGCAGCACTGCAGTCGGGGTGCCGGCGCGCGGCACGTTCTGCGCGCCGCGGACGTCCGTCGGGCTGCCCGGCGGCTCCGCGCAGAACGCATCGCGGTTGGCCGGAATCGGCGTGGTCTCCGTCCCGGATCGTCTGATGGTGCCCTGGTAGCCGCGCACGCAGGCGTACGGGTCGAACAAGTTAAGTGCCAGCCCGAGGTGGACGAATCCGTCGGCGGGCACCACCGAGGAGTCGGTTCCGCCGGTGACCACGGGATAGACCGACAGCAGGTGACGCAGCGCGGCCTGACGGGGCAGCGTGACTCGGGACACCGTCAACAGGTCAGCCAGCAGCTGACCGATCTGGGTGCCGCTTTCCCGGAGCAACCCGCTGGTCTGGTCGGCGACCTGCGGCGCGGTGGCGATCAGCCTGCGCAGGTCAGGATCTGAGGAGCGCAGTTGGGCAGCGAGCAGCGCGAGGTCCCGGCTGAACGAGATGATCGCGCTGGACTGCTCGTTCTGCGTCTGCAGCACCACCCGCCCGTCTCTGATCAGCGTCACGGTCTGCGGCAAGGCGGCGATGGCGTC
>JAVXWL010000098.1:0-17595 GCA_032230565.1 Pseudonocardiales bacterium | reverse complement strand
TAAGCCGGATCCTGTGCACCGGGCGCCTTGCGGCGTCCCGGCCGGCGGTCATCCATCTCGGCCTGCCGTTGCCGGCAGGCTCCAGCGGCCTACCCGCAGGCATCGGGCGGGCCACCCTCAATCGCCTGCGCAGCGCGCCGTATCCGGCGCGCCTTTTGACCTTGCTCCAGGTGGGGTTTACCGAGCCGTCCCGGTCACCCGGGACGCTGGTGGTCTCTTACACCACCGTTTCACCCTTACCCCGCTCACGCGGGGCGGTCTGTTTTCTGTGGCACTGTCCCGCGGGTCACCCCGGGTTGCCGTTAGCAACCACCCTGCCCTGAGGAGTCCGGACTTTCCTCGACAAGCTCGTTACCGAGCCCGACGCGACCGCCCGGCCAACTCGTCCGCCCCGTCAGCATAGATCGCCCCATACCTGGTTAGCGTGGCGCCTCGTGTCGTCCGCGCAGCTCGCCTTGCTCGCTGTCGCTGCTTTCGTGTCGGGCGTGGTCAACGCCTTGGCCGGAGGTGGGTCGCTGCTGCTGTTTCCGGCGCTGCTGGCGGTGGGCTTCTCACCGCTAGCAGCGAACGTCACCAACTCGGTCATCCAATGCCCCGGTTATATGGGCTTGGCGCTGGGCAGCCGCCAGGAGCTGCGTGGGCAGCGCAGGCGAGTGCTGTCGACGGCGGGTGTAGCAGTGGCCGGCTCGCTGGTGGGCAGCCTGCTGCTGCTGGTCCTGCCTGCCACGGTGTTCGACGCGGTGGCACCGGCGCTGGTGGCGCTGGCCAGCGTGCTGCTCGGGATTCAACCGTGGCTCGCGCGGTGGATTGGCGAACCTGAACCCGATGCTCCAGACCGCCGGATGATCTTACTGCCTTCGGTGTTCTTGGCTGCCATTTACGGCGGCTACTTCGGTGGGGCGCTCGGTGTCATCTTGATCGCGGTACTTGCTCTCACCGCGCATGACGACCTGCGCAGCCTCAACGCCGGCAAGGGCGTGCTCTCGCTAATCATCGGTGCGGTCACTGTGGTGGTCTTCGGGATCGGCGCACCGGTGGACTGGTTGGCTGTCGCGCTGCTCGCCCCCACCACTCTGGTGGGGGGCTTCGTCGGCGCGAAACTCGCCGGTCGGGTGCCCGAACCAGCGTTGCGAGTCACAGTGGTGGTAGTGGGCTTGGCGGTGTCGATTTACTTGTTCGTCAAGTGAGATAGGAAGTGTCGTTGACCAGACTCACCGTGGCGGGACCGTCGGGATAGAACTCCGCCACCGACAGCGATGCGATATCCAGGTGCAACCGGTGCAACAGCGACGGTCCGGCGTCCAGCGCCATCCGCAGTAACGCCTTGATCGGTGTGACGTGGCTGACCACGATCAGCGTCGCGGCACCGTGTTCGGAGATCAGTTGATCCCGCACCCGGCGAACCCTTCGGTGCACCGCATCCATGCGCTCGCCGCCCGGCGGGGCCACCGAGGTGTCGGTCAACCACCTGGTGTGCAGATCCGGATCCCGTTCTCGGGCTTCGGCGAAGGTCAAACCCTCCCAGGCACCGAAGTCGGTTTCGATCAGTCCGTCGTGGACGGTCAACGGCACACCCAGCGCGTCGGCCACGGGTTGGGCGGTCTGCCTTGCCCGCCGTAGCGGCGAGCTGACCACCGCAGCGACACCGTTGGTGTCGGCAAGCCGAGCGGCGGCAGCCGCGGCTTGGCGCTCCCCCAGCTCAGTCAACGGCAGGTCCGCGCGCCCGGAGTAGCGGCGCTGCGCGGAGTGCTCGGTCTGGCCGTGCCGCAGCATCAGCAGCCGGGTCGGGGAGCCGGTGGCGCCGGTCCAGTGCGACGGTGACGCCGTCTGCGTCGCCGCGCGCGGGTTGATGCCGGCCTGGGCGTCCATCGCCTCGTTGGCCAGCCGGTCTGCGTGCGCGTTGCGGGCGCGCGGCACCCAGGTGTACTTGACGTCGCCGAGCTGGCGGGACAGCTCGGCCGCCTCGCTGACCAGCGGCCGCAGGTGCGGTTGCTTCACCTGCCACCGACCGCTCATCTGCTCGACCACCAGCTTGGAGTCCAGCCGGGCCTCGGCGCACTGAGCGCCCTCTTTCACCGCGGCGCGGAGGCCAGCGATGAGACCTGTGTACTCAGCAACGTTATTAGTGGCCGTGCCCAGACCCCCAGAAGTCTCCGCGAGTAGCTCCCCGGTGTCGGCGTCGCGCACCACCGCGCCGTACCCGGCCGGGCCGGGGTTGCCACGCGAGCCACCGTCGGCCTCGATGATGACGCGCCGGGTCACCGACCGGACTCCGCGGAGAGGTCGGACGGGGTTGACAGGCCTGATGCGGAGGTACGCACCAACACAACGCCGCACTCTTCGCAGCGCACCACCTCGTCGGCGGCTGCCTCTCGTAGATGCCCGATCGCGGTGCGGTCCAGTTCCAAGCGGCAGGCGCCGCAACGGCCCTCGCGCACCAACGCCGCACCGGTACCGTTGCGGGCCCGGATCCGCTCATAGAGCGACAGAAGATCTGCAGGCAGCTCGCCGATGAGTACCCGGCGCTCAACCGCACCGTGCTCTTCGGCGGACGCCACGTCCGCCAATGCCTCATCCCGGCGGCGAACAGCATCGAGCCGGCGCCGCTCTATGTCGACCAACTCCGCTCGGCCGCGCTCGAGGTCAGCGGTGGTGGCCTCACGCCGCTCCATCACGTCCAATAGCTCGTCTTCCAGCACCGTCTGGCGACGTCGCAGGGTCGCCAACTCGTGTTGTAGGTCTTCCAGTTGCTTACCTGAGGAGATCGATCCGGAATCGAGCAAACCGCGGTCCCGGTCCTCCCGGGTCCGTACCTGCTCAATCTCGGCTTCCAGCTTGTGGATGTCGCGGTCCAGGTCCGACACCGCCGTCTCGGCGGCGACCAGCGAGTCCCGGGCGGACCGTAGGGACTCGTCAGCCTGCTCGACCTCGACGAGTTCGGGTAACGACCGGCGGCGGTGCGCGGCACGGGTGAGCTCAGCGTCCACCGCGGCCAGGTCAAGCAGCCGGCGTTGTGCGGCGGGATCGGCGTTCACCGCGTGAGCCTCCCAAGTTGGTTGCGGACATTGACCGTACCGCCGAGGGCCGCGCGCCGACGTATCGCCATTCGGCCCGAACGGCGTCGGCGGTCATGACAGGGCAGCCCGCAGGGCGACTACGAGTGCGGTCGCGATTTCCGGCGGGCGTACTGCGACGCGCAGGTGGTCGGTGGACAGGCCCGGGAAGGTGTCCGCGCGCCGGACGGCGATACCCGCGTTGGCCAAGACGGTGCGGATCCGCTCACCTCCAGACACGTGCAGCAGTAGGAACGGTGCCGCGGCCGGCTGGTGAATCGTGACGCCGGGCAGGCCCGTCAGCTGATGAACCATCCACTGCCGGCTCTGCACGGTTTGCCCGGCCGCGGCAGTGGCTTCGGCGACCGCAGCGGGGGTACTGCAGGCCCGCACCGCCTCCAACACCAGCGTGCCGACCGGCCATGGCGGCCGCGGCGCCGCCAGCCGGGCCAGTAGATCGGGCGCGCCCAGGGCGTAGCCAGCTCGGAGCCCCGGCAGTGCCCAGGTCTTGGTGAGACTGCGAAATACCAGCAGGCCAGGAGTGTCGCGATCGGCTGCCAACGATTGCCGCTCCCCGGGGACCGCATCGGCGAACGCCTCATCTACGACGAGCACCCGTCCTGGCCGGGCCAGCGCGCGCAGCACCTCGGCTGGATGCAGCACCGAAGTCGGGTTCGTGGGGTTGCCGAGCACTAGCAGATCGGCGTCGACGGGAATCCGTTCAGGCTGCAGCTGGTGTGCGGTGTCGGTGAACACTCGTCTTACCGTGATGCCCGCCCGGCGCAGCGCCACCTCTGGTTCGGTGAACGACGGGTGCACGACCACCGCTGACCGGGGTGCCAGCGCGGGCAACAGCGCGAAACCCTCTGCCGCCCCAGCAAGAACCAGCACCTCAGCGGCGTCGCGGTCGTGCCGGGCGGCCACCGCGGCACGGGCGGCGGCGTCCTGCGCAGCGGAGGGGTAGCGACCGAGCCCGTCCAACGCCGCGATCAGCCGCTCCCGCAGCCACGCCGGAGGTTGCCCGCTACAGACGTTCACCGCGAAGTCGAGCAACCCCGGTGCGGCGTCGACATCGCCGTGGTGACGCAGCAGTTGGTCCATGTGGATATGCAGGCTATCGCCTACTCAGGGGCATGGACGGCCAACTTCCGTGGGAGATGCCCCGGGGGCAGCTGACCGCACCGTGGCCAAGCGACATCGGCCACACTGGGCTACGTGGGAAGCTCCGCGCGTTATCACGTGTGCTTTGTTTGTACCGGGAATATCTGCCGCTCACCGATGGCCGAGATCGTTTTCGCCGACGCAGTGCTCCGGGAAGGCCTGGCCGACCGGGTGCGTGTGAGCAGTGCGGGAACAGGTGGCTGGCACGTCGGCAACCCTGCCGATCCGCGAACCACCGAGACGCTGCGCCGGGCTGGATATCCTTGTAAGCATGTCGCCGCACAGCTCGGCGCACAGCACCTGTCCGCCGACCTACTGATCGCGCTGGACACCGGGCATCTCGCGACTCTGCGGCGGCTGGTCGCCGAACCGCAGCGAGTGGTGCTGTTGCGATCGTTCGACCGGGCTGCTGGTCAGACTCTCGACGTGCCCGACCCGTACTACGGTGGCGAACACGGTTTCGACGACGTGCTGAGCATGGTGCGCGCGGCGGTACCCGGGTTGTTGGCGTGGGTACGGGAACGGGCCTGACGCCGATATGATCAGCCCTGCCGAGTCCGTCGCCGCGATCACCGGTCAGACGGTGCGGACCGCAGCGCCCCATGGCGTCATCTGGCGCTTAGAGTTGGGCGACGGGCGCACCGTAGTGGCCAAGCGGGCAGGACCAGGGCAGGCGATGGCTGAGGCGGCGGGACTGCGCTGGCTTCGGGTGCCCGACGGGCCGCCGGTGCCGCAGGTGCACGGACATGACGAGCAATGGCTGGTCACCGAATACATCCCGGCAGGCCGAACGGATGGCGTCGCCGCCGAGCGGCTCGGGCGTCAGCTCGCCACGCTGCACGCCGCAGGCGCTGCGGCCTTCGGCTCCGCACCCCCTGGAGGGCCCCAGCAGGCGTGGATCGGTGCCGCGCCGATGGCCAACGTCACCGGGCCGCACTGGCCGCAGTGGTACGCCGAGCAACGCCTGTTGCCTTATCTGCGCAGCGCGGTGGACGGCGGCGCGGTGGATGCTGCCGGGGCCCGTGTGGTGCACCGCGCCTGCGAGCAGGTTGAGGAGCTGGCCGGACCAGCTGAGCCGCCGGCGAGGCTGCATGGCGATCTGTGGGCTGGCAATGTCCACGCTGGCTTTGACGGACAGTTGTGGCTACTCGACCCGGCCGCGCACGGCGGGCACCGCGAAACAGACCTGGCGATGCTCGCGCTGTTCGGCTGCCCGCATCGGGAGCGGTTGCTCGGCGCCTACACCGACGTCGCGCCGCTGGCGTTCGGGTGGCAACAGCGTGTTCCCCTGCACCAGTTGTTCCCGTTACTGGTGCACGCGGTGTTGTTCGGTGGCGGCTATGGCAGCAGCGCGGTAGCTGCCGCGCGGACGGCGTTGGGATGAGCGTGTGGATGAGTACCGGCTACCGTGGTGATATGCGGTGGCGGTTCCTGCTGCGCCCTGGCTGGTTGGCGCTGACGGCGGTGGTGATCTGCTTCGCTGTGGCGGCATTCACCTTGCTCGCGCCGTGGCAATTCCGTCGCGCCGCGCAACGTGCGGATACCAACACCGCGATCGAACGCTCCTTCAGCATCCCGCCACAGCCGCTACGCAGCGTCCTGGCGGCCCACTCCGCGCCAACCCAGAACACCGAGTGGCGCCAAGTCCAAGCCACCGGCTACTACGTGCCCGACGCTGAGATGGTGGTCCGGCTGCGCACCGTCCAGGGCGAACCGGCCTACGAGGTGCTGGTTCCGCTCCGGCTGGAGGACGGATCGAACATTCTGGTCGACCGTGGCTATCTCCGTCCATCAGAGGGCGTGCGGATACCTGACTATCCGGCGGTGCCTGGCGGCGAGGTGACCCTGACCGGCCGATTGCGAGCCGACGAGCTGGACCCGCAGAACGGCGAAGTCGTGCACCAGGACGGGCATCGGCAGGTGTATGCGGCGAGTAGCCGGACGGTGAGTGCCGCCACCGGAGTGCGACTGGAACCGGGTTACCTTCAGTTGCTCGACGGTGCCCCCGGAGTGCTGTCTGCGCTACCACTGCCGCAGTTGGACGCGGGCCCATCTTTTCCCTATGCGCTGGAGTGGCTCGCCTTCGGCACGATGGCCCCGCTCGGGCTGGCCTACTTCGCCTGGCGGGAAGGAACAGAAGGACGCCGTGAGGACAAGTGGTCCCGGGATGAGGACGATCCACACGATCCACCGGTAGCCGCGCTTGCCGACCGGTATGGCCGCTGAGTTACCGCGGCCAGCGTCGCGCACAGTGCCGCAGCCGCGAGCCCGGTAACGCGGGACAGCTGCACCCCCCGGGTGAGGTCACCAGCATCCGGGGTGCGGCCGTGGCCCAGTACCGGACGCTGCTCAGCGCCATGCGGATAGACCGTTCGCCCTCCCAGCCGTATTTCCAGCGCCCCCGCGAACGCCGCCTCTACTTGCCCGGCATTGGGGCTGGGATGCGCCGCCGCGTCGCGTCGCCAGGCTTGCCACGCCCCGCTGGCCGATCCGCCGACCAGCGGCGCGCACAGGGTGGTCAGCGCGGCGGCGACTCGCGAGGGCAGCAGGTTGGCCAGGTCATCCAGCCGTGCCGCGGCCCACCCGAAGCGGTGGTAGCGCGGCGAGCGGTACCCGACCATCGCATCCAAGGTGTTGACCGCCCGGTAAGCCAACAGCCCGGGCACTCCCGCCACCGCACCCCAGACCAGCGGGGCGACGACGGCGTCTGAGGTGTTCTCGGCGACCGACTCCACGCTGGCCCGGGCCATCGCAGCCAGGTCGAGACTGGCCGGGTCGCGCCCGCACAGGTGCGGTAACCGGTTCCGAGCAGCGTCGAGGTCCCCGGCGTCCAACGCCCGCGCCATCGCAGCGCCTTCCTCAGCCAGTGAGGCGCCACCCAGCACCATCCAGGTCGCCAGTGCGGTGCCAGTTACCTGCACGGGGGCTCTTCCGCGCCCGGCTCGTTCCGCGAGACCACCGACCGCCGACACAGCACCGACCAGGGCTGCGGTGTAGACCAGCCCAGCGAGCCGGTGTTCGGCGTAGCAGGCGCGTTCGGCGGTCATGGCGAGCCGCCCGAAAGCAGCTACTGGGTGGCGGCGGCGCGGATCGCCGAAGGCCGCGTCGGCTGCGACTCCGAGCAGCAATCCGACCGCCCGTGCTGCGCCCACTGATCGACCCCCAGATATCCGGACCGGAGCGGAAACCCTACTGCAGCCGGCTACGCCGGAGCTCGGCCTTGCGAACCTTGCCCATGTCATTGCGGGGTAACGCAGTTAGAAAACGCACCACCCGCGGTCGCTTGTGTGGCGCGAGCAGCCCGGCGACGTGCTCCGCGAGCTCGTCCGCGGCGGGCGGTGGATCGCCGGCCGCGACCACCCAGGCGACGAGCCGCTCCCCAAGGTCGGGATCCGGCTCACCAGTTACCGCTGCCTCGGCGACCCCAGGATGCTCCAGCAAGGCGTCTTCGATCTCCCCCGTACCGATCTTGTATCCGCCGCTGGAAATCAGATCCGTGCTGCGGCGTCCGACTATGCGCAGGTGACCGTCCGCGCTGCGGGTGGCAACATCGCCGGTGCGAAACCAGCCATCGTGCATCGCCTCGGCGGTAGCGTCGGGTCGGTTGAGGTACCCCAGGAACAGCGTAGGACCGGCCACTTCGATCTCGCCGACGGTGTCTGCTACCTCGATCGTGTCGCCCTGGTCGTCCACTAGGCGAAGCCGCACTCCGTCCAATGGCGGCCCGACAGTGCCCGGCTTGCGCGGTCCTTCGGCGCGGACCGCGCAAGTGATCAGAGACTCGGTCATCCCATACCGCTGTGCAACCTGCTGGCCAGTGGCCATCGCAATCCGCTGAGCGTCGGAGACGGACAGCGCTGCGGAGCCCGAGACGAGCAGCCGGGCCCGGGTCAGCGCCGCGGCAACCTCGGAGTCGCGTTCAGCGGCTGCGGCCAACCGGTGGTACATCGTCGGCACCCCGAACAACATCGTCGCGGAACCACCCAGCTCCCGAACCACCCCGTCGATCGAAAAGGAGCCCAGGTGGTGCACTGCTCCCCCCAGCCGCAGCGGCCCAAGCACGCCGAGTACTAGGCCGTGGACATGGGACAGCGGTAGCGCCTGTACCAGGACGTCCCGGGCAGTCCATACCCAGGCTTCGGCCAGCGCGTCGATGTCCGCGGCGATGGCGCGACGCGGCAGTACCACGCCTTTGGGCGGCCCAGTGGTGCCTGAGGTATAGATGATCAATGCCGGCGACTCGGGATCCGGCTCAGGCGGTATCGCCGCGCCCTGCGCCTGCAGGTTGACGCTGAGCCGCGGTATTGAGTGCATCGTCTCGGGCAGCACGGCGTGCGGGGCGGCCAGTACCAGATCAGGGCTCGCGTCGGAGATGACGTGCTGCAGCTCCCGGCTCCCGAGCTTGGGGTTAAGGGGTACCGCCGGCACTCCGGCGGCGAGCGCTGCGACGATCGCGACACACGTCTCAACCTCCGATTGTGCCCAGATAGCGACACGTCGGACATGGGCCAGTTGACCCGCAAGTGCCGCCGTCACAACACGCAGCTCCCAATAGGTTACTGAACGCTGTCCGAATCGGACGGCCTCGGCATCGGTGGGCTGATGTAATGTTGGCAACAATGCCAAGGTGCCCACTCGCAGTCCTTTCGAGGTCCTCTTAAGGTAATGTCCGATGCTATGGTCGAGCAGGCTAGCACCATCGATGGTGATGCCCAGCCGTTCGAATGGTGGATGACCTCCCACCTTGCCCTCGGGGTGGCTTTCAACTGCTTTCTTCCAGTGCTGCTGCCTTCTTACGTGCTCGCAGCTGGCGGATCAACCACTGACGTGTGGGTAGCGATGTCGATGGCCGGACTGTTCGCGCTGCTAGGACCTTCGATCGCGCGGGTCGCTGGGCGTCGCCGCGCGCACCGGCTGGTGCAGGCGCTAGGCATGGCAGGGATGGCCTTGGGGCTGATGACGCTGGCGCTATCCCACGGTAGCTCATGGGCGATCGTGCTTGCTATCGCCGTGATGGGCGTCGGCGCGGCGGCGGTGGCTGTTGCCGCACCCATGTTCATCCTGGCCAGCGATCTACCCGCGGACTTCCAGACCCGACAGCTCACCTGGCTGCAGCTCAATCTGGACTTAGGCAAGATTTCGGGGGGTATATTACTCGCGGTGATGGCGACAGAAAAGCTCCCATTCAATACCCAGTTTCGAGTTGGCAGCCTGGTTCTTGGGTTGCTCGGGGTGCTGGTGTGGTTGACCAGCCGATGTGCGGCTGGCCGAATCCGGCAATGCGACCAAAGGGAAATGAATCCGATAACGGCAAGCGGGCCCTCGCGCACCGCAGTGCCGTGGAGAACGCTGCTGCTGTCGCTGTTCGTCGTTCCGGTCGTCGCCCAACTACTCGGCAGTATGACCATGATGGAGACGCAGACATCGGCGATGCTCACAGTGTCCGGGCTGGTTGGCATCGGCTTGTACCTCCTCGCTGGTCGCTGGATGTCCCGGTCCAACCCTGGGGTGGTGTGGGCGACCGGTCACGTCCTGCGGGGAGTTGGCGGCGTCGTCCTCGGCGCCCTGGGTCTCGCACGTGGGGTGCCCCAGCTCGTGGTGTTGGCCGCGTTCCTGGTGCTGGAGTCGACGCCGGCTATGGCGTGGCTGGTTCAGACTCGGGCGGCGGCGCAGCCGGTATCCCAGCCAACCTCAGGGGCGATCGGAGCGGTCCACGCGTCCAGACGAAGCGTGCCAGCCGGGCAGCTCGATCAGCGAGTGAGCCGCCACACCGAGTGCATCGGCGTCCTGGTCTCGCCGTCACCGAATCCCGTGCTGTCGCAGCCGACGTAATCTGCTGACGACACTGACGGTGGGCAAACGGGCTGACGGCGAGCGGGTCGCGCAGCTGCTTGGATTGGAACGGCTACCGGGGGAAGGCGGCCTCTTTCGCCGGACCTACGCCGATGCGCACGGTTCGGTGATCTACTTCATGCTGCTCGCACCCGACTTTTCGGCACTGCACGCGCTAGACACCGTGGAGGCCTACCACTGGTACGCCGGATCGCCACTGCGAATGCTGCTACTACATCCGGGAGGGCAGATCGAACAACCGGTCCTTGGACCCGACCTTGGGGCGGGCGCAAGGCCGCAGATCGTCGTGTCCGCGGCGGTGTGGCAAGGCTCCAGCCCGCTCGGCGAATGGACGCTAGCGGGCACTACCATGGCGCCTCCCTTCGCGTGGTCGGCCTTCCGCCTCGGCCGTCGCGCCGAGCTGCTCGCGGGCTGGCCGGACGCGGCGCCTCGGATTCGTGCCCTCACGCGAATCTAACCGCGGCCGGCTACGTCTTGACGTAAGTGGAGATGATATGAAGGACGTCTTGTTCGTCCGCAACGATGGGCTGTTCGCCGTCGCCCACGTCGACAAGGCGGGTGAACTTGTCGAAACCCAGGTAGGCGACGACGCCAGTACCGACTGGACTCACGTCGTGGCCGTCGGCAATGACATCCTGTTCGTCCGCAACGATGGGCTGTTCGCCGTCGCCCACGTCGACAGCGCGGGTGAACTTGTCGAAACCCAGGTAGGCGACGACGCCACTACCGACTGGACTCACGTCGTCGCGGTTGGGTGAGGTGAGGTTCTTGAGCTCGAGAACAGGTGGCAAGCGGTTCAGCTCCTATCCCATGTAACTGGCACTTCACGAGGCATAGAAATTGAACCGGGTTGCCACTCGAGATCGCTGTACGGCTTTGCCAAACGTAAGCCCCGCAAAGTTGTAAAAAGCCGTTCAAGGCCAACTTGTAGCCACTGGCGGGATAACGCTGCACCCGGACAGAAATGCGGGCCCGCACCAAATACGATGTTGCATCGAGCGGGAGCTCTATTCACATCGAATACATTTGGACGCGGGAACGAATTCGGATCGGTAGCCGCTGCGTGTATTGACGGCAGCACCACCTGCCCCGCACGAATATCCACCTGCCCCAGCCTGACGTCTTCGGTCGCAACTCGCGGTAAAAAGAAGTTGAAATGAGCTTTATAGCGCATAAGCTCTTCCACGGTCCGGCCCCATAACCTAGGCTCATTTTGGCAAACCTTTACAACATCAGGATGTCGGAAAAGTTCAACTGCACATACACTCAGAATTCCGAATGGAGTATAAAACCCAGCGAGTATGGTGCCGGACGCTGCCACTATCTCATCATGACATAACCCAGTGTTCCTCAATGCAGCGACAATTGTGGAAAGTAGTCTGTCATCAGGGTTGCCAAGTTTTCCGTGTATAAGTTCGCTGCTGTACTCGTATAACTCATTCCACGCCGCGCAGATCCTGGCGCGATCGTCAGCGTTTTCTACTCGGACTAAAACTCTGTTAGAAAAGCCATACAATTTATCGCTTTCGTCTTTGGCAATACCTACAGACAGAGCAACCGCCCTCGCGATAAACGGCTCGAAGTACCTCTTATTCAGGTCAGGTGTTTGGTGTACACCTCGCAGCTTACTTATTAAATCATCCGCAACTTCTTCGATTTCCTTCCGCCATGGCGCAATATTTTGCTCGGAGAAGTGAGGTATTATCTCGTGCCGAATACGTCTGATATGTGGAACATCCTGTCGCAGCATGCCACTGCATGATTGATATCCAGTACCTGTAACTGTATCCTCGCTCGGATCTAATCTGGCTAAGCTAAATCTCGAGTCCGTCATTATGAGACGTACTATTCGTGCATCTCTCGCAACGAAGACCATCTTGCCTGAAGCAGGCAACGTCACCGGGTACAAATCGCCTGGACTGAAATCGAAATAATGTTGCGGTTTTCCACCTATTCGAGATTGAAATGATAATTTTTCCACTGTAGTCGCGCCAAAATCGGATGGCCACGGCGCGGAATGCTGTGAGGTTGTTGGTGGCGCGCTCGACGGCATCGCGGTTCCTGTGGTGCTCACCGTGGATTCGCGGTGGTTGTTCGCCCATACTGCGCCAGCGGAGGTCGCTGTTTTGTTGGCTGGCCGGCTCGGGGACAGTGGCGTTGGCCGGACGTCGGCGCAAGGCGCCACCACCTCGCCCAGAGGCTTACCAGCTGACAAGAGTTTCCAGTCGCACAAGCCACTGAGAATTAAAATGAATGCCTCGGCGCAGCCGAATGAGTCTGTCCATTAATCTAGCTCCGGATAATGAGGGACGGCGCGGCAGCGGGTGGGCGTTGACCGAGCTGCTCACCCCACCGAGCGAACCTCGATTTTCCCATCGCTGACCCGCGTTTGGTAGGCGGGCTGAGGTATCGAGGCAGGGCCGCGCACAATGCTGCCGTCGGTGAGCCGGAAGGTGCTGGCATGCCACGGGCAGACGACGCAGCCGTCGACGAACTCGCCTTCGTCCAGTGGGCCGCCTGCGTGGCTACACGTGTTGGCCAGTGCGTGCAGCTGTTCCTTGTCGCGAACTAGCAGGACCGAGGCTCCATCGGCGGAGACCAAGCGATGTTCGCCTTCGCCGAGCTCCGCGTCGGCGAGCACCGGGGTCCACTCCGGTGGGCGATACTCAAAGACGGTGTGGTTGACGTTGACCGCCTTGGCGTACGACAGGTGACCGCCAAGGTATCCACCTGCCATGAGTACCCCGAGGCCGGCAAGTCCCAGTAATTTGCCGCGGCCGCGATGGCCGGCGCCCCGCGCAATCAGCGATGCCACGTATAGACCAAGCGCGGCCACGTTCGCCCCGGCGTGCACCGTCCCGATGCGCCTTTCCCCGCCGATGGTGTCCGACCAGTCGTTGAGGCCGGTCATAGCGGTGGGGATCGCGCTGAGGATGCCAGCCCCGACAAGTAGGTCAGCCGCACGTTCCGAGCTGTTCCCACCGACGGTGTCCAGTAACGTAGACATGCTCCAAGCGCCGATCGGCAGATCAGTCAGCATAGGATGGGCTGGATGGCCCAGTTTCGTCCCGCTTAAGAGGTTACGTATCCAGCGAGGCGACACGACCTTGCCGACCAAGCCGGCCAGCGGCTCTGCGACCTTGTCCAAGGGTGCGAAACGTTCAATGCGGCGAACCAGCTCGTGTGGGTCCATGACCGACAAATCCTTTCATAGCAGGGCAACGGGCGTTGAGTGGCTGGACGGGTCACACGGTGATCGGCACGCCTGACCAGCTACTGACTAGGGGTACCCAGTCCACGCCGGTGCGGAGCCTCCCGTGCGTTCGCCAGCTCTGAAGCCCGACCACGTAGATGCTGCCGACGATCATCGAGAAGCTCTCGTCGGGTGTCTGGTTCGCCTGCTCTGGACGTTGATCCCAGTTGTCTTCCGCAGCCAACGCCATGTTTACCCCCTCCCACTCGACACTGGTTCCGCCCCGGCGCGGAATCAACCGGCACCGGTTCGCCGACGACCGCCGCCTTTCCAGCCTTCGCAATACCGGCGGTCAACAGCGGATTGGGGACCTAGGCGTCGGTGCACCTGACGTACTCGGAGCTCACCGCCACGTGCTGTACCTGGACGGGAAACTCTCGACACCCGTCACGACCAGCTGGTTCACGCAGTCTCCCTCGCCGCCGAACTTTATTGTATCGCCATGATCGGCTCATGCTAGAACGCTGGTGGCTGTCCGTCAACAAGAGTTGTTTCTAGAACGGTTGGGGGGTCGGTGCCAGGCCGCCAGCGGGCAGCGCCCACCGCGACACGGCCCGGCGGTTATCCGCGAGCGGATCAGGGCGTCGGCGTCAATCCGCGCAAGATAGGCGCCAAGTTGAACGTAGCGGCCTGTGGCGGCGAAGTGAGCGTGGTGGTCACTCAGCTGCCCGGCACTCCGACCGTCCCGGCGAAGGTCAGGATCGCGGCTACGAGGAACGCCACACAGGACAGGACGATTAAGGCGATACGCCCCGTCCGATGCGTCACCAGGAAGCTCGCCGCCAGGAACAGCAACCCGAGCGCGATCAGCAGCTCGTAGTAGTTCATGGATTCGTCCCCTCGCGTAGCTATTGCTCGGCCACCGCAGCCGTAGCTTCAGCTTCCCGCACCAGCGCGGCGAGTGCGATGTGTTCCTGCTTCACCTCAGTGACCGTGACCTCCACGCGCTGAGGCGTCAACACCGAGCAGCTTCGCCCGGGCTCCCGACCTGACTAATACCATGACGTGCGCGCCGAGCGGCCTGCCAGCTCGGTGTCCTGAATCTGCTCATGCAGCCGCTCGATGCGCAGGTCGAGACGGTCAAATGATGACGGGCGCGCAGCTCGTCAGCCAACGGTTGCACACGTACCGCGAGGTGTGCGTCGATCCGGTTTGTCTTGGTTCGCTCCTCGGCGTTCGACGTATTCTCGACGGCCTCATCGATCGCGGCGAGTAGCGATGAAGCGAAAACCGGCAGAACAGCAGCTAGCGAGGTAATGCAGACTACCGTCAGGAAAGCAAGAGTCACGCCTAACTCTTCCGGCCGACGTTCTTTAATCAGCAGCTACAACCTTGGTCAGGAAAGCGTGATGCTCCAGCCCTTCTGTCAGGACCGAGTCGACCCGGTCAGCCGTGATGGGAATAAGCGCGGCATTCGCAGTATTTCAGCGCGACGGCCAACAGCATGGCCCACGCGGCTGCAGGCATGGCTACCTCCTTCACCTCAATCGTTCCGCAGGTCATTTACACGCTAGACGCTCAGTGCTCCCAGCAGATGGCCAACCGTTTCACGTAGCGGGTCGCCCCGATGGCAATCTCCTTGGCAGCACCGTCTGTCACAGGCAATAGCTCTGGCACATTGTCGAGTTTCCCAGCCAGAATGACACCGTTGTGCAGAATGCCATCCACCTTCGCCGTGATTTGATCCACTGGCGCTACGATGCGGTTCATCAACACAATCACGATGGGCAGCACCACGAGGAGCGGTCTCTCTTTCTTCCTTCGTTAGCGAGGATGCCCCGAACCTGGCAATAACCGCAGGTTCGCGCAGACGCCTCCGATGAAGCCGAAACACCTGCCCAGCGACGGTGATGACGGCCCGGCAACCTACCTCGCCCGAGGACGGTCCACCCCTCGCCCACTATGTGGCGAAAACGGAGATCCATATAAGCCACGGCGAGCTGAGCCTCTGCCCGCAGCAACAAGATCCGCCGGTCGCTCGCCGCGACCGTCGTCGCCCCGTCCGCCATTCACATCAGGTGGTCCCCTATGATGACGACACCAAGGGATTGCCAATATCCCTAAGTGCCGTCGCAATACGAAATGATCGCGGCACTAATGGTCCCAGTATTGTCGTCACGCATCCAGCAAGCCTAAACTCCCCCGAGGCCCGTCGTCATCTAGGTAACCTACCCCACGGGAAGGAGCCGCACTGACCACAGCAGGAGCTGCAGGAGTGACACTATTGGGAGCTGCAATAGCCTCAGAGGTAACTGCAGTGGAAGCCGCGGAAGGAGCTGAATGACGAGCTTCAGAAGGATCGACGTAGGGCGCTCCCTTTGCCACGCCGATACGTTCAGCACCATCGCACAGCAACGGCAGCGCACCCACCACTCTTGTACCGGTTTCATTGATGCGCTCGATACCGGGCCCGATCACCTCGGCCTGGCGAGCTACCTTCTCCACGTTCTGCGCGCAGTCAGCAAGGCCGTCGGCGGTGCGGTTGAGTAGCACGCCGATCCTGAAGAGGAAGATACCCAGCGCAGCGATCAGCAACACGATGACGACCACCGTTAAGACAATAAGGGTCATCTCACATCCTTTCTCATTAGGATCCTGGAAGCTCGGCCACGCTCAGGGCGACCCGGCGGGTCCCGGCCTGCCGCGGTGGTCGTGGCGGCCAGTGGGCCCAAGGCGGCGGGCAGCCCACTGTGAGCAGAACCCACGTGCGTACCGCACCTGCAGCCACCTCCCGGCTACGGTGATCATTGAAGCCTATAGTGATGGCGCAGACGAGGTAAGTCAAGCTGTGAGAGTCCGCAGATGCGGCCAGTGGCCGGCGTGTAATTCTTAACTGCGGATACGGTGTGCGGGTATGGTGCTTGACGATCGTGCCTACGAGCAGCGGTGTGGATTGGCACGATCGCCGAAGCCGATGCCGGCGTCGGATACATCTTCGGAGAAGGCATCGCGAAGCCCTCCGGGTGCGCGCCCGATGGTGTCCGATCAATCGAAGCAAGCACCTCGAAACATTCGTCGGTCGCCCGGTCACTCAGGACATGGCGGTGCGGCGCTCTCCGCACCCAGTCGAGGCGGCGACGCGTGATCCCCCCGACCATCGGCGCGACCTTCGTGCAAGGCACGCACCTGCCCGCTACACATCTGACCGACCATGCGCTGCGCGGAACCGGCCTCCCAGAAGTGATCAGCAGAGCGCACCAATCGCGCTTCACCATGCAGATGCCCTCGAATGACCGTGCCCGAGGTCGTCACTGACGTGCTCGCGTGGGCCGACACACTGATCACGGTCATCATCCAGGCGTGGAGAACACCTGCAGGCGACCGGGTGCACCTGTCGATGACCAGCACCGTGAGCGGACCAGTCGGAACCGTAGAGCTGAACCAACTGCCGTAGAACGACTCAACTAGGGCGCAGCGTAACGAGTCGCGTCACGTGTGTTGAGCCGAAACCAAATCGCCGCGAGCCCGTCGAAGGTCCGTGGCTAGACCTCACAAAGATCGAGAAGGCTCTCGCCGTCAACTCTGGGATGATGCTCGTCGTTCCCGCTGGAAGATCGCAGAACTGCTTGAGCTGGAGGCGTTCGCGGAGGAGCGCCACGAACAGAGGAGAAGTACCAGCAGTGCTTGGGGTTGCCGGTGACAGGTTCACCAGCTTCGCGGTTTACTTCGACCAGATGGAGCTCCTGACCCAGCTCGGACTTGCCCCGGCACCGACGATGACCCCGAGCTGAGCTAGGCGATGCCGCGGCCACATCCATGCCTGTACGTACGGCAGCAAGGTTCGGCGAAGTCTCATGCACTGGCCAGAGGCCTGCTGGCGCTCGCTGCTAGAGCTGTGGTGCAGCGCTAGCAGTCCGGGATCTGCTGATCTTTGGCCGCGATCGCTCTAGGAGACTCAAGGCAGTTTCGGCTTCGGAATAGGAACATTTGCGCAAGTCTGCCTCCACCTTCATACATCAAAATCGTATAGCGAAAGCGGGCCGTGAGGCGTCTTGCAATCAGTCACAAAGGTCCGTCGAATTTCCCCACACGGCGATTCCCAAGCCGACGATCGTTGCGGATGACGTGCTGATCGCGCCAACCCAGCTGGCGATCTCTGCTTGTGCCAGTACTGCCTCGAACCTCATGTCTGGTTGCGCTCAGCCCGCCCTTTCGCGCACCCTCGCGGGCATCGCCAGCCGCGAAGGCTGTACAGCTGGAGTTGAGGGGCGCCGAATTGAGTGGCGGCGACCCGCTCCACCACGACCCTCCTGCCGCAGACCGGGCATGGCGGCC
>JAVXWL010000226.1:0-6765 GCA_032230565.1 Pseudonocardiales bacterium | reverse complement strand
CCTCCCGAATCCCACTGGTCACCCAACTCATCTCCGCCGAACTCGGCCGCCCCGTAGCCATCGACGCCGACCCCAAAGCCGCCATCGCCCTCGGCGCCGCCCTGTCCGCGCTACCCACCCCCGCTACCGACGTCGCTCCGGACGCGGCCCAAGGCGCCGCCGAGCCCGTTGCTGCGTCCATGGCGCCGATCGTTGACTGCATGGAGGCCCAGCCACGGCCATCCCTGACTGCCATTCCCCTGAACCTCGAGCCCGCCGCGCTCCAGTGGCGCCGATCCAGGTCGCGGCTGGTCAAACGCGTCGCCGTAGCGGGAACCCTGTCCCTCATCGCGGCAGGCGGTGTGGCGGCAGTCCCGTTCTTCACCGCCCAGAGCAGCCCCGTCCCCCAGGCGGCAGCCGCAACCCCGGCCCCCACGCCTGCCAAGGCTGCAACGAGCGCGGCCGGTGTCTCCGACAACAGCCCAAGCAGCGGAACGGTCCTTACCGTGCCCGTCACGCAGCCGACCAAACCGGTCAGCGGCACGGCCAAAGCCGGGGCCGCCCCGGTGCACGCCGCGGGGCTCAAAACCGTTAGGTCAACCTCTCCCGTTCCAGTCAGTAACCCCGGCGGCGCGATGCCAACATCCATCGGCAAGAGTCCTGCCTCGAGTGGCAGTGGCACGACGTCCACGCTTCCCGGCGGCCCCGCACCGCAACCCGCATCCCCGCCCCAGCCCGAGCCCGAGCCCGAGCCCAAACCGCAACCCCAGCCGCAGCCCCAGCCCCAGCCGCAGCCCCAGCCCCAGCCCCAGCCGCAGCCGCAGCCGCAGCCAGAGCCCCAGCCGCAGCCCCAGCCACAGCCACAGCCACAGCCACAGCCACAGCCACAGCCACAGCCATCGCCCCAACCCACACCGGCGCCTCAACCTCAGCCCGCGCCCAATACCGCTACGAGCGCTTGAGAAGGACAGTGATCGCGATTACCAGCCGCGGCGGAGAGTCTGCGGAATGCCTCGGGAGCGCCGGCCGCCGGCGCGGCGTGGGTGGCGTTATTGGGTACACCCGGCACGTACGGTAGGCGCATGCTGCCCTGGTCTGCCGTACTCGCTGGCCGGCTCGACGAGCTTGTGATCGAGAGTCTGCTGCTGCGGGGCAATCCCTTGGGCGACCCGGCACGCCGGCCGCTGTGGGTCTATGTCCCGCCAGGCTATGACAGTTCGCAACAGCGGTACCCGAGCGTCTATGTGATCCAGGGGTACACCGGGCATCTGGCGATGTGGCGCAACCGCAATCCGTTCCGCCAGCCATTCCCGGAGACTGCGGACGCCGTCTTCGCCGCTGGCGACGTCCCGCCTGCGCTCCTGGTCTTCGTAGATGCCTGGACGGCCTATGGCGGCAGCCAGTTCGTCGACTCCCCGGGTACCGGGCGCTACCACAGCTACCTGTGCGACGAGGTAGTGCCGTTCGTCGACGCGCACTACCGGACGCTGCCCGACCGGGCGCACCGGGCGATCAGCGGCAAGTCCTCCGGTGGGTTCGGCGCCATGATTACCCCGATGCTGCGACCGGACCTGTTCGGTGCGCTGGCCAGCCACGCCGGGGACTCGTTGTACGAGCTGTGTTATCTCGCCGAGTTCGGCAAGTCGGTGCGCCATCTGCGCGATTACGACGGCGACATCAGCGCCTGGTGGGCCGATTTCCGGTCCCGGACCCCGTTCACCAAGCCCGCTGACAAGGACCTGCTCATGACGCTGGGCATCTCCGCGTGCTTCTCCGCCCGCGAGGACGGCACTCCGGAGCTACCGTTCGACCCCCGCACCGGGGTGCTCCGACCGGAGACCTGGCAGCGTTGGCTGGACTGGGATCCGGTGCGGATGGCACCCCGGTACGCCGAGGCACTGCGCTCATTGCGCGCCGTATGGCTCGACGCCGGTACCCGCGACGAGTGGTACCTCGATCTCGGCACGCAGGCATTCCGCGACCAACTACGCGCCGCCGGGCTACCCGACCAGCGGGTGCACTTCGAGCTGTTCGACGCCGGCCACGGCGGCATCGACTACCGTTACCCGCTCGCCCTCGCGTGGTTGTGCCACCAGATCGCAGAGGCACCAGCTCGCTAGCGGGTGATTCCGCGACGGGCGTAGGCGCCCGCGGCGATGGAGACGCCGATCGCGGCGAGGATGACCTGGATGATGAGCAAACCCCAGGGTATGCCGCCGTTCGCGTTGGCGTATCCGATCGCGTTCGCGATCGCGTAGCCGATGAAGGCAGCGATGATGCCGATGATGATGGTCAGCCAGATCGGGATGGCTTGCTTGCCCGGCACGACCAAGCGGCCCAGCGCGCCGATGATGAGTCCGATGATGATCGCGGAGATGATGCCGGTGATGGTCATGTCGCTACCTCCCGATGGATGGCATATCCGGGGGTATACCCCAATCACTGGCTTTCCACCCCTCATCAGCACGCGTGTCGCCGACGCATGGAACTCGGCAGGCGTGACTTGACAACTGCCCTGCTGTCCGGATGCCGGTAGACGGCGTGGTGCCTTTCGTGCGTATGTTGCTTCCCATTGAGCGCCGCCCTGAAAGACTGCGCGCCAGCTCTTGAACCGCCGAGGCAAGGACGTCAGCACCTGATGCGTAGCCCGAACGAAGTCGGCACAGAGGCGATGCGCACGGTCGATTTCGACGGCGCCCGCGGGTACGCCATCCCGATGCGCGTGCGGTTCCGGGGGATCACCATTCGGGAAGGGATGCTGATCGAGGGCCCCGGTGGGTGGGGTGAGTTCTGCCCGTTCGCGGGGTACGACGACGCCGAGTGCGCCCCGTGGTTGGCCACCGCCATCGAGCAGTGCACCATCGGCTGGCCGCCACCGGTGCGCGATCGCATCCCGGTCAACTGCACCGTCCCGGCGGTCGGCCCGCAGCGTGCGCACGAGATCACCGCCGGGTCCGGATGCCGCACCGCCAAGGTGAAGGTCGCTGACCACCCAGAGTCGCTGTCCGAGGACCTGGCACGAGTCGAGGCGGTCCGCGACGCGCTGGGTCCCGGCGGGGTGATCCGGGTGGACGCCAACGGCCGGTGGGACGTCGACACCGCCGTCGCCCACATCCGCTGGCTCGACAAGGCCGCGAGCGGTCTCGAATACGTCGAGCAGCCCTGCCGCAGCATTGACGAGCTCGCCGCCGTCCGCCGCCAGGTCGACGTGCGGATCGCCGCTGACGAGTCGATCCGCTGCGCCGGAGACCCGCTGCGGGTGGCCGTCGCAGGAGCCGCCGACATCGCGGTGATCAAGTGCACCCCGCTGGGCGGTGTGCACCGGTCGTTGCAGGTCGCTGCGGCCGCCGGGCTGCCGTGCGTGGTGTCTTCCGCGCTGGAGACCAGCGTCGGGCTTGCCGCCCAACTCGCTCTTGCAGCGGCGCTACCGGAGCTGGATTTCGCCTGCGGGCTGGGCACGCTGTCCTTGCTCGGCGGCGACGTGGTCGCCGAAGCCGAGGCCTTACGCGCCATCGAGGGCTACCTTCCAATCCCAGACAAGCGCCCCGCCCCCGACCCTGGCCTGCTGGAAAAATACGAGCTGACCGATCCGCAGCGAGCTGCTTGGTGGCGGGATCGGCTGCGCCGGGTCCGGGCCGTGCAACAGGCCGAGCTACAGCGCGCGCAGCTATAACGCCGGCAGGTCTTGGGCCCGGCCGATGAGCGGGGCGAGCGGATCGCCGACGCTGCTCACCCGGTCCAGCACGGTGCGGATCGTCCAGCGGTCCGGCCGCAGCGCGGGGTCCTGCAGCTCGTCCCAGCCGATGGGGACGGACACCGGCGCGCCGGCTGAGGGCCGAGCGCTGAACGGCGCCACCAGCGTCTTGTTGATGGCGTTCTGGGTGTAGTCCAGGCGCGCGAGCCCGTGCCGGCGGTCTTTGTGCCATTCCCAGCTGACCAGTTCCGGGACGGTGCGGCCGATGGCGCGCGACACCTTCTCGACCCAGACTCTGGTGTCGGCGAAGGTGTAACCACCGCGGACCGGGACCCAGATCTGTACGCCGCGCTGGCCGGTGACCTTCGGCATCGCGGTGACGCCGAGGTGCTCGAGTGCCACCCGGTAGAGCCGGGCGAGCACCAGGACGTCGTCGAAGCTGCTGGCCGAACCGGGATCGATGTCGATCAGCGCCCAGGTCGGCTGGTGGACGTCGGGAAGCTTCGAGGTCCACGGGTGCAGCTCCACTGCCGCGAAGTTCGCTAGCCAGACCAGCGCGGGAACGCTGTCGATGACCGCGTAGCACTGCGCCTCGCCTGGGTCGGCTTCCTCATTGCGCCAGCGGGACAGCCACTGCGGCGCGTGGCTGGGGACCTCCTTGTGCCAGAAGCCCGGGCGGTCCACGCCGTTGGGGTAGCGGTGGGAGTTCACCGGGCGACCGGCGAGGTAGCGGAGCATGAACGGGGCGATCAACGCGTGATAGCGGATGAGGTCCCGCTTGGTGACCGGGGGCTCCGGATCCCGTCCCGGGAACAGCACCTTGTCCAGGTTGGTCAGCTTGAGCTCACGACCCTGCACGACCCACCGGCCGGCAGATCCGAGCGCGTCCAGTTCGACGAGCTCGTCGGCGGTCGGTGGGTCCCATACCTGCGCCGGGGCCAACGCAACGGTGGCTTCGGCGGCCGGCTTGTCGCTGCGCCACAGCGACGTCGGAGCCGCCGCAACCTCATCGTTGGTCCGTCCGGTCTTCACCGACATGGGGTGGCCCTCCGGGTCCCAGCCGGGCCGCGCGTAGTCGTCGTTCTTGTGGATCAGCAGCCACTGCTCTTTACCCGGCCGGGCGTCGTCTCGGCGGACGAGCACGAACCGGCCGGCGAGTTTCTCGCCATGTAGGTCGAAGTGCAGCTCACCGCGCTCGATGGCCCGTGCCGGGTCGTCGGTCTCGGCGGGCTGCCAGGTTCCCCAGTCCCAGACGATGACGTCGCCGCCGCCGTATTCGCCCTTCGGGATGATCCCCTCGAAGTCGAAGTACTCAAGGGGATGGTCCTCGACATGGACCGCCAGTTGCCTGGCTTTGGGGTCCAGCGTCGGCCCCTTCGGCACCGCCCAGCTGGCCAGGGCTCCATCCACCTCCAGCCGCAGGTCGTAGTGCAGCCGGCGGGCTCGGTGGCGTTGCACGACGAACCGGCTCTGACCGGTCGGCGCCACGCCCCCAGCCGGCTCCCCAGTGACCGAGAAGTCGCGCTTGGCCCGGTAGGCCCGCAGCCGCTCCTGCTGGTCACTCATCGAGCCTCGCCCATGGAGCAGGTATACCCGCAGCCGAGTCGGACCAACATCACCTCCCGGCAGGTCCACCGGACGAGGCCATGGGAAGGTAACGACCGTGCCCAGGAAGACGAGAATGATGCCGCAAGCTCGACTGTGCGGGATGGCGCTGGGGGCCGGACGGGTCACCATCGGCGTCGTCGCACTGGTGCGGCCAGATCTGATGGCTCGGGCGTGGGTGGGCGCGGTCCAGGCCGCCGGCCCGGCGGGGATGGTGTTAGGTCGCGCCGCGGGCGGTCGGGACATCGCGCTCGGGGTTGGCGCGTTGCTCGCGTCGTCCCGGAGAAACGCACGTGGACTGCTGGGCTGGACCGTCGCCGGGTCGTTTTGTGACGCGGTCGACGTGGCCGCGACCCTTGCTTCGTGGCGCGACCTGCCGTCGCGGGGGCGCTGGGCCGTCGCTGGTGCCGCCACTTCCGGTGTCCTGCTGGGCGCGTTGACGGTCGTGCTCGCACGGCGGGGATAAGAACAGTGAGCCGCGGCGGCATGAACTCCGATGCCGCAGTGCAGGCCGACGGCGCCTGCGGAGTGAGCTGTGGCCCACCTCAGCTGGTGCGTTGCCGGGTATCCGGTGGGTGGACCAGGATGGCACCAGCACCGTGGGAGGTGAAGTAGCTCCATCCCCAGTCGAGCAGCACCTTGATCCGGTTGCGAAACCCGATCAGATAGACGATGTGCACCCCTAACCAGAGCAGCCACGCCGGCAGCCCGCCGAACCGCAGCGGGTACCGGCTGGTGCCTCCGGCGGGTGGCCGCAGTGGCAGCTCGGCCACCGCGTCACCTCGCCCGAGCACGGCCATGATCCCCTTGTCGTGGTAGTGGAACGGCCTTAACGGGGTACCTTCGATGAGCCGAGATACCTGTTCGCCGGCGTGCCGGCCGGTTTGGATGGCCGCCGATGCCAGCATCGGCGGTGCTGCGCCGTGAGTAGGTGTCGTGACGGCGATGTCGCCGGCGGCGAACACGTTCGGGTGGGCCGGGACCTGCAGCTGCGGGTCGACCAGGATCCGCCCGCGCCGGTCGACGTCCAGGCCGAACGCGGCGCCGAGCGGGTTCGCCTGCACTCCGGCAGCCCAGATCACCGTGTCGGTTTCGATCCGGTGCCCGTCGGCCAGCGTCACACCACCGGCGTCGGCACTGTCGACGGTCTCACCCAGGCGAACCTCGACGCCGCGGCGTCGCAAATCCTCCAGGGCCCGCTGTGACGAGCGCGGGCTGAACGCGGCAAGCAGCCGCGGCAATGCCTCGACGAGGATCACCCGCAGGGCAGTAGCGGGGCCGACCAGCTCCTGACCCATCGAGGCGAGCGCCCCGGCGGTCTCCACTCCGGTCGGGCCACCGCCGACCACCACCACCATGATGGGCACGGCGGCATGGTCTGGGGTCGCAGCGGCCTCTTCGAGGCGGTTGAGCAGATGCATGCGCAGCCGCACCGCATCATCCAGTGTGTACAGCGGCCAGCTGTGCTCTGCCATCCCCGCGATACC
>JAVXWL010000008.1:0-35105 GCA_032230565.1 Pseudonocardiales bacterium | reverse complement strand
GTCGCACTGGCGTGTGCGTTGCTGGCCGCCGACCGTCGGATCCCTAGCGAGCGGCTGTGCGGGTTGGTCCTGATCGGGGAGCTGGCCCTCGACGGCCGGCTGCGCCCGGTACGCGGGGTGCTGCCGGCGGTGCTTGCGGCTCGCCAGGTCGGCATCAGTCAGGTGGTGGTGCCGACCGCATCCCTCGCCGAGGCATCCCTTGTGGACGGGATCCAGGTGCGCGGCGCGACGTGCCTCAAAGAGGTGCTCAGCTGGTTGCGCAATCCCACTATCGGGCTGACCTGGCCGGAGCCGCCGCGCCCGGCACCCTCGATGGCGGTCCCCGATCTCCGCGACGTGTTGGCGCAAGGAGATGCCCGCTGGGCGGTGGAGGTCGCCGCTGCAGGGGGTCACCATCTGTTTCTCACCGGGCCGCCGGGCACGGGCAAGACCATGTTGGCGCAGCGGATGGTGGGATTGCTGCCGGCGCTGACCGATCAGGAGGCGCTCGAGGTGACCGCAGTGCATTCGGTGGCTGGCCTGCTATCGCCGGAGACGCCGCTGATCACACTTCCTCCTTTCGTTGCGCCACACCACACGAGCTCGGTTGCTGCGTTGGTCGGAGGTGGCTCGGGGTTGGCCAAACCGGGCGCGGTGAGCCGCGCACACCGTGGGGTGCTGTTCCTCGACGAGGTCGCGGAGTTTGGGCCGCGATCGCTGGAGGCGCTGCGTACTCCGTTGGAGGACGGCGAAATTCGGTTGGCCCGCCGGGATGGGGCGGTGCGATACCCGGCGCGGTGCCTGCTTGTGCTGGCGGCCAATCCGTGCCCGTGCGCTCCGCCTGACGAGCGAGATTGCACGTGCGCGCCGTCGGCCCGCAGGCGGTATCTGGGTCGGCTGTCCGGGCCGCTGCTCGATCGGGTGGACCTGCGGGTGGCGATGCGTCCGGTCAAGGACATGGGTGAGTCCGACGCTGAGCCGGAGAGCACCGCGATCGTGCGCGCCCGGGTGCTCAGGGCCCGCGAAGCAGCACGCGCGCGGTGGGCAGGCACCGGCTGGAGCACCAACGCCGAGGTGCCCGGCCCGGTGCTGCGGCGGCGGTTCCGGCTGCCGCGGGCAGTGACCGAACCGATCGCGGCAGCGCTGCATCGCGGGATGGTCACGGCACGAGGAGCGGACCGCACCCTGCGGTTGGCGTGGACGGTGGCTGACCTGGCCGGGCGGGACCGTCCGTTGGCCGAGGACGTGAGCGCCGCGATGGGCCTTCGAGACCGGAGGGCGGCATGACACCGGGCCAGCGGGAGCTGCGGCGGGCGCGTGCCTACCTCAGCCGGGTCGCCGAGCCGCCGGCCCCCGCGCTTTCTGAACTGATTAGCGATGCAGGTCCAGTGCGAGCAACGCGGTTAGTGGCCGCGGGACAGGTATCCCCCCGGGTGTATGCGGAGACGGCAGCCCGCCGAGGAGACGACCGAGCCGAGGCTGACCTCTGTGCCGTTGCCACGCTGGACGCAAGGTTGGTCATTCCCGAGGATGCCGAGTGGCCCGTCGAGGCATTCACCTGCTTCACCACACCCACCGCCCAGGCTGACGACCGGTGGCGGGCCCCGGTGGCACTGTGGGTGCGGGGAGCCGGCCGCCTCGACGAGCTCACCGAGCGGGCGGTGGCGGTGGTAGGGGCCAGGGCCGCGACCGGATACGGGGAGCACGTCGCGGCGGAGTTCGGTTACGAACTCGCCGAAGGCGGTTTTGCCGTCATCTCCGGCGCCGCGTTCGGCATCGACGGTGCCGCGCACCGGGGCGCGCTGGCCGCTGAGGGCAGCACTGTTGCGGTGCAGGCCTGTGGCCTGGATCGGGCTTACCCAGCGGGCCACCAGAAGCTGCTCGACCGGATCGCTGGCAGCGGTGCGGTGGTCAGCGAATATCCACCGGGCAGTTGGCCCGCGCGGCACCGCTTCCTGGTCCGCAACCGTTTGATCGCCGCGTTCGCAGCCGGCACCGTGGTGGTGGAGGCCGGTGTGCGCAGCGGCGCTCGGCGCACCGCAGCAGCCGCCACCGCGCTCGGCCGGGTCGTGATGGCCGTGCCGGGTCCGGTTACCTCGGCGCTTTCGGTCGGCTGCCATCTGCTGGTACGCGAGGAGCAGGCGGTGTTGGTCACTCGGGCAGCAGAGGTGGTGGAGGCGGTAGGGCGAATCGGTGCGGACCTCGCACCCCTGTTGGGGATCCCGCGCCGGCGTACCGACGGGCTGAACCCGGAACTGCTGGCGGTCTACGAGGCGTTGCCGGCGCGGGCTCCCAGACATCCCGAGCAGCTGGTACGCAATTCCGGGGTACCGCTGCACCGGGTGCGCTCCGCGCTGCCGTTGTTGGAGCTGCAGGGTCTCGTGGGATGTGGAACGCGTGGCTGGCACCGGGTGGTGCCCGACGGTGATTCATGAATAGGGGCGTGGCGGTGCTTGACGTGGCGCCGGCGGAAGCGCAGCGTGCGGCGGGTGAGCGCGGACCTCCCAGCGCCGGCCTCGCTACCGGACGCGCTGACCGCGCATCGAGACTGCTTCGCTGCCCATCTGCGCTCAGTTCGTGGGATGTCGCCGCACACGGTGCGCGCTTACCGTGGTGACGTCACCACGTTGTTGCAGTATCTGGTCGATTCAGGTTGCCATGATCTCGCGGCGTTGAACCTCGCGTTGTTACGCGGCTGGTTGGGCACACAGCACCGCAGAGGTCACCGTCGCAGCACGCTGGCGCGCCGGGTCGCGGCGGCCCGGGCGTTCACTGCCTGGGCTACTCGCGCCGGTGTGTTGGACAACGACCCGGGGTGGCGGCTGGTCGCGCCGCGCCCGCAGCGAGCCTTGCCCGCGGTGCTGCATCCGCACCAGGCCGCTGCCGCATTGAACGCTGCGCAACGCGGCGCCGCAGAGGAGGATCCGATCGCGTTACGTGATCATGCAGTGGCGGAGCTGTTGTACGCGACCGGCATTCGAGTTGCCGAGCTGTGCGGTCTTGACCTTGGCGATATCGACACTCAGCGGCGCCTGGTCCGGGTGCTCGGCAAGGGCGCCAAGGAACGCGCAGTACCTTATGGGTTGCCCGCGCAACGCGCGCTGCAGCGTTGGCTCGAGCGAGGGCGCCCGGCACTCGCGCAACCGCATTCAGCAAAGGCGCTGTTCCTGGGAGCGCGCGGTGGTCGAGTCGATCAGCGGATCATCCGTACCGTCGTGCATGACATCGTCGGTGCGGTGCGGGATGCCCCGGATATGGGTCCGCATGGCCTGCGGCACAGCGCGGCGACCCATCTGCTGGAGGGCGGCGCCGATCTGCGCGCCGTTCAGGAGTTACTCGGTCACGCTACGCTCGCCACGACGCAGCTCTACACGCATGTGACAGTCGAAAGGCTGAAGGCGATCCATGACCGGAGCCACCCGCGTTCCTGAGTCCCCCGGGGGTCGTGACCGCGTCCTTACCGCGGTATCGCCCGCCGGTTACATGGCCGGTAGCGGGACTGCGGGCGGCAGGATCGGGGATGTAGACGCCGGCATCGTCGCGTTGTGGCAGGCCTACGGGCAGCGTCGCGACGCGACCTTGCGTGATCGCCTGCTACTGCACTATGCGCCTTTGGTCAAGTACGTGGCCGGCCGGGTTGGCACCGGGCTACCCGCCCATGTCGATATCGCGGATCTGGTGCAGTCTGGCGTGTTCGGTCTCTGGGACGCCATCAGCCGGTTCGAGCCTGACCGCGGATTGAAGTTCGAGACCTACGCCATGCAGCGGATCCGGGGTGCGATCCTCGACGAGTTGCGCGCACAGGATTGGGTGCCCCGTTCGGTGCGCAGCCGGGCCCGTGAGGTGGAGCGTGCGCTGGAATGCTTGGAGAGCCGGCTGCAGCGTTCGGCTACCGACGCAGAGGTGGCCGTGGAGCTCGGTATCAGCGTCGCCGAGCTGCGCGAGCTCTATGCTCAACTACAGCTCACCAGCGTGATCGCGCTGGATGAGCTCATGGCGGTGGGTCGCGGCGGAACGTCGATCGCCGAGACACTGCCTGACGACACCGCGCAGGAGCCGGGCGCTGTGCTCGATTCCGTGGAGAGCAGGCGCATGCTTGCTGAGGCGGTCTCGCAGCTCACCGACCGGGATCGAGTAGTGGTCTCGCTCTATTACTTCGAGAACCTCACCCTCGCCGAAATCGGCCGGGTGCTCGGCGTCACGGAATCACGGGTGTGCCAGCTGCACACCAGGGCGGTACTCCGGCTCCGAAGCAAGTTACTGGACGCGTCCGCTGGGTGACGCAGCGGTGGTGTGGCATGGTTCTGGGGCGCTGCACCCGCTTGCCTCACCGCGGGACAGCCCTGCGTGCGCCGAGTTCGACAGGGGAGCTGTTCAGGCGGAGACGCAGAGCGCTGGTGTCGAATTCGGCAACAGCAGCGTTGTCTCCACGGTCTTTCAGTCCACCTGGTCATCGATCGGCAGCAGGCGCACTCGCGTTCTGGCGAGCAGTCGCAGTGGGTCCAGGTATTGCCGATCTTGTTCTGTATCCGGCGCTGCCCCTTCCGGCAGGCGGCGCAGGACGCCCCAGTGCAGGCAGACGGTGACGGGACAGCCCAGGTGACCGGGCTGCACGGTGCCGATCTGCTGACCCCTCACGACGCTATCGCCAGTGGTAACGGTGGGTGACAACGGTTCATATGTCGTGCGCAGTCCTCCTGGATGATCCACCGACACCACACCGCGACCGGCTACGATGCCAGCGAAGATCACCGTGCCGGTGCCAGCGGCGAGCACCGCAGCTCCAGCCGTCGCTGCGAGGTCAACGCCGCGATGTCCCGGCCCGTACCAGACCGCTGGCGGGTGGAAAGCCCGGACCACGGTCGGAGAGCCAGGAAGTGGCCAGCCAAACCGGCGCCCGGGTTCGTCGTTGATGCCATCAGCTCGGTGCACCACAGCGGTCAGAGCTGTGGTGGGGACGGCATGCGCAGACCACCTCGCCCGGTGGCGCAGCCCCAGCGGCGCACCGCAGGTCACCGCGATGAGCACGATGACGACTAGGTTCCGGAACACGCCGACAGCGTTACCGCGTTGCGGCCGGCTGCCCAGCGACGGGGCCGATGGCTGTGGATGAAGGAGGCACTGTGGACAACTGCGGACAGTGAGACCACCTGGACTGCGGTTGAGCCAAGGCAGGTCGTACACTGAACCGGCGACTCGCATGCGGGTCGACTTCGCGCGCCAGCGCTGCGCCCTACTGGGGCCTCGGCGTCCGGCGGTCTTCGTGGCGGTCTTGATCGCACGGGGTCCGGTCGCTGGCCTGGCGCCAGGGCGGCGGTCCAACCCGGCCCGCCGTGACAACCGCATGAGCGTGCTGGCGGAAGCTGGCGCGCCTGACACATTGAGGTGTGCACCGGCTATGGCCGTCGTCACCATGAAGCAGCTGCTCGACTCCGGCGTGCACTTCGGGCACCAGACCCGCCGCTGGAATCCGAAGATGAAACGCTACATCTTTACCGAGCGCAACGGCATCTACATCATCGATCTGCAGCAGACGTTGACCTACATTGACCGGGCCTACGAGTTCATCAAGCAGACCGTGGCCCACGGCGGCTCGATCCTGTTCATCGGAACCAAGAAGCAAGCTCAGGAAGCGATCTCGCATCACGCCCAGCGGGTCGGTATGCCCTTCGTGAACCACCGCTGGTTGGGCGGCATGCTCACGAACTTCTCCACCGTGCACAAGCGCCTGCAGCGCCTTAAGGAGCTCGAGTCGATGGAACAGACCGGCGGCTTTTCCGGGCTGACCAAGAAGGAAATTCTGATGCGCACCCGGGAGAAAGACAAGCTGGAGAAGACGCTGGGTGGAATTCGGGACATGCAGCGGGTGCCCAGTGCGGTGTGGATCGTCGACACCAAAAAGGAACAGATCGCCGTCGGTGAGGCCCGCAAGCTGGGCATTCCGGTGGTGGCCATCCTGGACACGAACTGCGATCCCGATGAGGTCGACTACCCCATCCCGGGGAATGACGACGCAATCCGCTCCGCGGCGCTGCTTACCCGGGTGGTGGCCGACGCCACCGCCGACGGCTTGATGTCGCGGGGCGGACGCTCTACCGGAGCCGATGGCTCGGACAAGCCGGAGGTCGGGGCCAATGTTCACGAGCCGCTGGCGGAATGGGAGCAGGAGCTGATGGGATCGAGTGCGCTCGTGTCCGGCAGCCCTGTCGCCGGCAGCCCTCCCCCCATCACCCCTGCTTCGACCAACGTTGGGGAGCAGGAAGCCGAGCCGTCGCGGTCAGAACCCATCGCCGCCAACAACGGCGTGTCGCAGTCCTAACAGATCGGCTGCCCGATCTGCCCCGATCCGATAACGAAATCTCCAGGACGGTAAGTCACGATGGCGAATTACTCTGCCGCCGATGTGAAGCGGATCCGGGACCTGACTGGTTCCGGGATGATGGATTGTAAGAAGGCCCTGGAAGAATCCGGCGGCGACTTCGATCGGGCGGTTGAACTGCTGCGGATAAAGGGCGCCAAGGACGTCGGCAAGCGTGCCGAGCGCACCACTGCCAATGGGCTGGTGGCGGCCGAGGGCGGCGTGATGATCGAGCTCAACTGTGAGACCGACTTCGTGGCCAAGGGCGCCGACTTCCAGGAGCTCGCCCGCAAGATCGTTGCTGAGGCGATCAGGATACGACCGGCAGACGCGGAGGCGCTGGCACACGCGCAGCTCAACGGCGGCACGGTCGACGACGCGGTGCAGGACGTCTCTGCCAAGATCGGAGAGAAGCTGCAGTTGCGCCGGGTAGTGTCTTTCGACGGTGAGGTTGCCACCTACCTGCACCGCCGCGCTTCCGACCTGCCGCCCGCGGTTGGCGTGCTCGTCGAGTACGACGGCGGTTCAGCGGAGACAGCTCGTGCAGTGGCGATGCAGGTCGCCGCCATGAAACCGCGCTACGTCACTCGGGACGAGGTGCCGGCCGACGTGCTGGCTGACGAGCGGCGCATCGCCGAGGAGACCGCTCGCCAGGAAGGCAAGCCGGAGCAGGCGCTACCGAAGATCGTCGAAGGCCGCCTCAACGGCTTCTTCAAAGACGCCGTGTTGCTGGAACAGTCTTCCGTGCAGGAATCCAAGAAGACCGTCAAGGCGGTGTTGGACGAGGCCGGGATGGTCGTGCGGCGCTTCGCCCGCTTCGAGGTCGGCCAGGCCTGATACCCAATGAAGGTCGACCGGCTGGTGGCTCCCGAATACCGCCGAGTGCTGCTCAAGCTCGGCGGCGAGATGTTCGGCGGTGGTGGGGTCGGGGTAGACCCGGAGGTCGTCAAGGCTGTCGCGCGGCAAATCGCCGACGTCGTCGCCAGCGGGGTGCAGATGGCGGTGGTGATCGGCGGCGGAAACTTCTTCCGTGGCGAAGAACTCCAGCAGGGCGGGATGGAACGTTCCCGCGCTGACTACATGGGAATGCTCGGCACGGTGATGAACTGCCTAGCCTTGCAGGACTTTCTGGAACGTGAGCATAAGATCGACACCCGGGTGCAGACGGCCATCACGATGGGTCAGGTCGCCGAGCCATATATCCCGCGCCGAGCCATCAGGCACCTTGAGAAAGGCCGGGTGGTGATCTTCGGGGCGGGCGTGGGGATGCCCTACTTCTCCACCGACACCACCGGCGCTCAGCGGGCGCTGGAGATCTGTTGCGAGGTTCTGCTGTTGGGTAAGGCGGTCGACGGGGTGTACACCGCGGACCCGAAAACCGATCCTTCGGCCACGATGTTCACCCACATCACCCATCGCGAGGTACTTGAACGCGGCCTCAAAGTCGCGGATGCGACCGCATTCAGCCTATGCATGGACAACAAGCTCCCGATTATCGTGTTCAATCTGCTTACTGAAGGCAACATCGCCCGGGCAGTACGTGGTGAGCCTATCGGGACCCTGGTCAGCTCTGCGGCATGACGCTAGTTCACAAGGAGCAGCCGTGATCGACGATACCCTCTTCGACGCCGAGGAGAAGATGGAGAAGGCCGTATCAGTGGCCAAGGAAGACCTCGCCACAGTGCGTACGGGTCGGGCCAGCCCCATGATGTTTTCCAAGATCGTCGTCGACTATTACGGCTCGGCCACGCCCTTGATCCAACTGGCTAGCGTCACGGTTCCCGAGGCTCGGATGGCCGTGATCAAGCCCTACGATCCGAGCCAGCTGCGGCCGATGGAGAAGGCGATCCGGGACTCCGACCTGGGCGTCAATCCCACCAATGACGGGATGATCATCCGAGTGCTCATCCCGCAGTTGTCCCAGGAACGCCGCCGGGACCTGGTCAAGGTGGCGCATTCTAAGGGCGAAGACGCGAAGGTGTCGATTCGCAATATCCGCCGCAAGGCCAAGGAACAGCTCATCCGTATCGGTCGCGACGGCGAGGCGGGTGAGGACGACGTGGCACGTGCAGAGAAGGAACTCGAGGCCTTCACACACCGGTACGTGGGACAGATCGACGAGCTTGTCAAGCACAAGGAATCTGAACTGCTCGAGGTCTGAGTGGCTGCCAGCGGTTCGCCCGAGCAACCCACGTCCACCGCGCACCCAGCGCAGTGCCCCGGTGCTCCCCGGGCGGGCCGGAACCTGTGGGCTGCGATTGCCGTCGGACTGCTGCTGAGCTCGGGGATCGTGGTCGCATTGTTCACGGTGCGACATGTGTTCATCGGGATCGTTGCCGCCGCCGTGGCGATTTCGAGTTGTGAGCTCGCCGGCGCGATGCGCCGTGGGGGTATCGCGGTCTCGTTGCCACCAGTGCTGCTCGGCGGTCAAGCAATGGTGTGGTTGGCCTGGCCGTTCGGCCGCGACGGGATACTCCTCGCGTTCGTCATCACAGCGCTGGCCTGCCTGGTGTGGCGTTTTCCCCGGGGCGCGGCGGGGTATGTTCGCGACGTCAGCGCCTCGGTGTTCAGCGCGGCTTACGTGGCGGGCTTCGGTGCATTCGCCACGTTGCTGGTCATACCCACTGATGGCGCGGCGCGGGTCCTGTGCCTGATGCTCGCCGCAGTGGGTTCGGACGTTGGCGGCTACGCCACCGGTGTCCTGGGCGGCCGGCACCTGATGGCGCCGTTGATCAGTCCGAAAAAGTCCTGGGAGGGTTTCATCGGATCCCTGCTGGTCGGCACCGCGGCAGGTGCGTTGTCGGTAACCTTCCTGCTGGACGGGCAGCCGTGGCTCGGGGTGTTGTTCGGGGCGGCGATCGTGCTCACCGCTACCGGAGGGGACCTGATCGAATCGCTGATCAAGCGCGATCTGGGCGTCAAGGATATGGGGACCATCCTGCCCGGTCACGGTGGATTGATGGACCGCCTCGACTCACTGCTGCCCTCGGCGGTCGTGGGGTGGCTCCTGCTGAGCCTGCTCGCACCGTTCTAGTGCAGGTACCCGGCTTCGTCGGCGATACTGGTCGGCGGTGGCACGACCCGCACGGTGGGATCGATCAGTGCGAAGTTGGCCCCCGAGGGATCGGCGACCCGCGCGATCCGACCCAGCTCGGTGTCGTAGGGATAAATCTCCACCCGCCCGCCGAGGTCGAGGACCCGATTGACCGTACCGTCGGTGCCGATCTGCGGGTCCACCGCGAAGTGGAGCATCCAGTGCGCGGGGATTTCGCGGGCCCACTCCTCGTTCATCTGAAGCCTGGCCAGCATTGTTGGCCCACCCCGCGACCAGGTGGTGTAATCCACATATCGGCCGTCACCGATCTGATGCTGCTGGTAACCGAACAGGTTCGCGTAGAACTCGTCGGCCAGTTGGCCATCCCAGGTGTTCAACTCCGCCCAGATCAGCGACCCGGGTTCGGTGGTATGAAACGTCCACGGCGGACCCGGCTCCCAGAAGCCGACCACCCCGCCGGTCGGGTCCGCCCCGATGAGCACGCTGCCTTGTCCCGGCGCATCCACCGGCCCATAGAGCACCTGCCCACCCCACTGGGTGACCATGTCACCGGTGTGCATGATATTGGCACTTGCCAGATACAGCCGCCAGGCGACCGGTTGGTCTGCCTCTACCGGAACGCCTGCCAGGCCAGCCACCGGTTGACCGCCGCGCAGCGCAATGGTGTAATTCCCGCCGCCTGGGTCTGGGTCGATGTCGTACGTCCAGCCGAACAACCCAGCGTAGAAGTCGCGACTACGCGCCGGATCAATGCTGGATACCTCGATCCAGCAGACCAGCCCGGGAAAAAACGGTGTGTCCTCGGTCACGGCGCGACAGTACAAGGTTCTCCTCTGGGGCCAAGCGCGCGGGCACAATAGACCGGTGACCGATCCAGGTGTGCTGGCCAGCCCCAACATCTGGAACTGGCCTGAGGTCTACGAACGGGAGAATCAGGCGGTCGACGCGGATGGTGTGCTGTGGGCAGCATTGGCAGATGAGATCGACTGGGCCGGTGCTGACGTCGTCGATGTCGGCTGCGGGGACGGCTTCCATCTGCCTCAGTTCGCGCAGCGGGCGCGCACCGTCGTCGGCGTGGAGCCACACCCTCCGTTGGTGATTCGAGCCCGCCGCCGGGTTGGTGATCTAGCATGCGTCCGGGTGCTCGTCGGCTGCGCTCAACGGCTGCCGTTGCCCGACTCCAGCGTCGATCTGGTGCACGCCCGGGTCGCGTACTTCTTCGGCCCAGGTTGCGAACGCGGGCTGGCCGAGGCGCGCCGGGTGCTGCGCCCGGGCGGTACCACGGTCGTGATCGACCTGGACGGCACCCACGGCCCTTATGGCGAGTGGTTGTGCGCGGCGGCGCCCCGCTACCGGCCGGCGGCCGTCGAGGAGTTCTTCGCTGCGCAGGGTTTCGACTGCCGCCGGGTGGACACCATCTGGAGGTTTCGCACTCGTGGTGATCTTGAGGACGCCCTGCGCATCGAGTTCACACCGAAGGTGGCGGCGCGGGCGATCGCCCAGACGTCGGGATTGACCGTTCCCGTCCGCTACCGTCTGCACCTGCGCCGCGAGCCCACCGTCGTCACCGTGAGACACTGGAAAGCGCGATGACTGCGCTGCCCTTGGTATTCGAGGCCCCGCGCCGCGGAATGCCGCCGCGACACCTTGCCGACCTTGACCGCGATGAGCGTCGCGCGGTCGTGACTGAGTTGGGTGAGCCGGCATTTCGCGCCGACCAACTGGCCCGGCACTACTTCACCCGGTTGAGCACCGACCCGGCTGCGATGACCGACCTGCCCGCGGCACGACGGGACCGGCTTGTTGCGGCGTTGCTTCCCGAACTGGCCACCCCGGTGCGGCACATCTGCTGCGACAGCGGCACAACCCGCAAGACGCTGTGGCGCGCTGTGGACGGGACGCTCACCGAAAGCGTGCTGATGCGCTATCCGGACCGGGCCACGGTGTGTGTCTCCAGCCAGGCGGGCTGCGGGATGGCGTGCCCGTTCTGTGCTACCGGCCAAGCCGGGCTGACCCGCAACCTGTCCACCTCGGAAATCGTCGACCAGGTACGCGCCGCCGCAGCCGCGATGCGCGACGGTGAGCTGACCGGTGGGCCCGGCCGGCTGTCCAACGTCGTATTCATGGGCATGGGGGAGCCGCTGGCCAACTACCAGCGGGTGGTCACCGCCGTCCGCCGAATCACCGACCCTGCTCCCGACGGGCTGGGGCTGTCTCAACGGTCGGTGACGGTGTCGACGGTGGGGCTGGTGCCAGCGATCCGGCGGCTGGCCGCCGAAGAACTGCAGGTCACGCTCGCGGTGTCGTTGCACACCCCGGACGACGATTTGCGGGACACGTTGGTCCCGGTGAACCGCCGGTGGAAGGTCGCCGAAGTTCTTGATGCCGCGCGGCATTATGCCGAGACCACCCGACGCCGGGTGTCCATCGAGTACGCGCTCATCCGCGACGTCAATGACCAGCCCTGGCGGGCCGACCTGCTCGGCCGACTACTGCGTGAACGCCTCGGCGCTCTGGTACACGTGAACCTGATCCCGCTCAACCCCACCCCGGGCAGCGAATGGGACGCCAGCCCGCGGTCCGCGCAGCAGGAGTTCGTGGCGCGAGTCCAGGCGGCCGGGGTGGCCTGCACCGTCCGGGACACCCGCGGCCGCGAGATCGCCGCCGCCTGCGGCCAGCTTGCGGCATCCCACCCTTGAACCTGGCGCCCGTCCCGCGCGTTTGATGTGACCGCGAGGACACTCAAGCTCGTGGACCTTCCCGTCATGCCGCCCGTCGCGCCGATGCTGGCCAAGCCTGCAACCGCAATTCCTGCAGGCCAGCACTACGAACCGAAATGGGACGGCTTCAGGTCGATCATCTTTCGCGACGGTGACGAGGTAGAGATCGGTAGCCGCAAGGAACGGCCGATGACCCGCTACTTCCCGGAGCTCGTCGACGCAGTGTTGGCGAACTTCCCGCCCCGCGCGGTGATCGACGGTGAGATCGTCATCGCCGATCAGGAACGCAACACCCTGGATTTCGAGGCGTTGCAGCAGCGCATTCACCCCGCCGCCAGCCGGGTCACGCTGCTGTCCGAACAGACCCCGGCGAGCTTCATCGCATTCGACTTACTCGCCCTGGGCGACGACGACCTCACCCAAGAACCGCTCGTGCACCGACGCGCGGCGCTGGAGGAGGCGCTCGCGGGCGCCGTCGCGCCGGTGTATGTCACACCGGCGACGCAGGACCATGACGTCGCCAGCCGATGGTTCGATCAGTTCGAAGGTGCCGGGCTGGACGGGCTGATCGCCAAGGGTCTGGACCTGCGCTACCAGCCGGACAAGCGGGTGATGACCAAGATCAAGCATGAGCGCACCGCCGACTGTGTCGTCGCTGGCTACCGGCTGCACAAATCCGGTCCGGACGCCATCGGTTCGTTGCTGCTGGGCCTCTACGACGACCGGGGTGTCCTCGTGTCGGTGGGCGTGGTCGGGGCGTTTTCGATGGCTCGGCGCCGGGAACTTCTCACCGAGCTGCAGCCGCTCATCACCGATTTTGACGATCATCCGTGGGCCTGGGCCCGGCAGGAGGAGGGCGAGCGCACGCCGCGCAAGTCCGAGACCAGCCGCTGGAACGCCGGCAAGGACCTGTCCTTCACGCCGCTGCGTCCCGAACGCGTCGTCGAGGTGCGCTACGACTACATGGAAGGTGTGCGGTTCCGGCACACCACCCAGTTCGTCCGGTGGCGTGACGACCGCGATCCTCGCAGCTGCACGTACGACCAACTGGAGCGGGCCGTCCGGTTCAACCTCGCCGACGTCCTCACCAGCACGTGACAACGGCCGCTTAGCGCTCGTCGCGGTCGGCCCACTCGAGGAGCGGTTCCAGTGAGAACACCGCGTCGTCGATTCCGGCGTGTACGTCGCCTAGGCGGGCGAATCGCTCGGGCACGGTGGCAAGCGTGAAATCAGCGGGTTCGGCGTCGGGGACCTCGTCCCAGCGCAGCGGGGTGGACACCACCGCCTCGGGTACGCAGCGCACCGAGTAGGCGCCGCGGATCGTGTGGTCACGGGTGTTCTGGTTCCAGTCGACGAACACCGCGGCGATCCGGTCCCGCTTCCACCAGGCGGTGGTGACCAGATCCGGTGCGCGCCGCTCCACTTCACGGGCGAAGGCGTGGGCCGCGCGCCGCACGTCGGTGAAGCTCCAGCGCGGCTCGATCCGCACGTAGACGTGCATCCCCCGGCCCCCGGAGGTTTTCGGCCAACCCACCGCGCCGAGTTCGGCCAGCACCTCCTGCACCACCATGGTTACCCGGCGAGCTTCGACGAACCCGGTGCCGGGTTGCGGGTCCAGATCGATGCGCCATTCGTCGGGGTGCTCCACGTTGGTGGCCCGGGTGTTCCACGGATGGAACTCCACAGTGCTCATCTGCACCGCCCAGATCACGTCGGCGAGATCGGTGACGCACAGCTCGTCCGCGGAGCGCCCGGACGGGAAGTCCACCCGCACCGTCTGTACCCATGGCGGCGCGCCGGCCGGCAACCGCTTCTGGTGCACTTTGGGGCCGGTCACTCCCGTGGGGAACCGGTGCAACATGCAGGGACGTCCGCGCAAGGCGCGAACGATTCCATCGCCGACCGCGAGGTAGTAGCGCGCCAGGTCGAGCTTCGTCTCGCCCCGGGCGGGGAAGTACACCCGCTCCGGGTTGGTGATCCGGACGGTTCGCCGGCCGACCTCCAGCTCGACGGCTGGGGAGCCGCGGGTGCCGACCACCCGCCGATCCTCAGCGCCGCTTGGCTTTGCGGGCCTTGAAGTGGCTGGCGATCAACATCACCACAAGTATCGCGCCGGGGGCTATCAGGAAGAAGTCACCCACGTGACCTTCGTTGTTCCCGATCAGCATCGCGAACAGCGCGAAGGCGGTGAACCAACCAGCGATCTTGCCGGCGCGCTGTGGGGTGCCATGCCAGCCCCACTCGGCTGACGGCTCCTCCTCCGGGTCCACACCGGGGATTGGCTGCACCCCGTGGGCCGAGTCCCGGCCGGCGGAGTGCTGATCAGTCACGGTCACGCCAACATCATCGCATACCAGCGCCCGGCCAGCGCAGACTCACTACCGCGCACGCTTCAACTGCGCCGCCATCGGGAACAATAACGAAGATGGACCAGGCGGATCGGCCACGCACGGTACTGCTGCTCGGTAGCACCGGGTCCATCGGCGTCCAGGCGCTAGACGTGATCCAGCGCAACCCGCAGCGCTTCCGCGTGGTCGGGCTCGCCGCTGGCGGGGCAGACCCGCAGGCACTGGCCGCGCAGGTGCTGGCAACCGGCGCACCCGCCGTGGCGGTGGCCCGCGGCCGGGCGGCGCAGGATCTGCAGCTGGCGCTGTTCGCCGAAGCGCAGCGATGCGGGTACGACCGGGGCGGCTACCGGATGCCCCGGATCCTGGTCGGTCCGGAGGCAGCGGCCGAGCTCGTCACCACCGAGCCCGCCGACGTGGTGCTCAACGGTGTGACCGGTTCCCGCGGTCTAGCGCCGACGCTCGCGGCGCTGCGCAGCGGCGCCATCCTCGCGCTGGCCAACAAGGAGTCCCTGATAGCTGGGGGCACCCTGGTCACCCGCGCCGCCGCGCCCGGGCAGATCGTGCCAGTGGACTCCGAGCACTCGGCGCTGGCCCAATGCCTGCGCGCTGGCAGCCGAGCGGAGGTATCCCGGTTAGTGCTCACCGCATCGGGAGGGCCCTTCCGCGGGCGCCACCGCGAGGAGCTCGACGGGGTCACCGCTGAGCAGGCCCTCGCGCACCCGACCTGGCGGATGGGCCCGGTGGTCACGGTGAACTCAGCCACCCTGGTGAACAAGGGCCTCGAGCTGATCGAGGCGCACTTGCTCTTCGGCATTGCCTACGATCGCATCGACGTCGTGGTGCACCCGCAGTCGGTGATTCACTCGATGGTCACCTTCTCCGATGGTTCTACGATCGCCCAGGCCAGCCCACCGGATATGCGGTTGCCGATCGCGCTGGCGCTGGGCTGGCCGGACCGGGTCGCCGACGCGGCCCCGGCATGTGACTTCGCCAACCCAACGACCTGGACATTCGAGCCGGTCGACACCGAGACTTTTCCCGCTATTGAGCTGGCCAAGGCGGCGGGCACTGATGGTGGCTGCGTTCCCGCGGTGTTCAACGCGGCCAATGAGGAGGCGGTGGCCGCCTTCCTCGAGCGCAGCATCTCCTTCCGTGAGATCGTCGACACGGTGGCGGCAGTGCTGGGTGAGGCGCAGGGCTGGCGGGCCGAGCCGACTACGGTGGACGACGTGCTGGCCGCCGAGGACTGGTCTCGGAGCAGAGCCAGGGAACTGCTGGGCGGCCGACTCGCCCGGGCCGGTCGGAGTTCAGAGTGAGGAGTACAGCGTGACGTTCGTGCTGGGGGTAGTGCTGTTTGCGATCGGGATTGGGATCTGCGTCGCATTGCACGAGGCCGGCCACATGTACAGCGCGAAGGCGTTCGGGATGAAGGTGCGCCGCTACTTCATCGGCTTCGGCCCCACCTTGTTCTCCTTTCGCCGGGGAGAGACGGAATACGGCCTCAAACTGATCCCGGCGGGCGGATTTTGCGATATCGCGGGGATGACCGCGATGGACGAGCTACCCGATCCGGACGACCGCAGGCGGGCGTTTTTCCGCTTCCCCACCTGGCAGCGGGTGGTGGTGCTTTCAGCGGGCTCGGTGACCCACTTCGTCGTGGGCATTGTGCTGATCTATGCGATGGCAGTGTCGACCGGCCTGCCCAACCTCGACCGGGGCCCGGCGCCGGCGGTGGTGTCCAAGGTCAGCCAGTGCCTCGAGGTGCGCGCCGACAATTCTTGCCAGCCGGGTTCCCCCGCACCCGCTAAGAACGCGGGATTGCAGCCAGGGGATCGCGTGCTGGCCGTGGCAGGTGTCCCGGTGCATAACTCCGCCGATCTGATCAGCGCGATCCAAAGCCGTTCCGGTCCCACCGAGTTCCGGCTCGAGCGGGCCGGCCAGCAACTCACCGTGCTGGTCGACGTGGCCCGGGTGCCGGTCTCGGTGCTGGGTGGTCAGGGCAACAAGCTCGTCGGCGCGATCGGCGTGACACCGCAGCAACCGGACGCCGTGACGCTGCGTTACAGCCCGGCGGCCGCGGTAGGCAAGACCATCAGCTTCACCGGCACCATGTTCGCCAACACCTGGCAGGGCCTCAAACAGTTCCCACAGAAGATTCCTGCGCTGTTCGAACGGCTTGGTGGGGAGAATCGACCGGACTCCCCGATCAGCGTGGTCGGAGTCAGCGTGCTCGGTGGTGACGCTGTCGGTTTCGGTGCGTGGTGGTTCTTCCTGTTCCTGCTCTCGGCGTTCAACCTTTTCGTCGGGGTATTCAATCTGCTGCCGTTGCTCCCGCTGGACGGCGGGCATATCGCGGTCAACCTTTACGAGAGCATCCGCAACGCGATCCGGCGGGCCACTGGCCGCCCCAACGGGCCCCCGGTGGACTACGCGAGGCTGATGCCGCTGACCTACGCGATCGCAATCGTGTTCATCGGGGTGGGAGTTCTGACCGTCACCGCCGACATCATTAATCCGATTCGGTTGCATCCATGACCGCACTTATGAGGGGGGTCTCCTGATGATGATTGGCATGCCCGCCATGCCTGGGCCGGTGCTCGCCGAGCGTCGCAAGACCCGACAGCTGCAGGTCGGTACCGTGGGCGTGGGTAGCGAGCACCCGGTATCCGTGCAGTCGATGACCACCACGCTGACCGCTGACGTCAATGCCACTCTGCAGCAGATCGCCGAGCTCACCGCGGCGGGCTGCGACATCGTCCGGGTGGCTGTGCCCAGTGCCGACGACGCCGACGCGCTGCCGGCCATCGCGCGCAAGTCACGGATCCCAGTGATCGCCGATATCCACTTCCAGCCCAAGTACGTCTTCGCCGCCATCGAGGCGGGTTGCGCCGCCGTACGGGTCAATCCCGGCAACATCAAGAAATTTGACGATCGCGTGGCCGAGATCGCCAAGGCCGCCAAGGACGCGGGCATTCCCATCCGCATCGGGGTCAATGCGGGATCGCTAGACCCCAAGATCCTGACCAAGTACGGCAAGGCGACCCCAGAGGCGCTGGTTGAATCCGCGTTGTGGGAGGCGAGCTTGTTCGCCGAACACGACTTCCACGACATCAAGATCTCGGTGAAGCACCACGATCCGGTGATCATGGTGCGGGCCTACGAGCAACTCGCCGCTGCGTGTGACTACCCGTTGCATCTCGGGGTCACCGAGGCGGGACCGGCGTTTCAGGGCACCATCAAGTCGGCCACCGCGTTCGGGGCGTTGCTCAGCCAGGGCATCGGGGACACCATCCGGGTCTCGCTGTCCGCGCCGCCGGTCGAGGAGGTCAAGGTCGGCCTGCAGATTTTGGAGTCACTGAACCTGCGGACCCGGCGGCTGGAAATCGTGTCGTGCCCCTCCTGCGGGCGAGCCCAGGTCGATGTCTACAAGCTCGCGGAGGAGGTCACCGCCGGGCTGGAAGGCATGGAGGTGCCGCTGCGGGTAGCCGTGATGGGCTGTGTGGTCAACGGACCCGGCGAGGCCCGCGAGGCCGACCTCGGAGTCGCCTCGGGCAACGGCAAGGGACAGATCTTCGTCCGCGGCAAGGTGATCAAGACGGTGCCCGAGGCGCAGATCGTCGAGACACTCATCGAGGAGGCCTTCCGCTTAGCGGAAGGTTCTTAGTGGACGTGCTCAATGGCCGTTATCCGCCGCTCTGGCACTCTAGATGGTGTGCTCAAGTACGCGGGTGCGCGGCTGCTGGATGACCGTGACGTGCCCAGCGTCCGTGCGGCGCTGGCCACTGACCCGGTGATGTCCTGCATGGTGGCCGCCCGGATCGAAAATGGCGGCCTCGATCCATGGCGGCTCGGGGGGGAACTGTGGGGCTTCGCCGACGGTCCGCAAGGCGGGCTGGACGGGCTGTGCTTTTCTGGCGCCAACCTCGTGCCGCTGTGCGGGGGACCGTCGGCGATCCGGGCCTTCGCGGACCGAGCAGCGCGGCGGGCCAGGTGCTGCTCGTCGATGGTGGGACCGGTCGATCAGGTGCTCGGGCTGTGGTCGGAGCTGGGTGAAAGTTGGGGACCGGCCCGCGAGGAGCGTCTCAACCAGCCGCTGCTGATGCTCGCTGACGAGCCTGGGGTGCCTGCGGACCCGCTGGTGCGGCCGGTGCGTCCCGACGAGTTGGAAAGCTACCTGCCGGCCGCGGTGGCGATGTTCACCGAGGAGGTAGGGGTCGATCCTCGACTGCCCGACGGCGGGGCCGGTTACCGGTCCAGGGTGACGGATTTGATCGCGGCGGGGCGCGCATTCGCCCGATTCGAGTCCGGTGAGGTGGTGTTCAAGGCAGAGATCGGCGCGATGTCAGCTACGGTGGGTCAGATCCAGGGGGTGTGGGTGCACCCGGATTGGCGTGGACATGGACTGGCGGCGGGTGCGACCGCGGCCGTGGTTGCCCGACTACAGCAGATGGGCCGGGTCGCCAGCCTCTACGTCAACTCCTACAACCAGCCGGCCCGTGCCGCGTACCGTCGGGTCGGTTTCACCCAAGTGGGATGTTTCGCAACGGTGCTGTTCTGAACAGTCAACAGGCATACTCGCGCCCGTGTCCCGACTACGCGTCGTAGCCGTCGTGCTGCCGGCCCTCATGGCCGTCCTGCTGGCTGGCTGCGGGCTGTTCGGGTCGGATCCGCGCGACGCCGCGGCTGCGTTTTTAGACGCCGTATCGAGAGGTGATGCTGTTGGTGCCGGGCGACTCACCGACGATCCAGTGGCCGCCACTGAGCTGATCAGGCAGGTCCGCGACGAGCTGAAACCCCAGCATGTGCAGCTCGTTGTGGACGAGGTCCGTTCCACCGACCGCATCGCGTCGGCATCTTTCGCCGCGGTCTGGGACCTGGGCAGGGGCCGGCAGTGGCGCTACTCAGGCGCTTTCGAGCTGGTGCCGGCGACTACCGGCGACGGTTGGCTGGTGCGATGGACTCCGGCGGTGCTGCACCCGGGTCTGGGCGCGCGTCGGCTCCTGACGCTACGCGAGGTACCAGCCCAACCGGTCCCGGTGGTCGACCGCGCCGGAACGCCGTTGCTCACCTGGCAAACCGTGGTCACCGTCGCGCTGGATCGCAGCGCGACCCCTGACCTGGCCGGAGAGGCTGCCCAGCTAGCGACTGCGCTGAGGGGTTTCGATCCCCAGATCACCGAGCAGTCGATCATCGCGGAAGCCAACGTAGCCCCGGCGGGACAACCCAGCGCTCTGGCAGTGCTGCGCGAGTCGGACTACGAAGCGGTGCGGAATCAGATCGGCGAGTTGCCCGGGGTGAGCTTCGCCACCCAGCAGCGGCTGCTCGGGCCGGACCGGGACTTCGCTTCCCAGCTGCTGCCCGGCCTGCGCAAGGTGGTGGAGCAGCAGCTCGAGAACGCCGCCGGGTGGCGCATCGTGACGGCGAACCCGCCGGGGCAGCAGGTCGACACCCTCGCCGCCGAGCCGCCACGTCTGGTGCCAATGCTGACCACCACGGTCGACCGCGCCGTGCAGGTCGCCGCCGAACATGCTGTTGAGGCGGTCGCCAATCCGGCCATGATTGTGGCGATCCAGCCGTCCACGGGAGAGATCCTGGGCGTCGCGCAGAACAGTGCGGCTGACGCCCAAGGCGCACTGTCTCTGACCGGACGATTCCCGCCGGGGTCCACTTTCAAGATGGTCACCGCATCGGCGGCGTTGCAGTCCAAGCAGGTGACGCCGAACTCGCCGGTGGCCTGCCCGGCGACGACGATTGTCGGGGAGCGGGTAGTGCCCAATGATCACCTCCTCGACCTGGGCACCGTGCCACTGCACACCGCCTTCGCTAACTCGTGCAACACCACCTTTGCCCAGCTAGCGGCTCGGCTGGGAGCTGGCGCGTTGACCGATGCGGCGCACCAGATGGGCATCGGGATGAGCTACGACATTGCCGGCGCCACTACCGTCACCGGTCAGGTTCCCCCTTCAGAGTCGATGGTGCGGCGCGCGGAGAACGGATTCGGGCAGGGTCGGGTGCTCGCCAGTCCATTCGGTATGGCGCTGGTAGCTGCGACGATCGATGCCGGTGGCCGGCTTCCCACCCCCATTCTGGTCAGGGGAATACCGACGCGAACTGCGCTGGGACCGGTACCGCCGGTGCCCCGCGATGTCGCCGACGCGCTGCGGACGATGACGCGCGAAGCGGTGACCGCAGGCAGCGCGAAGCTCCTGGCCGCCCAAGGCCAGCTGTTCGGTACGACCGGCACCGCCGAGAGCGGCCCTATCGGCGCGGATGGCTGGTTCGTCGGTTTCCGCGGTGACGTCGCATTCGCCACTCTCGTCGTCGGCGCCGGCTCATCGGCGCCCGCGTTGGATGTCTCTGGGCGCTTCCTGTCCGCACTCGATGTGCAGTGACCGGCATAGAGTGGGGATATGCCCGTGCGAACTCCGTTGCGTCCAGGCCGTCAGACACCGGTCCGTCCGGTCCCGTCGACTATCCGACGACCGTCCTATGTCGGCAAACCTGGACCCGGGCCGTGCACTGAGCCGTTGATCCAGCCGCCCGAGGTGATCGAGGCGATGCGTGAGGCGGGACGGATCGCCGCCCAGGCGCTCGCTGAGGGCGGCCGGGCAGTGCGGCCGGGTGTGACCACTGATGAGGTTGATCGGGTAGTACATGACTTCCTGGTCGACCACGCGGCGTATCCCTCGACCCTGGGTTACAAGAGCTTTCCCAAGTCCTGCTGCACCTCGCTGAACGAGGTCATCTGCCACGGCATCCCGGACTCGACCGTCATCGAAGACGGCGACATCGTCAACATCGACGTCACCGCGTTCATCGGCGGCGTGCACGGCGATACCAACGCCACCTTCCTCGCCGGTGCGGTCACTGAGGAGGACCGGCTCCTGGTCGAGCGCACCCACGAAGCGATGATGCGCGGCATCCGCGCGGTGCGACCGGGTCGGGCGCTCAACGTGATCGGACGGGTTATCGAGGCCTACGCCAAGCGCTTCGGCTACGGAGTGGTCCGCGATTTCACCGGTCACGGCATCGGCCGCTCGTTCCACGGCAAGTTGGTCGTGTTGCACTACGACGAGCCCTCCGTGGACACCGTCTTAGAGCAGGGAATGACCTTCACCATCGAACCGATGATCACGCTCGGCGTGATCGACTACGACGTGTGGCCCGACGGGTGGACGGTGACGACCAAGGACAAGTCCCGTACCGCGCAGTTCGAACACACCATTGTTGTCACAGCGGACGGTGCGGAGATCTTGACCCTGCCGTAGCCATGCCCGGAGCGCTATTGGTCGCTGGCACCACCTCCGATGCGGGCAAGAGTGTGCTGGTGGCTGGGATCTGCCGGTGGCTGGCCCGTCGCGGGACATCAGTGGCGCCGTTCAAGGCGCAGAACATGTCCAACAACTCGGTCGTGACGCCTGACGGTGGGGAGATCGGTCGAGCGCAGGCCATGCAGGCCGCAGCGTGCGGCATCGAGCCCGAGGTGCGATTCAACCCCGTCCTGCTCAAGCCCGGAAGCGACCGCTGCGCCCAGGTTGTGGTGCTCGGCCACGCCGCTGGCACGGTTTCCGCCGCGTCCTACCGGCACCGTAAGGCTGAGCTTCTCGACGTCGTGGTGGGTGCGTTGGCGGCGCTGCGAGCCGAGTTCGACGTGGTGATCTGTGAGGGCGCCGGATCTCCCACCGAGATCAATCTACGGGGCACCGACATCGCCAACATGGGCTTGGCCCGGGCTGCTGGGCTGCCGGTCCTGGTGGTCGGTGACATCGACCGTGGTGGCGTGCTCGCGCATCTGTTCGGCACCCTGGCTCTGCTGTCGTCCGAGGACCAGGCACTGGTGGCCGGATTCGTGATCAACAAGTTCCGCGGCGATCCGGACCTGCTGGCTCCCGGGCTGGTCCAGTTGCAGGCCCTGACCGGTCGGCGCAACTACGGCGTGCTGCCGTATTGCGACTCGCTGTGGCTCGATGCCGAGGACTCACTGGCCCACACCGCCGACGGGGTGGTCGGGCAGTCGGCGGCGCCTCATGGCGCCCAGTGGCTGCGAGTGGCCGCGGTGCGGCTGCCGAGGATCTCCAACGGCACCGACGTCGAGGCGTTGGCTTGTGAGCCTGGAGTGGCGGTCCGCTACGTCACCGAACCTTCCCGACTTGCCGACGCTGATCTCGTGGTGCTCCCCGGCTCGAAGTCCACCGTGGCGGATCTGTCCTGGCTGCGCCGAACCGGCCTGGCCGGGGCGGTGCTGGCACACGCCGCCGCTGGCCGTCCGGTGCTGGGCATCTGTGGTGGCTACCAGATGCTGGGCCGCCGCATCACCGATCACGTCGAGTCCGGTGCCGGGGAGGTGGCCGGTCTCGGGCTGCTGGATCTCGACGTGGTCTTCGATCCGGTCAAACATCTAGCGCGTCCTTCCGGTACCGCGCTGGGGGAGTCAGTGACCGGTTACGAGATTCACCACGGTCGGGTGGCTCATCGCGGTGACCCACCGCTGATCTCGGGTCCCGACGACGGCTCCGACGGGGGCCACCTGCTGGGCACCCACTGGCATGGGCTGTTCGAGAACGACGGCTTCCGGCGTGCCCTACTGCGGCGAGTGGCTTACCTTGCCGACCGGCCCGGTTTCCGACCGGCGCCAGACACCAACTTCGCCGCATTGCGGGACGCCCAGCTGGACCTGCTCGGCGATCTCGTCTCTACCCATCTCGACACTGACGCGTTACTCGACCTGATCGAACACGGCCCCCCGCCCGGTCTGCCCGTCCTGGCCCCGGGCGCCGACAAGTCCTAGCCGGGTCGCCCCATCGCCTTACCGTTCCCGAACTCAACAGCCAGCGTTGATGGACTCGCTACTGGCAGCACTGCTGTTGAGCTGCGCGATGCCCGCGCAGGCGCACGGCAGCGACGGTCAACCCAGCTATCCCGGCCAGCGGAAGTTCCACACACCCGCAATCTGACGAACGTTGTGGCGGTCGCGATCACCGCGACTACGAGGGCGTGCTGTCGGTGGGAGTGGGGATGCGCAAACGGACCTGGGTCAAGGCATTCCCGCTGACCGGGCCGACCCGTGTGGTGATCGACGTCGGTCACTGAGGTTAGCCTCGCTGGAGTGCGCATCCTGCTGCTGTCCACTGCCGATACCGACCTGCTCGCCGCCCGAGCCTGCGGTGCCGACTTCCGGCTTGCCAACCCGGCCCGGACCGAGCCCACTGAGCTGCCCGCGCTGCTCGACGGTGTGGACGTGGTGGTGCTCCGGCTACTCGGCGGCCGGCGAGCCTGGGAAGACGGCCTCGATGCGCTGCTGAGCGCTCGGCTGCCGACGGTGTGTTTGGGCGGCGAGGCGACTCCGGACGCGGAGCTGATGGCGAGCTCCACGGTTCCGGCAGGGGTGGCGGCGCAGGCGCTGCGCTACCTGGTTGCCGGCGGCCCGGCGAACCTGAGCGAGCTGACCCGGTTCCTGTCCGACACGCTGCTGCTCACCGGGGAAGGCTTCGAACCGCCGGCTCCCACCCCGGACTACGGCGTGTACGACCTGCGGGAGCCGGACCCGGGACGCCCAACGGTGGGCATCGTGTTCTACCGGGCGCATGCGATGGCCGGAAACACCGGCTTCGTCGACGTGCTGGCCGATGCCCTGCGTGCAGCCGGCGCCAATGCGCTGCCGGTGTTCTGTGGCTCGCTGCGGGGATTGGGCGACGCGCAGGCCGACGGGCTGCGAGCGCTGCTGGGCCGTTGTGACGCGGTGGTGACCACGGTGCTCGCCGCGGGCGGCAGCTCCGGGGCGCAGGAAGAGGCCTGGGACGCGGGCGCGCTGGCCGCGCTGGATGTCCCAGTGCTCCAAGGCCTGTGTCTGACTTCATCACGGGAGGTGTGGCAGGCCAGCGACGCGGCATTGTCGCCGATGGACGCCGCCATGCAGGTCGCCATCCCGGAGTTCGACGGCCGGCTGGTGTCGGTGCCGTTCTCGTTCAAGGAACCGGGCCCCGACGGGATCCCCATCTATCAGGCAGATCCCGAGCGGGCCGCCCGGGTGGCGGGAACCGCCGTGGCTCTGGCCCGGCTGCGACACGTGCCCGCATCCAGCAAACGGCTGGCGATTGTGCTGTCCGCCTACCCGACCAAGCATTCGCGGATCGGTAACGCCGTGGGGCTCGACACCCCAGCGTCGGCCGTGGTGCTGCTGCGGGCACTCGCCGAGGCCGGCTACCACCTCGACAATCTTGACCTCGACAGCTTGGCAGGTGACGCACTGATCCACCGGCTGATCGCCGCCGGCGGCCACGACGTGGAATGGCTCACCGAGGAGCAGATGGCGAGCTCCGCTATCCGGGTGCCCACCGAGCAGTACGCCCAGTGGTTCGCCGCGCTGCCTTCGTCATTGCGGGACAAGGTCGTGGCGACCTGGGGTGAACCACCCGGGCAGCTGTACGTGTCCGAAGGCTCCATCTACGTCGGTTCGTTGCTGTTCGGCAATGTGGTGCTGCTCATCCAGCCGCCGCGCGGATTCGGCGAGAACCCGGTGGCGATCTACCACGATCCCGAGCTGCCCCCGTCGCACCAGTATCTCGCCGCTTACCGGTGGCTGGAGCACTCCTTCGGAGCTCACGCGGTGGTGCACCTGGGCAAGCATGGCAACCTGGAATGGTTGCCCGGAAAGGGTTTGGGGCTCGCCGCGCGGGATGCCCCGGATGCGGTGCTGGGGAACCTGCCGCTGGTGTACCCATTCATTGTCAACGACCCTGGTGAGGGCACTCAGGCCAAGCGCAGGGCGCATGCGACCATCGTCGATCACCTGATCCCGCCGATGGCGCGCGCGGACACCTATGGTGATCTCGCCCGGCTTGAGCAGTTGCTCGATGAGTACGCCACCATGGCGGCGCTGGACCCCGACAAGCTGCCGACGCTGCGCGGGCAGATCTGGACGCTGATCCAGAGCGCCCAGCTGCACCATGATCTAGGCGCGGACGCACCGCCGGGTGACGACGCCTTCGACGACTTCGTACTGCATCTCGACGGGTACCTGTGCGAGATCAAGGACGTGCAGATCCGCGACGGCCTGCACGTGCTGGGTCGCGCCCCCGAGGGCGATGAGCTGGTCAATGACGTACTGGCGGTGCTGCGAGCGCGCCAGGTGTTCGGCTCGGGACAGCCGCTGCCGGGGTTGCGCGCGGCCATCGCGGCGTGCATCGGCTCAGACGACGAGCACGGCTCGCTCGCCGATATCGACCACTTGGAGGAACTGGCCCGCACGCTCGTGCAAAGCACTGAAAGGCTTGGCTGGGAACCTGCGAAGGTCCCGGCCCTGGTGGCCGAGGTGTTGGGTGAACCGGACGACGCGGTGGTATCGGTCCTGCGGTTCGCGTGCACCGAGCTGGTCCCTCGCCTGGCCGGCACCCCGGCCGAGATCACCAATGTGCTACGTGCTCTGGACGGCCGGTTCATCGAGCCGGGACCCTCGGGCTCGCCGACTCGTGGTCTGGTCTCGGTGCTTCCGACCGGACGCAACTTTTACTCAGTCGATCCGAAGTCGATCCCGACGCGCAACGCCTTCGACGTGGGCACCGCGCTGGCCGAATCGTTACTGCAACGTCACCGCGCCGACACCGGTGACTGGCCCGCCTCGGTCGGTCTGACCATCTGGGGCACCAGCGCCATGCGTACCCAAGGTGATGACATCGCGGAGGTGCTGGCGCTGCTGGGTGTGCGTCCCACCTGGGACGACGCCTCCCGCCGGGTCACCGGCCTGGAGGTGGTCGGGCTCGATGAGCTCGGCAGGCCCCGCATCGACGTGGTGCTGCGCATCTCCGGCTTCTTCCGGGATGCCTTCCCGCATGTGGTCGCGTTACTCGACGACGCGATTGCGGCCGTCGCGCCGCTGGATGAGCCGGCGACGCGCAACTTCGTCGCCGCGCACTACCGGGCTGACCTCACGGTGCATGGCGACGACCGGCGGGCCCGCACCCGGATTTTCGGTTCGAAGCCGGGCGCGTACGGCGCGGGCCTGCTACCGCTGATCGACAGCCGGCAGTGGCGTACCGACGCCGACCTCGCCGAGGTCTACGCCACCTGGGGTGGTTATGCCTACGGGCGCGGGCTCGACGGTGCCGCGGCGCGTGGCGATATGGAGCACGTTTTCCGGCGCATCACAGTCGCCGCGAAGAACGTCGACACCCGGGAACATGACATCGCCGATTCCGACGACTACTTCCAGTATCACGGCGGAATGGTCGCGATGGTGCGCTCGTTAACCGGGAGCAATCCTGCGGCCTACGTCGGTGACTCCGCGGTACCGCATGCGGTGAAGACCCGTTCGCTCGCCGAGGAGACCCGCCGGGTCTTTCGCTCCCGGGTGGTCAACCCGCGGTGGATCGCAGCCATGCAACGACATGGCTACAAGGGCGCCTTCGAGCTCGCCGCGACCGTCGATTATCTGTTCGGCTTCGACGCCACCGCAGGCGTGGTGGAGGACTGGATGTATCACCAGCTCGCCGCGTCCTACATCTTCGATTCCGATGTGCAGCAGTTCCTGCGGAAATCCAATCCGTGGGCGCTGCGGGGGATGACCGAGCGGCTGCTCGAGGCCGCTGACCGGGGCCTGTGGGCCCAGCCCGATCCGGCCGATCTCGAGGCGCTGCGGGCGGTCTACCTGGACCTCGAGGGTGATCTGGAGGCGCCGTGAGTATTCACTTCCCATTGGCGCTGAAATGCATGAAATCGACCGGCGCCACCCACCGTCCACCCCATTTCCAGCCAGCCGACTCGAATGCGGTCACCACCACGCCGCCGTCGAGCACCATGCCCGAGCGCGCCCAGCCCCGGTTGAGATAAGACGATGCCAGCTCGGGCAACACGAGATCGCCTTTGACCGACGGGTTGTTGAACGGGTTGAGGTCGATGGCCAACCCGTACGCGTTGGCCGACCATTGGGTCTGACCAGGGGTCTGGTGACAGACAAAGGCGTTGGTGTTGTTGCCGTCTCCCGTCGGTGGCAACCTCAGCTCGGCTTCGGTTGTGATCCGCATCTCCTCGATGGGAAAGCCGGCAGTGTAGAGCCGCTTGAAGACACCTACCACGGCCTGCGCGACGTCGGCGTTCACCAGCATTTCGCCGGTATGCGCGCGCGCGTCAAAGCCACGGAAAGCCATGGTGAGATAACGCAGTTGCTCGGGCTTCACCGGACATTCTGGTTTCCACGTGCTACGGGCCAACACCTCGGGAGGCACCGGGCTGATCGTTGACTGGAACGAGGTCGCGGTGGGGGGAGGGAGCAGATCGACGGTGGATAGCCGCCGGTCTTCCAGCGCTGCGGGCGTGGACCGCGCAATGCCGAACCCATCCGGACGCCGCGGCAGCGGGATGGCTCCCAACACCCACGCAGCCGCCGGGCCAGGCGGGGTGGAGCGCGTCATCGGCTGTCGGGCGCCGGGTCGGGTCGAAGTCTGCACGGCTGTCACAGCAGTGTGCTGATCAGGGCGGAACCGCTGGACGACGGTGCCACCAGCGACCAGTAGGGCGCCCACGAACAGCCAGATGAGGGTCCACCTCAGAGTGAGCTGCCAGGACCGATGGTGCGTCACCCCGCCACGATGTCAGACCTTCTGGTAGGCAGGAGCGGTGGGCAACACAGTGCTACACCGCAGTCTCGCCGCTGACCTGTCGACCGCCATGATCTACGCGCTGCTGCGCCTGCGGGTCGAGGTGTTCGTAGTCGAGCTGGGCTGTGCGTATCAGGAGCTCGACGGGCATGACCTGGACCGGAACACCCGGCACTACTGGCTCGCGCCCGATGGCGCGATCGAAGAGCCGCAGGCCACTCTGCGACTGTTGGAGCCCACCGACGGCCACTTCCGGATCGGCCGGATCTGCACTGCCCGGCAGGCCCGTCGCCAAGGCGCGCTCCGGCGGTTGCTCGAAGCGGCCCTGGCCGAGGCGGGCGATGCACCCTGCGTGCTTGACTCGCAGCTCGACTGCGTCGAGCTCTTCGGTTCATTCGGTTTCGTGGTCGACGGGCCGAAGTTCACCGAGGGCGGCATCCCGCTGGTGCCGATGCGCCGCGACGCGTCGGCACGAGTCCGCTGAACCATGAGTGCCGCCCGATATCCGTTCTCCGCGATCGTCGGGCACGACGATCTCCGGTTGGCGTTGCTGCTCAATGCCGTGCATCCAGCGATAGGTGGGGTGCTGGTCCGCGGCGAGAAGGGCACCGCGAAATCCACCGTGGTTCGGGCGCTTTCCGCGCTGCTACCCGCGGTGACCGCGGTACCGGGTTGCCGCTTCGGGTGTGACCCGACGGCCCCCGATTCCACCTGCCCGGACGGCCCGCACACCGCCGTAGCGGGACAGCTGATCCGCCCGGCCCGGTTGGTCGAGCTCCCGGTCGGCGCCACCGAGGACCGCCTGGTGGGCTCACTGGATCTGCAGCGCGCGCTGACCGAGGGCGTCTCGGCGTACCAGCCCGGTCTGCTGGCCGCGGCCCACCGCGGGGTGCTCTACGTCGACGAGGTCAACCTGCTACCCGACCATCTCGTCGACGTGCTCCTCGACGCCGCCGCGATGGGTCGCGCGCATGTGGAACGCGACGGTGTGTCGGTCTCGCATGCCGCGTCGTTCCTGCTGGTCGGCACGATGAATCCAGAGGAGGGTGAGCTGCGCCCGCAGTTGCTGGATCGCTTCGGGCTCACCGTCGAGGTGGCGGCCTCGCGCGATGTCGAGACGCGGGCCGAAGTGATCCGCCGGCGGCTGCGTTACGAGGCGGACCCAGCTGTTTTCGCGGCGGTGTGGGATCCAGAGGACGCCGCACTCGCCGACCGGATCACGGTGGCCCGGGCATTGTTGCCTGGCGTGGCTTTGCCCGATGGTGAGCTGCGCCGGATCGCTGCGGTGTGCGCCGCGTTCGAGGTGGACGGGATGCGTGCTGATCTGGTGCTGGCCCGCACTGCGATGGCGCACGCCGCCTGGCGCGGCGCCGGCGCGGTGGGCGAGGAGGACATCCGGGTCGCGGCGGTACTGGCGTTGCCGCACCGCCGCCGCCGCGACCCCTTCGACCAGCCCGGCCTGGACAGCGAGCAGCTAGAAAACGCCCTACATATCGAAGACCAACCCCCGCCCGACCCCCCCAACAGCGGCGGGGCCCCTCCCGACATGGGGACATATCGGGGTAATTCGGCACCCAATAGCCCCGATATGTCCCCATGTCGGGGGGACAGCTCCGGTGTAGCGGCGGCGCCGGGTCCGGGGTTTCGAGCGCGGTTGTTGACGGTGACTGGGGTGGGGGCTGGGGTGCCTGGGCGGCGGTCGGCTGCTCGGACGAGCGTCGGGCGGATGATTCGAGCGTCGATCTCTGACGGCAGCGGATTGCATCTGCTGGGCACGCTCGCCGCTGCCGCGCCGCACCAGCGTGAGAGGGGGCGCAGCGGCCCTGGATTGGTGGTGCACCGAGCCGATGTTCGGCGCGCGGTGCGAGTGGGGCGGGAGTCCAACCTGGTGCTGTTCGCCGTCGACGCGTCCGGCTCGATGGCGGCCCGCACTCGGATGTCCGCGGTGACCGGCGCGGTGCTTTCGCTGCTGCGTGACGCCTATCAGCGCCGCGACAAGGTGGGCCTGATCAGCTTCCGGGGCACCGAGGCGCACGTGGTGTTACCACCGACGTCGGCAGTGGATGCCGCTGCTGCCCGCTTGAGCGCATTGCGCACCGGGGGACGTACACCGCTGGCCGCCGGGCTGCTGCGGTCGGCTCGGGTGCTGGCCGCCGAGCGGCTGCGCGATCCCAACCGGCGGGCGTTGCTCGTGGTGCTCACCGACGGCCGGGCCACACACGGTGGGATGGACGCCGCGCTGGCCGCCGCCGCCCTGCTGCGTCGCGACGGCGTCGGGTCGATCGTGGTGGACTGCGAGTCCGGGCCGGTCCGACTGGGACTAGCCGACCGGCTCGCGGTCGCGCTGGGCGGCGGGTGCCTGCGGCTGGCGGAGCTGTCCGCCGACTCGGTAGCCGGAGTCGTCCGTGCGGTCAGGTCTGTTGCCTGAACGGAGGTTTGCATGCCCCGAGGCGTACCGGTCGCCATCCCCGATGACGGGTTGTCCACCCGGCAGCGACGCAATCGGCCGCTGCTGATCGTCCACACCGGAGCGATGAAGGGTAAATCCACCGCCGCCTTCGGCTTGGCGTTGCGGGGTTGGAGCGCCGGCTGGTCGATCGGGGTGTTCCAGTTCGTCAAGTCCGCGAAATGGAAGGTGGGAGAGCAGGCTGCGTTCCAGGCGCTGCACGAGGTGCACCAGCGCACCGGGCAAGGCGGGCCGGTCGAGTGGTACAAGATGGGAGAGGGCTGGTCCTGGGCGCGCAAGCAGGGCAGCACTGAGGACCACGCCGCCGCCGCGGCGCAGGGGTGGGCGGAGATTTCCCGCCGGCTGGCCGAGCAGGTGCACGACCTGTACGTGCTCGATGAGTTCAGCTACCCGCTGCATTGGGGCTGGGTGGACACCGACGAGGTGGTGGCCACCCTGGCCGCTCGACCCGGCCGGCAGCATGTCGTGATCACCGGCCGCAACGCCCCACCCGTGCTGCTCGACGCCGCCGACCTGGTGGTGGAGATGACGAAGATCAAGCACCCGATGGACACCGGCCAGAAAGGCCAGCGCGGAATTGAGTGGTAAACCACCCGTGGTCGTGGCCGCGCCCGCGTCGGGCAGCGGCAAGACCACCGTCGCCGCCGGGTTGATGGCCGCGCTGCGGCGCCGGGGCACCACGGTGGCCGGGTTCAAGGTCGGTCCGGACTACATCGACCCCGGCTACCACGCGCTGGCCACCGGGCGAGCCGGCCGCAACCTCGATCCCGTGCTGGTCGGTGAGCAGCGCATCGCGGCACTGGCCGCCTACGGCGGTGCCGGAGCGCAGGTCGCGATCGTCGAGGGGGTAATGGGTCTGTTCGACGGCCGCACCGGGACGGCTGGCTACGGTTCGACGGCGCACGTCGCGGCTCTGCTGGGGGCCCCGGTGCTGCTGGTCGTCGACGTGCGCGGCCAGGGTCGCAGCCTCGCCGCGCTGCTACACGGGTTCAGGTCCTTCGACCCCGAGGTGCGGATCGCTGGCGTGGTACTGAACCGGGTCGGCTCGGCGCGTCATGAACAGGTCTGCCGGCAGGCCTGTGACGAAGTTGGCCTGCCGGTGCTCGGTGCGCTACGGCGGGATGACGCGCTGGCGGTGCCGTCGCGGCACTTGGGGCTGGTCACCGCCGCCGAACACGCCACCGCGGCGAGCGTAGTGACCCGTTGGGCCGACGCGGTGGCCGCCCAGATCGACCTGGACGCGGTGCTCTCCCTGGCCGGATCGACCCAGGCGGGGACGCCATGGGAACCGGACGCTGAGGTTGTCGCGGTGACCGGCAAGCCAGTGGTCGCGGTGGCCGCCGGGCCGGCGTTCACCTTCGGCTATCCCGAACACGCCGAACTGCTCGCCGCAGCCGGAGCCGAGGTTGTGGGCTTCGACCCGCTGCATGACGAGTTCCTGCCGCCGGGTACCGCCGGCCTGGTGCTGCCCGGGGGCTTCCCGGAGTGCCACACCGAGGAGTTGTCGGCCAACGCCGTACTGCGCGCGCAGGTCGCCGCCCTGGCTCATCGGGGGGCCCCAGTCCACGCCGAATGCGGTGGGTTGATGTACCTGTGCCGCTCGGTGGACGGCGCAGCGATGTGCGGGGTGCTCGACGCCGAGGCGACGATGACCGGGCGCCTGGTGCTGGGCTACCGCGATGCGGTGGCGTTGCGCGACTCGGTGCTGCACCCGGTCGGCGCGCGGGTCAGCGGTCACGAGTTTCACCGCACCACCGTCATTCCCCGCGCGGGAGAGGCGGCCTGGGCCTGGACGGGCGCGCAGCCCGAGGGGTTCGTCCACGGCGCGGTACACGCATCGTTCCTGCATACCCACCCGGTCGCGAATCCAGCAGCGGTGGCACGCTTTGTAGCGAGCTGTCTGAAGGGTTAGGTCGACACCGTGGAGCTGATCGGGATCGGGGTGGGTCCAGGGGACCCAGATCTGTTGACCGTCGCCGCGGTGCGCGAGCTGTCCTGCGCCGGGTGGATCTTCGTGCCGGTAATGGCCCCTGACGTGGCGGGCCGCGCAGAGGCCGTCGTACGGGCGCACCTGACCCACAACCGGCTGGAGCGGCTGGTCTTCGCGCTCAATGACGACGTCACCGGGTCGCAGCGCCGGCGCCACGACTGCTGGGACGCCGCGGCCGCACGGGTGGTAGCGCACCTTCGCGAGCACGGCGGCGGCGCCGCCTTCGCCACCCTCGGTGACCCGTCGGTGTACTCAACCTTTGGCTACCTCGCCAAGACGGTCCGCGAGCTGCTGCCCGATGTCCGGATCCGCACCGTGCCGGGCATCACCGCGATGCAGGCCGCCGCCAGCGCCGCCGGCCTGACCCTGGTCGAAGGATCTGAACCGCTCACGCTGCTCCCGCTAACCCGAGATTTCACCGCCGTGGATCAGGCGCTGGCCGGGGGTGGGGCGGTGGTCGTCTACAAGGGCGGCCGCCGGTTGGTCCCGCTACGCGAGCGGATCGACGCCGCAGGTGCGCTGGACCGCGCCTGGTGCGTCGAGCACGTCGGTACCGCCGACGAGCGGATCACCCGGTTGGCGCGCACCGACTCCGTGTCCTACCTGTCGACGGTGGTCGTCCTGCCGGCGCGCAGTGGCAGGGGAGCGCAGCTGTGACCGACGGCCCACCGCTGCGCGAGCCGGAGCTGCCCCGGACCGCGAAGATGCGCCCGCACGCACTCCGTACCGGGTTCAGCACCGGTGCCTGCGCAGCGGCGGCGGCCAAGGCCGCGGCGGCAGCGCTGAGCGGCACCCGAATGTCCACGGTGAACATCGGATTCCCTTCGGGGGATCGGCACACCTTCACCGTCGAATCGCTGCGTTGCCAGGGGGCCACTGCCACCGCCGTCGTGATCAAGGATGCCGGCGACGACCCTGACGTCACGCACGGCGCGCACCTGACGGTGACCGTCGCCTGGCGCAGCGACGGGGAGGTGGTGCTCTACGGTGGCGAGGGGGTGGGTGTGGTGACCCGGGCCGGGTTGGGGTTGCCGGTCGGGCAGCCCGCGATCAATCCGGTACCCCGCCAGATGATCACCGAGGCGGTGTGGGAAGCATCCGGCGGGCGGGGCGCGGATGTGACGATCAGCGTGCCCGGTGGGGAGCAGATGGCCCGCAAGACCACCAACCGCCGGTTGGGCATCGAGGGCGGTATCTCCATCCTGGGCACCACCGGCATCGTCCGCCCGTTCTCGACCGCTTCCTGGCGTGCGTCGGTGGAGCAGGCGGTGTCGGTGATGGCCGCCCAAGGTGTGCCGACGCTGGTGCTCGCTACCGGCGGGCGTACCGAGCGGGGCGCGATGCGGCTATTGACGCACCTGCCGGAGGTGGCGTTCGTGGAGGTCGGCGATTTCACCGGGGCGGCGCTGCGCCGCGCGGTGCAACACGGCCTGACCGAGGTGGTGTTCGTCGGCATGATCGGCAAGCTGACCAAGCTGGCCTCCGGGATCCTGATGACCCACTACACCAAGTCCAAAGTGGACACCGGTCTGCTGGCGAAGATTACCGCTGCGCACGGCGGCGGCTCGGAAGACATCGCGGAGATCCGGGACGCGCCGACCGCCCGGCGGGCCTATGAGATCTGGGAGGCCAGCGGGCTGCTGCGCGCGTGCGGGGACGACGTCTGCGCCCGGGTAGCGGATACGCTGCACCGGTTTACCGCCGAGGTCGGGCGCCCGCTGGACGCCAAGACAGCCATGGTCGACTTCACCGGAAAGCGAGTGGTGGCCGCGACCGAGCCGGACTGGGTTGGCGAGTGACCGTCACTGTCATCGGCCTGGATGGTTCTGCGCTGTCTCCTGGCGCGACGCAGGCGTTGGCGCGTGCACAGATCGTGATCGGCGCGCAGCACCAGCTCGCCAACGTGCCGGTGCCCACCAGTGCCCGGGTGCTAGGGCCAGCGGAATTGGACGCCCTTGACGACACTCCCACCGTGGTGCTGGCCAGCGGGGATCCGGGGTTCTTCGGCATCGTGCGGATGCTGCGCAAGCGCGGTCTGTGGCCCGTGGTGCTGCCGGCGCGGTCCAGTGTGACGCGGGCATTCGCGCTGTTGGGCCGCTCCTGGGACGACGTCGCCGTGGTCTCGGCGCACGGCGACAGGTCGCTGCGACGGGTGCTCAACGTGTGCCGGGCACACCCAGCGGTCGCGGTGTTGACCGGACCAGGCGCGGGCGCCGCGGAGATCGTCGCCGGGCTGGCCGGCTGGCGCCGCAGTGTGCTGGTCGCCGAGGACCTCGGCGGACCCGGCGAGCGGGTGAGACGCTTCGACGGCGAGCCGGTGCGCGATCCGCATATCGTGTTATGCCTTGCTGATGAACACGCGGTTCCTGATCGGGGATGGATCGCCGGCGGTGACCCGATGCCCCCCACGGCGGGCTGGGCGCTGGACGAGGCGGAGTTCTCACATCGCGAAGGCATGATCACCAAGTCGGAGGTCCGGGCGCTGGCCCTGGCGCGGCTGGCCCCCGGGCCGGGCCGGCTGGTGTGGGATCTGGGGGCCGGGTCGGGCTCGGTCGGGGTGGAATGCGCCCGGCTGGGGGCCGCCGTGGTCGCCGTC
>JAVXWL010000203.1:0-3418 GCA_032230565.1 Pseudonocardiales bacterium | reverse complement strand
GGAAACCGATGGGGAGCTGCGCCGCACGCTCACCCGGGAGCGCGTGGTGGCCGAGGCACTCACGGTGATTGCCCAGGAGGGCGTCGAGGCGCTGACCATGCGCACCCTGGGCGCGCGTCTCGGCGTGGTCCCCGGCGCGCTCTACCGCCACGTGCGGGGTAAGGAGCAGCTCCAGGACCTGGTCGTGGACGGTGTGCTCGCCGAGGTCGACTGCGAGCTCGATCAGACACTGCCCTGGACCGAGCAGATCAAGGTACTTGCTCATCGACTGCGGAAGGTGCTGGAAGATCATCCAGGGGTTGCCGGCCTGCTGAAGACTCGCGACCCCCTCGGACCGCACTCGCTGTCCTTGGCCGAAGCCTTCCTACTGCCGCTGCACAGCGCCGGGTTCCCCCACCGCGAAGCCGGCCACGCATTCTTTCTCATTCTCGACTACACGATCGGATTTGAGGTCAGCAGCGCCCGCATCTCCGTTAACGAACAGCGAGTCCAGGACACGGCGACCAGAAAAAGGCTCCACGAATTCTTCCGGTCGCTTCCCGATGACCGCTTCCCCACCCTGATCGCCCTCGGCGAGCACGTCTGGATCGACAACCGCGACGAGCGATTCACCGCCGGCATCAACGCGCTCATCGACGGGCTCGAACGGGCCCAACGCCTACCGCCGCCCAACTGACCGCCACCGCCCACACCTCAGGACCAGCCGCCGCTGGCACACTCGCCGGACCCGACCGGCTCGGTCGGGCTGACGGAGAGAAGTAACTGGCGAGAGGCCGGCTGCCAGAGGTCGAGGCCAGTCAGAGAGAGGCTGAACCCGCCATGGATGTCGCGCAGCGCTGCTTCGACGGAGGGCTGCAGGTGGGGGTACTGAGGGTTGTCGTTCAGCTCGGGCCGCCGCGGAATGGGACCGGCCACAACAAACGGACGTCACCCCGAGGTACTGGGGTGACGTCCGAGCCGCACGGGTGATCGGGTTACCAAGCGTCACAATGCGCCACGTTGAACGGTCTCGGCGTCGGCACACGAGAATCGCATGCTGACGCAGGCCCGCGACGCTACGCCTTATCGCGGCGTGCTCTGCGTGAGTTCCCGGTACTGCTCGTGCTGGAAACGCCAGCCGGGAGGACGGACCTTCTCTGCTGATCCGGCCTTGGCCTGTCAACGTTTTCTAACACAGGTCTACTCTTTAATACTCCCCGCCACAAGAGCACGGGCGATTGGACCCGCATACCACCGTGGGGCTGAGACAAAACCCAGCCGAAAATTCACCTGCATCCAGATCATCCGGTGAGGAACAATGGGCGTACAGTGCAACTACTGAGGACCTTTCGAGCGTCGGCGCCGTCGTCAGCGCATGACGGTTTCGGTCTCCATTTGGGGGCCGGAGGCAGGGAGCACCGGCATGATGTCGGGCCTGGAGCGTCAGCACAGCATTTCCGGATACTGGCGCGGAGACCACGAAGCCTAATTCGCGGCTGGCGTTTCCACCATCACCCACAGCCCACGGCGTCGCAGATGGCAGCTGGTGGCCCCGGACCCGACATCCGGCGGCGGAGCTGGCCGCCCTGATCGCCGCAGTGACTGACCGGTTGGGCATGGTGGATCGGATCGCGCTGAACGCCGACGCCTGCGACACCAGACCCCAACGGATCACGACCGTCGCCAGCAGATGGTCCGACTGGACTGGTCCGGCGCCAGGGACACGCACACGATCAGATTGACCGGCCGCGATTCCTCATTGGTTTGCTGTCAGCGGGGACCGGCGCCGGTTGGCTCGCGGCGGCTGTCTCGCGGGCGAGGAAGGAGCCGTCCCCCGAACCCCCGTTGGGGGTTGGGGCTGCCGGCCGGTGGATCCGGCTGGGCCGTGGACCACCGGAGTGTGCGGAGCCCAACTCACTAGTGCCAGCTACGCCGGGCGCGACCCTCGGGGCCACTGTGGTGCCATCGGGGGGACACCCGCGCGAGGCTCGATCGCAGGCGATCGCGACGGTCCTGCAAGGCGCATGGCTACTCCCCGACGACTGGGCTCGGCGCGGGTCGCCGAGCTCTTGTGCCGCCGGGGTCTGGAGCGTGCGCAACGGATAGTAGCCGGGTGCAACGATTCAGGAAACCCTTGTGGCTGATTAAGGTGCGTGTAGGCACGAACGAGCGGCGGAGGACCGGGGAGTCTTACGCGAGATTCTGACAGAGAGTGATGACGAACTCGCCGTGCCAGAAGTTCAGCGAGACGGAACACCCAGCCCTACCACCCCGGCTAGGGGTTGTCGACGGGCGCACGTCTGCTCTAACCGATGGCAGGCGTGGTGCTGAAACACCCGGGTGAGCGCGGTCGGTCAGGAAACACCGGCCAGGTCTGGATCACGTGCACGCCGGGGGCCGGACTGTCGACAAGCTGCTCGGTGAGCAGCACCCGACGCCCAGTGCACCGTTACCTCGTGTCTCGCTGACGTCAGTGGGGTCGCTGGGTCTTCGGCCCGGGTAGACGCTGGGTGCCCATCCGGGCCGCCTCCTAGCCGATATGAAGATCACAATGTCCTGAATCGGGGCGCCCGATTACTATCCGTTGCATACATGCGAGTTGGCTTCGAGCGTTGCGCCCGGGGTGGCTGGCGCTGGCGGGTTGGTCTGCACGAGCTCCGGTGGGCCACGGCCGCTCCGGGTTCTAACGGCCGGCGGCTGGAGCCCGGAGCGTGAGGGGTTCCAGAAGTGAGCCTGCGCCGCTGACCAGGGAGGTCGGTGTGGCCAGCCGTCGGGGCATGATCGTGGCTCGTGTCGTTGCGTCTGCTCTCCTGGTCTTTCTGCGGCTGCTGAACCTGCTGTTGTTGTTCGGCCGCTCGTCGACGTCCAAGCACGTCGAGCTCCTGGTACTGCGCCACGAAGTTGCCGTCTTGCGTAGAGCGAATCAGAGGCCTCGTATGGACTGGGCGGATCGAGCGATCCTCGCCGCGCTCGTCCGCAGGTTGCCGCAGACGCTGCGGGGGCATCGCTTGGTCACACCGGGCACAATCCTGCGCTGGCATCGTCGCCTGGTCGCCAGAAAATGGACATATCCACATCGCCTCGGACGCCCACCCGTCTCCGCCGCCGTGACTGAGCTGATCAAGCGCATGGCCAGGGAGAATCCCAGCTGGGGATACAAGAGAATCCAGGGCGAGTTGCTCAAGGTTGGCCACCGTGTCGGAGCGTCCACCATCCGCCGCGTCCTGCAGCAGGAGCGGATACCTCCGGCTCCGCTTCGGGACACCGACACGACTTGGCGGCAGTTCCTGCACACCCAGGCGTCGACCATTGTCAACGGCAGGCGAAAACTTGTAACCCTTGGTGTAGTCGAACTTCTCCACCGCCCGGATCAGCCCCAGGTTGCCCTCCTGGATCACGTCCAGCAAGGGCATGCCGCGGCCGGTGTAGCGCTTGGCCA